>JBGSKQ010000088.1:0-4142 GCA_041741095.1 Saprospiraceae bacterium
CTGAAGGAAATCCTGCCCGACGCCAACGGCACGGTACGGGCCATCGTGACCAACAAGGGCGAGACCATCGAATGCGGCTTCGTCGGCCTCACCGTCGGCGTCAGCCCCAATGTGGATTTCCTCAAGGACAGCGGCATCGAAATGGGCAGGGGCGTATTGGCCAACGAGTTTTTAGAAACCAATATCCCCGGCATTTTCGCCGCAGGCGACTGCGTGGAACTACAAAACCCGCAGCCCGGCAGGCGGCCTATCGAGGCCGTCTGGTACACCGGGCGCATGATGGGCGAAACGGCGGCGTATAATATAGTTGGCAGTTTGCAGCCGGCAGTCGGCAGTCGCACATCCCTCATTCCTTACGACCCCGGCACCTGGTTCAACTCTGCCAAGTTCTTCGACATCGAGTACCAAGTCTATGGTACCGTGCTGGCCAACCCGCCGGAAGAACACACCTCGCTGTACTGGGAGCACCCAGATGGACGGGCGAGTATTCGCCTCATTTATGACAAAAACACTGGAAGCATGATTGGCCTCAATCTGATGGGCGTGCGTTACCGCCACGAGGTCTGCGAAAAATGGCTGGAATCGGGCGCACATATCGAGGAAGTGCTGCAAAACCTCGGCATGGCCAATTTCGACCCGGAGTTTTACAAACAATATGAAGCGGATGTGGTGGCGCTGTACAACCGCCAAAGTGGGCGTAATTTGATTTTGAAAAAACGCCGGGGGCTGGCGGGGGCGCTGGCATTTTTACGGGCGTAGTTGGGAAATTCATTTCCCAACCCAACAATAGTTATTTCAGCGGGAAATGAATTTCCCGGCTACAAAATCAACCAACGATGAATATCATACAAAAAACAGGGCTTGCCCTTTTCACCATAGCACTGCTCATTTTCCTGTTGGCAAACGGGCTGGACAGCTACCGCCTCACGCCGGAAAGCCTGAGCGTGGCCAATGAGATTCACAAAAAAGAAATACTCGGTGCTGCCCAGCAATTGGGCATGCTGGACAAAACCTACGGGTCGAGTTTTTCCTTCAATGGCGACCTGAAAAAAGCCATGCAAACGGCACAACAAGTGCTCGATGAAAAAGCCAAACAGGGTTTGCCAGAGGGCGTCAGCGAGTGGGACTACCGCCTCGGCGACTGGGCCATGAAAGACTACTCGCTGCAAACCACCAAGCATTCCGGCACAGGCCCGGTGGCGGGCAACCCGCTGCTGTTCCTGCTGCTCACCTTCGGCTTGGGCATCCTCGGTGGGTTGCTCTACATCGTGCCGAAATTTGGCGCATTGCCGGGCATCAAAAACAACGGCATTTACCACAACTCCATGACCAAGGGACTGAAAGTCGGGCTGCGGGGCGCTTTCCTTTCTGCCACCATCGTCGGAGTGCTGGTGGGTGGCATGTTCTACTTGGGAGGTGGGTGGCTTTGGTCGCTGCTCACTGTGCTGGTGGGTGGGTTCATCGTCTGGCGGGTCATGTACAAGGAAAAATCAAAGGAGCTGCAACCAACACGCTCCGCTTCGCCCAGCATCACGGGCTGGTTGGGCGTACTGACGGGCGTACTGCTCATCGGCTTCTACCTGCTGCTCTATTGGGCGCCGCAGCACATCACCGGCTGGATGCGTATCGTTGACCCGGTGAGCCAGACATTGAGCGGCAACGAGGCGAGCCAATGGTTTCTCTATGGCCTGCTTTACACCACCGTAGTGATGGTGATGGGCATCCGCATGATTGCCAAATACCGCCACAACAAGTACCAGGTTGTGCGCACTTTTTCGGTCATGTTTTTCCAGACCGCCATCGCATTTTTGTTGCCTGAAATACTGGTGCGGCTCAACCAGCCTTACTACGATTTCAAGAACATCTGGCCGCTGAACTACTCCTTCTTTTTTGACTACAACCTCGATAACCTCATCAACAGCGGCGGGCTGGGCATTTTTATGCTCGTTTGGGGCATCGTGCTGATGGTCATTGGCGTACCCGTCATCACTTATTTTTTTGGCAAACGCTGGTACTGCTCGTGGGTCTGTGGCTGCGGTGGCTTGGCAGAAACCCTTGGCGACCCCTACCGCCAGCTTTCCGACAAAAGCCTCCGGGCTTGGCAGTACGAGCGGTGGATTATCCATGCCGTGCTTGCCTTCGCCGTGGTGATGACGTTGCTTGTGCTGTACACCTATTTCACGGGGGCCCACAACGTGCTTTTCCTCAGCAGCGACACCATCCGGGCATGGTATGGCTTCCTCATCGGTTCGGCATTTGCCGGGGTGGTGGGCACGGGCTTCTACCCGCTCATGGGCAACCGAACTTGGTGCCGTTTCGGCTGCCCGTTGGCGGCGTACCTCGGTCTGGTGCAAAAGTTCAAGAGCCGCTTCCGCATCACGGTGAACGGCGGGCAGTGCATCAGTTGCGGCAACTGCTCCACCTACTGCGAGATGGGCATTGACGTGCGGGCTTATGCCCAAAAGGGGCAGGACATCGTGCGGTCAAGTTGTGTGGGTTGCGGTGTCTGCTCGGCGGTGTGCCCCCGTGGGGTGCTGCGTTTGGAAAATGCGGGAAGTGACGTGAACAGCCGGACGGAAGAACTTCGGGTGATTCATGTGAAGGATGGGAGGTTGGAGATTGAAAATTGAAAATTGGGGCTTCCAAATAATTCTCAATTTTCCATTCTCAATTCTCAACTCAATACATGTCACAAAACCAAGCATAGCCGTCATCATCCCAGCCTTTAACGAAGAAAAAGCCGTAGGGCTGGTGGTGGCGGAAATACCCAAACACCTCGTCAGCGAAATCGTGGTGGTGGACAACAACTCGACGGACAACACCGCCATCGTTGCAGCCGAAAGCGGCGCAACGGCACTTTCAGAAGAAAGGCAGGGCTACGGCTGGGCCTGCACCAAGGCTATCGAATACTTTCGGGCGAAGCCCAACCCACCCGATATTGTCGTCTTTTTGGATGCCGACCACTCCGACTACCCAGCGGAAATGGACGCCGTGCTTCGGCCAATCTTGGAGGATGGCTTCGACATGGTCATCGGTTCAAGGGCGCTCGGCCAACGAGAACGCGGCTCAATGACCCCACAGCAGGTCTTCGGCAACTGGCTGGCCACTACGCTGATGCGGTGGTTTTACAGCGTCAGGTTTACCGATTTGGGGCCGTTCCGGGCCATCCGCTTCGAGAAATTATTGGCCCTCCAAATGTCGGAAATGACTTACGGCTGGACAGTAGAGATGCAAGTGAAGGCCGCCAAACAAGGCATGAAATGCTGCGAAGTGCCCGTCAATTACCGTCAACGGATTGGGTTCTCGAAGGTATCCGGGACGGTGAAGGGGACGATTGGGGCGGGGTACAAGATTTTGGCGACGATATTTAGGCTGGTTTTGAAGTGAAAAAAAACAAAGAAAATATCCTACTCCACGGCCTGCTCTTACTTTCCCTGGCAGGTTACGTCATTTTGCTGCAAACCGACCGGACGGAGTTTGCGAAGTTGATGACCTTGTACTCGGTGCTGTTCGCCATGTTCCTGTCCATCGCCCATTTGAGCAAAAAGGCAAATGCAACGGGCTTGGCCATTGGGTATTCCATCGTCATCCAATTGGCGCTTTTGCCGCTGCTGCCCAACCTCTCCGACGATTATTTCCGCTTCATCTGGGACGGGCAGCTCGCCGCCAACGGGTTAAGTCCCTACGGCACCTTGCCACCTGAAATTTACGATGCCGCCGCACCAACCATACCTTTGGCGGACTCACTTTTCGTGAATCTGAACGCCCTGCAAAAGAGCAACTACACCTGCTACCCGCCTTTCAACGAGCTGTTTTTTGTGGTGCCTGCCTGGCTTTCCCCCAATAGCTTGCTGGCAAACGTTGTGCTGATGCGACTGTTTATCTTGTTGGCAAACATCGGGACTGCACTCGTTGGCATCCGGATACTCAAGGCACTCGGCAAGCCAACCAGCAACATCCTGTACTACTCCCTGAATCCCTTGGCCATCGTGGAACTGGCTGGCAACCTGCACTTCGAGGCATTGATGGTGTTCTTCCTCGTGGTGGCGATTCATTTTGCCATCGGCAAAAAACACTTGCTGGCCGGGGCGGCGCTGGCACTTTCGGTTTCGGTGAAATTGGTGCCGCTGGCGCTCGTCCCC
>JBGSKQ010000089.1:0-39022 GCA_041741095.1 Saprospiraceae bacterium
GGGGAGGGGGGCTCTCGGGGGCTTCGCCCCCAAACCCCCATTTGCACAAAACCTATTAGTGCGAAGAATAACGTCTTTTGGAGGATGGCGGCGTAAACGCCGCATGACGGGACAGCGTGAACGCTGTGCTACCGAAAAAAGAAACCCCATAGCTGGAATTTTGAAATCCAACTATGGGGGTGAAACAACTATTATTTCAAATCAAATCGGTCGAGATTCATCACCTTCGCCCAAGTAGCCACGAAGTCCCTCACAAACTTTTCTTTTGAATCGGAACAGCCATAAACCTCTGCAATGGCACGCAATTCGGAATTGGAGCCGAAAATGAGATCCACCCGTGTTCCAATCCATTTCAAGTCGCTGGTGACACGGTCACGGCCCTCGAAAAGGTCTTGGTTTTCCGTCAGCGACTTCCAGGTAGTATTCATGTCGAGCAGGTTCACGAAGAAGTCGTTGGTCAGTTGACCTTGGCGTTTGGTGAAAACGCCATTCTGCGAGTTGTCATAGTTGGCGCCCAAGACCCGCATACCGCCAATGAGTACGGTCATTTCGGGGGCGGTCAAGTTCAACAACTGGGCCTTGTCAATCAGCAATTTTTCAGCAGGAACACTGAATCGGGTTTTCATATAATTGCGAAAACCGTCAGCCAGTGGATGCAGCACCTGGAAAGAATCCACGTCCGTCTGATCCTGCGTGGCATCGGTGCGGCCCGGAGAGAAAGGCACTGCCACCATGTATCCAGCGTCTTTGGCAGCTTTTTCTATGGCTGCGCAACCACCCAATACAATCAGGTCAGCGATCGAAACCCTTTTGCCGCCAGTTTGGATGCTGTTAAATTCCTCCTGTATGGAAGCAAGAATTCCAAGCACTTTGGACAATTGTGCAGGGTTGTTCACCGCCCAGTCCTTTTGCGGTGCAAGGCGGATACGGGCGCCATTGGCACCGCCCCGCTTGTCGGATCCACGGAAAGTAGAGGCAGAAGCCCAGGCCGTTGTAACCAATTCTGAAACAGTAAGGCCGGAGGCAAGGATATTGGCTTTCAAGGCTGCAATGTCCTGTTCGTCCACTAGTTCATGGTTGACGGCAGGTACTGGATCTTGCCAAATCAACACTTCGGAAGGCACTTCCGGGCCAAGGTAGCGGGCACGTGGGCCCATGTCACGGTGTGTCAGTTTGAACCAAGCACGGGCAAAGGCATCGGCGAACTCATCAGGATTTTCAAGGAAACGCCTGGAAATTTTTTCATAAGCAGGATCAAAGCGCAAGGATAAATCGGTGGTGAGCATGAAGGGTGCGTGGCGTTTTGAAGGGTCGTGCGCATCGGGCATCAGTCCTTCGCCAGCACCATCTTTCGGTTTCCATTGAAATGCACCGGCGGGGCTTTTGGTCAGTTCCCACTCAAAGCCGAAGAGGTTTTCAAAAAAATTGTTGCTCCACCTGGTAGGCGTCGTTGTCCAGGCACCTTCGAGGCCGCTGGTAATGGTGTCCACGCCAACCCCACTTCCAAAACTGTTTTTCCAGCCGAATCCCATTTCTTCGATGGTAGCCCCGGCAGGTTCCCGCCCTACATATTGGCC
The DNA here is from genome assembly GCA_041741095.1 of Saprospiraceae bacterium. Classification (GTDB taxonomy): domain Bacteria; phylum Bacteroidota; class Bacteroidia; order Chitinophagales; family Saprospiraceae; genus UBA6168. The sequence continues at coordinate 1,578 of JBGSKQ010000089.1, forward strand.
AGCATCGGCAGCGCCGTGTGTTTTACCAAAAGAGTGGCCGCCAGCAATGAGCGCCACCGTTTCTTCATCGTTCATCGCCATGCGGCCAAAGGTTTCACGGATGTCACGGGCGGCGGCGATGGGGTCTGGGTTGCCGTTCGGGCCTTCCGGATTGACGTAGATGAGGCCCATTTGCACCGCACCCAGTGGGTTTTCCAATTCCCGTTCGCCGGAGTAGCGTTTGTCGCCGAGCCACTCGGTTTCTGCTCCCCAGTAAATATCTTCCTGTGGCTCCCAAACATCTTCACGGCCACCTGCGAAACCATACGTTTTGAATCCCATAGATTCCAATGCACAGTTGCCGGCCAGGATCATCAAATCTGCCCAGGAAATTTTCTTCCCATATTTCTGCTTTACAGGCCATAATAGAAAACGGGCTTTGTCGAGGTTGCAGTTGTCGGGCCAGGAGTTCAGCGGGGCAAAGCGCTGAGTGCTAGTCCCGCCCCCGCCACGGCCATCGGCGATGCGGTAAGTGCCCGCACTGTGCCAAGCCATGCGGATGAAAAACGGCCCATAGTGGCCAAAATCGGCAGGCCACCAATCTTGCGATTTGGTCATCAGGTCGTAGATGTCTTTTTTGACTTCGGCCAGGTCGAGCGAATTAAATTCTTCGGCATAGTTGAAATCTTCGCCCATCGGGTTGGATAGCGATGAATGCTGGCGCAGGATGCCCAGGTTGAGTTGGTTGGGCCACCAATCACGGTTGGAGGTTCCGCCACCTGCAATTTGATTGAGGATGCCACTGGAAAATGGGCATTTTGCAGTTCCGTTTTTTTCCATTTTGAAAATTATTAATTGATTAGGAAGAAGTTCAGCAAGCCATTCTTTTCTGGCGAAATACCAGACGGCTTTTCAAGACTTGCGCATATCTTTTTGCAAATGAAGCTATTTGCAGCGCAAATAAACGATGAAGCTCGTCATAAAAGAAACTGATTTTTTCTATCTTCGCATAGATAAAATCTATGAGCATGAATCTTCAACAGTTGGAATACATTATTGCGGTGGAAAGGGAGCGGCATTTTGTTCGAGCGGCAGAAAAATGCTTCGTAACACAAGCCACGTTGAGCATGATGATAAAAAAACTGGAAGAAGAATTGGGCATTCAGCTCTTCGACCGTTCCCAGCAGCCTGTGAAACCTACTCGTGAAGGATCGGAAATTATTGAGTTGGCCAAAAAGATTGTTACACAAACAAAATTCATCAAGGATTTTGCACGGGAACTGAAAGATGAAGTGTCCGGCGAATTGAGGCTGGCCATTATCCCGACCCTGGCCCCTTACCTGCTCCCCTTGTTTTTAAAGGATTTTCATCAAAAATTCCCACATCTGAAAGTCCATATACGTGAAATGATCTCCGACGACATGGTGCTGGCCCTAAAACGAGGGGATGCCGATGTGGGCATTTTGGTCACACCGCTCAACATGAAGGACATACAGGAATTTCCCTTGTTTTACGAAGAGTTTTTCCCTTACGCTTCCGAATCGGAAAACCTGCCGCCCAAAAAGTATATCCTGCCAAAAGACATTAATCCTAACCACTTGTGGCTGCTGGAAGAAGGGCATTGCCTAAGGGATCAATTGGTCAATTTTTGTTCTTTGAAAAATTCGGAGCAAGATGGCAATCAGGTGCGGTACGAGGTGGGCAGCATCGAAACGTTGATCAATATGGTGGACAGCAACGAGGGCGTCACAATTTTACCAAAGTTGGCTACCGAGCGGCTCACTCCACAGCAAATGGAAAGGCTCAGGGATTTCGCCCCGCCCAAACCAGCCCGTGAAGTGAGCCTGATCACCGTCAATGATTTTCCACGAAAAAAGCTGTTGCAGCATTTGAAAGAAACCATCCTGGAAGCCGTCAAAAATAAAGTGATAACCAATAAATTGGGGCTAAATGTTTTGGATTTTATAGATAGTCGCATTTGAAATTGATGTCCAGGTTCAGAAAATTAGAGCAGTCATCTCCGAGAGGAGGGGTTATCAAACCCCGGCGCTCTGGAACACCGGGGTTTGATAACCCCTCCTCTCGAAAAAGTCTGCTATCAATTTTAAATTCGTTCGTCTATATGAATAGGATTTGGTTACCAAGAGCCGCTCAAATTGCATTCGCAGGGATCGTTTTCCGGACAAAGCGAAGAACTACAATCGCAGGTAGATAAACCACCACAACTTGAACGAATAGTGCCGACTCTACGGCAACTTACTAAACCTACATTGGCAGGATGTAACTCCACACCGCCATTCCATTCAAAAACTATTAATTCACCATGAGGAAAAATCCTTAGTGATTGGTGTGGTGAAAAGTTGTTGCAAGCTCTTGATTCCGTGAGGGTTGCATTCCAGGGCCCATCGCTTGTTACACAGACGATTTGATCCAAAATACTCTTGAATTTTCTTTTTTCCCATTTATAAATTTTAGTTTGGGGGGACTTCAAAGCAGTATTTTCAGAAGATGAACCAGACTTTTGCCGATCTGAACTAAACGCAAGGTCATCCAAGTTGACAAAAATTAAATCACGCAGTGGTAGGCACCTTGTATAAGTAAATGTGACCTCCAATTCTTTTTCTTCTTTTAAACTGCAACAAGGTGCCAATGCCTGTTTAGTAGTATCCTGTGTTGGTACTACATAAACAGAGGCAACTGCAGTTGTCAGCGTGTTGGTATCCAAGGTTGACAATAGTTCATTCGGCAATTCCTGTAATTGTTCATATTGATGTTCGAGCCTGTTGTTTTTACAGGCATGCAATAAAAAGATGGCAAAAAGGGTGAAGATTGTAATGGTTGAATAAGATTTCATTGGTTTTGATTAAAATTTTGAAATAAATATTGTTCTATCAACATGACACTTTATGCTGATGATCCAACAACTTGTTACCAATGAAATAAAAAATCTTGTAAAAACTATCTACAATCTCCTCCGTTCATCCTCTGCCCCACCCGACCGTTGCCTGGCTTCCTTTAGTTTTTCGTTGCCAAAATTATTGCTCCAAGTCAGCATAAATACCCGCTCGGCCTGCTGGTAGGAGGATTTTACCAATAAATTAAGTTCGGGTTGGTCGGCGGTGCCGAAGTAATTGTTGGTGACAAAAATATCGTTGACGTTGAAGCTGAGTTTGCCCCATTTTTCCCCCAATTCTTTTTGGATGCCGATGTTGAGGTTGCCATTGTCCTGGTATTTCATGACGCCGGAATTGTTGGCAGTGATATATTGAGCCGACAGCTCAATGGAGAATTTTTTGGGCAATTTGAAACTCTGGCTGCTGAATATACCGATGAATTTTGAAGGAATATTAAAGCGTTCGCCCTCATATTCATTTTCAAAATTTTGATAGGCTATAAAGGCATTGTTTTGCATTTCCCACCACGGCGTAGGCTGCAAGTTGAAATTGATCATGGCATAGGCAGTATGGGTTTTGCCATTGTTTTCGGGGTAAAAGAAGGTAGAGTTTGCCTCCACATCCACATGTGGAATATCTCTAATTGCCTGTGTTTCCAGGTTATATTCCAGCGTTAAATTAAATATCTTATAGCGGTAATCAGTGCGGATAGCATGGACAAAAGCAGGCTGTAAAGACGGATTGCCACCCTGAATTGTTGATGGGTCATAAAATATAAATACAGGTGCCAATTGGGTAAAACCGGGCCTGTATATGCGGCGGCTATATGATAAGTTGATACTCTGGTTTTCATTGATGGTACGAAGCAAATAAACGCTAGGGAAGAAACTGCCATACTGCCTGTCGAAAACGGCTGGTTGACCCTCTGCACCAAGGCGGCTATTGGTGAATTCATATCGTAGGCCTATTTTCATGTCCGTTTTTTCGTTGATTTTAAATGAAATAGTGCTATAGGCGGCAGCAATATCTTCTGTCAATTTAAATCGGGAAGTAAACATGGAATCCGCCAGCCAATTTTCCTGCATCAACTCCTCTACCCGCACGTCATTGTCGAAAAAAGACTTGGCCGCTTTCACGCCTGCCTCAAACTGGGTGTTTTTCCCCAAAGAATGGGTGTAATCGGCTTTCCCCACGAAAATATTGATGGGGGTCTCTTTTTCTACCCGCAATTGTTGCACGGCTCCCATATTTCCATGGCCAAATTCAGTAAAATACCTGTAATCACTGGGGTTGCTAATATTGTAATAGATATAATCGGCATCGAAACTAAGGTTTTGTTTGTCGTTGAATTTGTGGGCTACGTTGAAATTTCCGCCCCAAGAATTCCAATGGTTTATTTCATTGGTAAACATGTGGGTGGTGCTGTCCAATTGGCCATTGGTGCGGTGAAAAATTTCGGTCTCGGCTTCCATATCCCAATAGCGGTCGAAGAAATTACCCACGACACCTATCACCGTTTTGGGCGATAACTGAAAATCTGCCCCAAACCTCCCGTTTTGGACAGACAGGTCGGGCGATCGGTCGCTGCTGCCATCTGTTTCGATAAAATCGCCTTCCCGATAGATGCCCCGATAATTGGTAAAAACCTGTGGATTGTGGTTGAACTGGTAGCTATAGTTTCCAAAGAGGTTGAGTTTTCCTTTGCGGAAATTCATGTTCAGGCCAGCGCCAAATTTTTCTCTTTTGCCATAGCCCCCATTGATGGAATAGCCGCCGTTCAAGCCATTGTCGGCGCTTTGTTTCAATACGATATTGATAATGCCGGCGCTGCCTTGCGCATCAAAACTGGCGGGCGGCGTATGGATCAGCTCAATCCGTTCGATGTTGTCGGCCCTCATGCCTTCGAGCATGGAAATAATGGCGTCGGGCGGCAAGGGGCTGACTTTTCCATTGACCATGATGATGATGCCAAACTTGCCCGACATGGAGATGCTGTTCGATTGCTTGTTGACCAAAACGCCCGGCGAGCGCTGCAGAACCTCCAATGCATTGCCCCCCGCATTTACACTGCTGGCCGCCACGTTGATCATCATGCGGTCAATTTTTTGTTCGTAAAGTGGCCGCTTTGCTACCACTTGCACTTCTTTCAATTGTTCAGCCGATTCAGATAAAACGATGTTGGGCAGGCTTTTACTTTCATTGTTTGCCAAGGTAAAAATGTCGGACTGGTAACTCTCAAAACCAATCATCGTGACCCGCAGCCAGTAATCGCCAGGGCTATATAGCTCCAATAGAAAGCTGCCGTCCTCGTTGCTGATATTGCCCTTGGCCAGGCTGGAATCGGCGGCATTGAGCAACAAAACAGAGGCACCGGGGAGGGCTTGGTTTTTCTCGTCGCATATTTTGCCGGACACTTTCGTTTGGGCTGTGATGGTGGAAAAACAAAAGTTGGCCAGGCCAAACAGCAAAATAACAGCGGTAATTCTTTTGAAGCACATAGCGGTTTTAGTTTAAATTTTTGGCTCGTGTAATGTTTGGATGAAACGCCCAAGTACCGAATGAATTCGGCGTTGCGCCATTGTCCGCCGAATGAATTCGGCGGTACTTGCACAGGGAACTAAGGCCAAAGTTGAGGTGGCATCCGGATTGCGCTTCGGACTGATTTGTCAAGTTGTTAAATAGTATTGTGTTTTCATTTGGAAACAGCCAAACTTGCCGACCTTGAGCCGGATTATTTTCACCATTAAATTCACCTGAAAAAAAAGATGGAACTCGATAAACTCAAATACCCGATTGGGAAATACCTGCACCCAGCGCAAGTGGATGCTGCGATTATGCAGGATTGGAAGGAGCGGATTGCCGCTTTGCCAGAAAGGTTGGAAACGGCCGTGGGCAGTTTGAACAATGAACAATTGGATACGCCCTATCGCCCCGGCGGATGGACGGTACGGCAACTGGTACACCATATTGCCGATAGCCATCAAAATGCCCATTGCCGAGTTCGATTGACTTTAACGGAGGAAAAGCCCTTCATTAAACCCTACGATCAGGATGCCTGGGTGGCATTGCCCTACCTACAAAAACTGCCTTTGCAACCCTCTTTGGATATTTTAAGGGGGCTTCATGCTCGTTGGGCGGCTTTGCTGGACAGCTTATCTCCGGCAGATTTTCAGCGTCAATATGTGCATCCGGAATATGGAAAAACTTTTTCGCTGGAGTACGTAACCGGCATGTACACATGGCATGGCGACCACCATTTGGCGCATATTACCCAATTGAAAGAAAGGGAAGCTTGGGCATAGCCAGTTTCAAAACACTGGTTGCCGCCTTGTTGGCAACAAAGGCTATCTTTTCGTTTTTGTAAAAATTGTACAGCTCGTTCAATCTGGTGGGAATAGGCATTTCCCATTCTCATCAAAAATCTTAATTGCACTCAACGGGCAGTTGTCGGCAGCATTCAATATATTTTTCAAAGTTTCCCCTTCTGCATCGATCACGATGGACTGGCCTTCTTTGTTGAGCGAAAAAACTTTTGGGGCCAGTGATATGCAAATCGTGGAGCCGACACATTTATTATGATCAACTGTGATCTTCAACTTGGTATTTGCTTCCATGTTTTTATGAAATTTTTCAACTACCATTTTATCGGCAAAGACTCCAAAGCACGATTTACCACGGTCGCTTGATATTCCAACTCGTTGGTTTCCAGCACAGGGCAAGGCAGGCGTTGGGTCAACCCTGCGAATGCCTCTTGCAACTCCATGCGGGCCAGCGCTGCACCCAGGCACACGTGGATACCGTGGGCAAAAGCTACATGCGGGTTGGGATCACGGGTCAGGTCGAGCCCATCTGGATTTTCAAACTTCTGCGGGTCACGGTTGGCAGCGGAAAGCACCACCAAAACCCGGTCGCCTTTTTTGATGGTTTTGTTGCCGACTATGGTGTCCTGGGTCGCCCATCTAACGGTAGCTTTCACGGAACCATCGAAGCGCAGCAACTCTTCCACGGCACTTTCGATGATACCAGGGTTTTGTTTCAATTTGTCCCACTCGCCCGGCTGCTGCATGAGTGCCAGGGTGCCGTTTGCAATCAGGTTCATGGTCGTTTCATGGCCACCAAACACCAGCAAAACACAGGTTGCCAGCACATCATCAGCGGAAATCTCGCACATTTCCTCTGCGCCCAGCAACAAGCTGATCAGGTCAACGCCCGGCTGTTCTTTTCGTTGTTGGATAATAGGAATTAGGTACTCCACCAATGAATTGACACCTTCGCAAGCAATTTCCCGGCGGCGCGGCTCATCCGCTTTGATGAAAAAGAAGGCGCCCAGTTGTTCCGACCATTCCTTGATTTTTTCCCGGTCGGCTGATGGCGTCCCAATCAATTCGAGGATGACGGTCATGGGCACTTGGTAGGCAAAATCCCGCAGGAATTCAATTTGGCCCTTGCCTTCTATTTTATCCAAAAGCCTTTTCACGATGCCCCTTACCATTGGCCGATAGCGTTCGATAGCCCCCTGGGCGTAAAATGCGGATTCAATAGCAGGCGGAGCTTGGTGTGCATGGGCGGATCACGAAAGACGATCCATTTAGAAAGTACTTTAAATATGGGGGCATAATCGCAGCGTTGCTGTTCGGACAGTTCATTTTCCAAAAAAGCCATACGGTCAGATGAAAAATGGGCGGCATCCCGCAGTACCTGCACCACATCATTATAGCTGGTCAGAATCCAGCCGCCCCAGCGTTCGTTCCAATGAACCGGGTCGGCGTCCCTTAATTCGTGGTAATAACTGTGGGGATCCAGGATGACATCGTGGGCCATTAGATCGTCGCTGATTGCTATCATAATTGCTGTGTTTGAAATTTAATAATTCCCGCACAAGATAGCGTTGGGCTTTAGAAGCTAAAGATGACTTTTATCAGCTTGAACAATACGCCTACTTTTTAAACCGCTTGAACATGCGCTTCTTATTGCTGTTCTTTTCAGTGGTAAAAAAAAGCGTATGAAAAAAAGGGCAGTGAACATATTGATGAACTTATTGCGTGAAAAGCATTTGACATTGGCCCTTGCAGAAAGCATGACCTGTGGCCTGATGGCACACCGCTTGAGCAATGTGCCAGGCACAATGGATGTCCTAAAGGGCGGCATTGTATGTTATGACCCTGCTGTTAAGACGTCCCTGTGCCATGTTCCCGCTAAAATGATAGAAAAATATACTCCTGAATCGCAGGAGGTGACAGATGAATTGGCAAAAAACCTATCTCGGCTGTTTGATGCAGATATATATGTGGCAATTACCGGACTGGCAGCGCCTGGAGGCAGTGAATGCCCCGGAAAACCCGTCGGAAGCGTTTTTTTTTCTGTGTATTATAAAGGGAAAATATATCCGCTCAATAAGGTGTTTAAAGGGACTCCTTTGGAAATTAAGAAGAAAGCATGTAAGGCTGCCTATCAATTTATTATTGAGGTTTTATAGATAGTCGCCTTTAAAATTGAGGCTCATGAAGTGTTAGCGTGAAAGCGAAGGGGGGTTGGGGGCGAGCGCAGCCGCCCCCCAATTCTCTCTCACCCCGGCGTAGCCGCCTTCAGCGGCTACGCCGGGGTGTGCGCTCTTGGGGCGTTCCGCCCCAAACCCCTGTTTTCACTGTAAGACGACATGAGCCAAAATCAAATCCCCGGACTGCCTGCCAACAGCCAAATCAAAAGAAATGCAATTAGAACATATAACAGCCATTCCGTGAGCCATGCAATTAACATAAAAATAATAGCCGCTGGTGCAACGGGAAATAAAAACCATTCCCTGCTGCCGCCATACCTTATATTGAAGCCATTGAATAATTTGTGCATGGCCTGTTCGCATTGAAAGGCAAAAGGAATTTTGACCGCAAAAACGGGTACGGTCCAGCCAAAGGTTGACCCGTTTATTTGCTTGGCCCGGCGTTTATAATCGCCGGATATGCCTATTTTTACCAAAACTATAAGGGGAAAATTGATATAGAGATATAGCCATTGCCGATTGGAAGTTCCATTGCCGGATTTTCTTTTTCGTTTGAGCACGTATTGGGAAGTATAATTTGAAAAAATATTGTCATTGGTTCATACGGGCATCTATAAACGAAGTTTCCCATGCTTAGATTATATCGGTAATTATTATTCAAATAAACCCACGAATTCAAAGGCTTTACCATCGAACAATCCTTTATCGCTCAGTTTTAGTTCGGGTATTACCAACAATGCCATAAATGAAAGTGTCATAAAAGGAGCAGAAAGCGTACTGCCCAATTTTTCTTTTACAAATTCATCAATATCGGAATATTGGCTGGCTACTTCATACCCATTTTCGGTGGTCATAATGCCGGCGACGGGCAAAGGCAATATGCGCTCCTCACCTGCCCCATTGACCGCTGCGATGCCGCCTTTATGCTCAATAATCAAATTGACGGCCTGGCATAGCAGCCTATCATCCGTGCCAATGGCGAGGATATTATGGCTGTCGTGCCCGACAGATGAGGCAATTGCACCTTTTTTCAATCCAAAACCATGAATAAATGCAGTAGCCGGAGAGGCCTCCTCATATCGGTTAATGACGGTAAATTTCAAAATATCCCGTTCAGGGTCGGCGATGGCACGGCCTTGATAAGCCTTGGCTTCTGTCCAGAAACTCTCGGTGATCAATTGTCCGTCGAGCGCTTTTATCACCCTAATCTTTGCGGTGTCGGCTTGGTGCGACTGTTGATTGGGCTTGTGGGCATAGGAAATGGGCACATGCACGGCAAAATCTTCCGGTGTTTTAAAACTGGCGTTGAAATAATTTACGATTTCGGCATCCATTTTTTCCAATAAGGTTTTGCCATCTTCTGCCACTATTATTCCATCAATATATGTTTGGTAAATTTTCAGATCCTCCAAATCATGGGCAACAATAAAGTCGGCTGGATCGCCCACCCGCAGCAATCCAATAGGCAAATTATAATGCTCTATGGGATTCAAACTGGCAGCCCGCAACACATCGAACAAGTCGTATCCTTTTTTTAAAGCCCTGGCTACCAATTGGTTAATATGGCCAAAGGTCAGGTCGTCGGGGTGTTTGTCATCGCTGCAAAACATCACCTGTCCAGGAAACTCACCCAACAAATGGATCAGCGCCTCAAAGTTTTTGGCTGCACTGCCTTCCCGTATCAAAATATGCACGCCGAGTTTTGCTTTTTCAAAGCCTTCCTCATAGGAAAAACATTCGTGATCGCTTGTTATGCCTGCGCCAAAATAGCGTTTGGCCTCATCGCCCATCAAGCCCGGCGCATGGCCATCTATCGGCTTGCCCAGGCTTTTGGCGGCGGCTATTTTTTTTGCCACCTGCTCATCTCCCATCAGGACGCCCGGATAGTTCATCATTTCAGACAAATACCATATATCAGGGTTTTTAAGCAAATATTCCACCGACCCGGCATCGAGGTTGGCGCCAGCCGACTCAAAAGTGGTGGCCGGAACGCAGGAGGGCGCACCGAAGAAAATTTTCATTGGCGTTTTTGCGGCATTGTCGAGCATAAAACGGATACCCTGGCCGCCTAAAACATTGGCGATTTCGTGGGGATCGGAAACCGTGGCCACCGTGCCGTGCACCACGGCCATTCTCGCAAATTCCGCAGGCACCAACATGGAACTTTCGATGTGAACATGGGCATCCACAAAACCCGGCAGTATGTAGTGCTGGCTGACCCCAGCCGCCTCTTCAATGGACTTGATTTTGCCATTTTCAACGATTACGGAGCCGTGGAAAATCCTACGCTGGTGAATATCTATGATGTTGCCTGTTATTTGCATAAAGTAGTATGGTTGGCATAAATAATTGGAAACCAGGCGTCAATGTACACCAAAAATTAATGACAGGTAAAAATGTATGTCAGGCCAATAGGATTATTCAAAAATTTAACCTTCGCCTCCATGTAGTTGGATAGAAATTTGAGGCAACTTATACAGCTAACATTTCCTGATTCTTTCCTCCGAACAAAAAATCCAACCAGTTGCTGCAATGCTTGCCAAAGCTTTCCTCCAAATGATTTGGCAAAATTGCGCTCACTTAATCATTTAATTTATGAAAAACTTATTGACAATCAGTTTGCTGGCCATGTTGCCCATTTTTGCAAGTTCCCAATCAAAATGGGAAGCAGGAATTAACTTGGGTTTGATGAACTATGGAGGCGACCTTGTAAAACCAGCCTTCACTTTCAAGGAGTCTAATTTCGCAGCCGGCCTATTTGCCCGGAGGCAATTAAGCCCTTTGTTCAATGCCCGTTTGAATTTCCTGTTTGGGAAAATATCAGGCGATGACAACAATTACGACGAATTGGTACAGCGAAATATCAGTTTTGAATCGCCTTTGATGGAATTTACCGTCATTGGTGAATACGAATTTTTGGGTAAAAAAGGCCTAACGGATGATTCCTTGCAACGGAAGTTTTCGCCTTATTTATTCCTGGGAGTCGGCATGGCCATCATTGGCCCCGAAACAGATTTCAGCAAAGTAACTCCCGGAAGCGCTGCGGCTGCCGACAAAGACGATCACGCCAATTTCTCCAATACACAATTTGCCATGCCCATCGGCCTTGGCCTGAAATACAAGCTCACGGATCAATTCAATATTGGCCTGGAATATGGCATCCACTTGGTGTGGACGGACTATTTGGACGGCGTAAGCGAGGCGGGCAATCCTGACAAAAACGATGTTTATTTTTCGGGCGGGATTGTGCTGGCCTACCGTTTAAATCAGAAAAAACAAATATAATCGAATGAGGATGGGGAAGGTTTATACTTTCTCCATCCCCAATTCTTCTTCCTGCATTTCGATTTCCAAGCCATTTTCCTCTTCCGGCAATTCCAATAAATTTTGTGGCAACTGCTTGGTTGCCTTGGCTCCCAACTCCTTGATTTTCTGCGCCCTACCTATCAGCGTGTCCCCAAATCGTTTGGAGTCTGAGAGTTTGTTCATGGCTCCGTCCCAGGCGTTGCGGGCCTGATCGAGGCGCTCGCCAATCACCTGCAAATCATCCACGAAGCTGACAAACTTGTCGTACAAGAGGCCGCTCTGGCGGGCAATTTCCAATACGTTTTTCTTTTGCCGTTCCTGTCGCCAGATGAAAGAAACAGTGCGCATGGTGGCCAGCAAAGTGGAAGTCGTTACCAGCACGATATTTTTTTCCAGTGCCTCGACAAATAAGGTGGAATCATTTTGCAAAGCCAGTGAAAATGCGGGTTCTATTGGTACAAACAGCAGCAAATAATCGGGCGAATTGATTTGGTAAAGGTGTTGGTAATCCTTGCTGCTCAAGTCTTTGATGTGGTTGCGGAGGCTGTCGAGATGGGCTTTGAGGTGTTTTGTTTTTAGGATTTCGTCGTTTTCATTATAAAACTGTTCATAAGCCCTGAGCGAAACTTTTGAGTCAATGACGAGGTGTTTGCCTTCAGGCAGGTGGATGATGAAGTCTGGCCGTTTGCTCAGGCCATTTTGATCCTTAAATGAGGCCTGCATCCTAAAATGAGTGCCTTTTTGCAGGCCCGATTTTTCGAGCAACATTTCCAACTGCATTTCTCCCCAATCGCCTTGCGTTTTTGAGTCGCCTTTGAGGGCAGCGGCCAGGTTTTGGGCATCGCTGCTGAGCTGGAGGTTGAGTACGCGCAGGTGTTCAATTTCTTTTTTGAGCGACACTTTGTCTTTGGCTTCATCGGTAAATCGCCGCTCCATGTCCTGCCCAAAATCTTTAATCTTTTCCCGCAACGGATGCAACAAATCGTTTAATTGCCTTTCGTTTTGATCGGTAAATTTCTTTGATTTTTCTTCCAATAAACGGTTGGCGATATTTTCAAATTCAACTTTCGCCTTGCCCTGCATGGCCTCAATATCTCCTTTCCAATGCGCCATTTTTTCCTCCAAATACAACAAATCCCGCTCTTTCCCCGCCAATGACTTTTCCAAAGCAATAATGCTCTCTTCTTTTTCCTTCAGGTCGTCCCGCAACATATCTGCTTGATTTTGAAGCGATTCGTGTACTTCTTTGCTGATGTATTTTGATTGTATATCACCGGGAAGGATGGCAGTGGCGGAAAATTTTAGTTTCGCAATCATCCAGGCCCCCAAAGCACCGATGACCAAACCAAACAACAGGAACAGAAAGGCGAGGCTAAGTTCTGACATAATACAAGTTGTTGTGAAAGAATAGACGGCAATATAGCCAATTGTTTTAATCGGTGAAACAATTTGTTCAATATTGGCTTTTTTATCGGCTTTTGTTTCCCATTTTCTATTTTATTTTCAATGAGGATTGGCTTACATTTACAGCCAGACATGGGGTATTTTACAGACCACTATAATTTTTTGATTTTATGAAAATTGCCATCCCAATAGGCTTGATGCTACTTATTTTTTCTTGTTCCCAAAGCCAGCAGTCCACTGGACAGTCACCTCCTCCTCCACCAGCAAAAGTGCAAACGCCAGGTACACCAGCGCCTGTTGAAAAAGCGACTGTTGATGACCAGGCAATGCCTTATAGTAAAGAGTTTAAGGACGATCCTGTTGTTTTTAAGGTAAACATGGAAGAATCGGGCAAAGGCAAAATCTCCATTTTTTCCGATACGAACAATAAGCGCAGTTTTTCAATGGAATTTGACGTGGAAGGCAATGTTCGGGATGCTTTTTTGCTGGACCTGGACAAGGATACTTTTTCCGAACTTTATCTCGTGATGGGCAATGAAAACAGCCCAGAAATTATGGGATTTTCATCTTACCAAGACAGGAGTGCCGGAGAGATTTTGATTAAGGAAAATACCACAGCAGCTTCTAAGAAAAGCCAGGTGGTGGCCAAGGATGGCAAACTACTAAGGGTTTTCGATGACAATACGGCCTGGAATTATGAATTGACGAAAGGCGAAACGAGTTTTATTTTGACCTCAAAACAAGAATAACCGCCCTCCTGATAGCCGCCAATTTTACCTATTACTTTTTACTTAAAAGCCAGACGACCAAAATCGAAAACAATGAAATACCTTCCCTACTCCGCATGGCAGCTTGCCCTCTTGGTGATTTATTTCCTGTGCCCTTCCATGTTGCTGGGACAAATCGTGAGCATTGAGCAACGTGTTTTTCTGCTGGGAAATTTTACCGATATTACTGATAAAGAGGGTTTTATAAATAAGCTGGATCACAATTTTTCGTCCCAGTCCGGGGCGTTTTCACTTATTCTCACTGGCGATTTGGTGGATGAACTCATCGAAAAGCAAGGCAACGATGCTGCCCTTTTGCCCATTTTCCAACTCATTTCGATGGTCGGCAAGTACCCTAACGGTCAACTGATACTCGTACCTGGCGACCGTGACTGGAACGACAGCCGAAGGGGCGGCGAACGGAGCGTGCAGAACCTTGGGCAACGAGTGAAAGCATTTGCCAAAGATCAAAAATTAAGCAATATCTTTTGGCCAATCGAAGATGGCTGCCCAGGCCCCGGCATTGTGGAAGCTGGACATTCCCTGGCCATTATCACTTTAAACTCGCAATGGTGGAACCATCCATTCGATAAGCCAAAGCCGACTGACGCACTGTGCAAAGCCTTGTCGCCTGAAAACCTAAAGGAAGAAATTGAAGACGCCCTTGGAGAGTATAGCGACCGCAATGTTTTGTTGGTGGCACACCACCCTATCTATTCGTTGGGCAACTATGGCGGCTATTTTTCTGCTGTTGACCAACTGTTGGCACCTATTCCGATTGTCAGCAGTTTCAGAACGGCGTACCATGCGAATGCAGGGAACGTGAGGGATTTGTCCAATCCAAGGCTGGAGGGTTATTCCGATAAAATGAAAAATACCCTGTTTTTCAAAAACAACCTAATCTATGCATCAGGGCACGAGAAAAACCAGCAAATCATCCAGCAGGGACGAAACTATTTAGTGAACAGCGGTGCCCCTGAAAAATCGAAATATGCTGCGAAGGACTATAACACCATTTTTAACGATAGGCAAAGTGGACTGATTGAACTGCGCTATTACAACTCCGGCGAGGTGGAGGCTATTTTTATAAAAAACACGCCGGAGTCCTTGGTCCAAACCCACAATTTTATACTTTTTTACCCAGCCTGTGATACCAGTTTTACGCAAACAATCCATGAATTGGTCAATACGGCTTATGCCCCTTGCAAATCCTTGGGCGATCTGACCACCAGCACACAATTGTTTTATCCTTTTCCCAAAAAAGTGGCCGCCGGGCCAGCTTACGATGTAGGTTTGTGGAAACGCTTTTGGTTTGGCAACCACTACCGCAGCACCTGGACGATGCCCATCGAGGTTCCATATCTCAACCTCGACACTACTTTTGGCGGCTTGACCGTGAACAAAAAAGGGGGCGGAAGGCAAACGACCTCGCTTAAATTCAAAGCCGCAAACGGGGCAGCCTACACTTTTCGTTCCGTGGACAAAGACCCGGCGAAAGCCTTAAATTATCGCTTGCGGCCCACCTTTATTGCGGAGGTTTTGCGGGATCAGACTTCTACACAGCACCCCTATGGGGCTATGATTGTTTCTCCCTTACTTGATAAAATAGGCATTCTGCACGCCACTCCACGGCTTTTCATTTTGCCCAATGACCCTAAGTTGGGTGTTTTTCAAAAAGAATACGGCAACCTCCTGGGTATGTTGGAAGAAAGCCCCGGACAGGAAGACAATGAAGGCCGCCAGTTTTTTGGCGCTGACGATGTGGTAAAAAGCACGGACATGTTTAAAAAAATGTACGAAGAGCAAAAGCACAAAGTGGCCCTGGATGAATTTGTGAGGGCCAGGCTGTTCGATATTTGGATTGGCGACTGGAGCAAGCACGAAGACAATTGGAAATGGGCCATGTACAAGCAGGATGGCAAACGATATTACAGGCCCGTGCCACGTGATCGTGACCATGCTTTTTCCAGGCAGGATGGTGTGCTGAACTGGCTGGCCGACCGCCGTTTTGGCGTACTAAATATTGAAAATTTTGGCTATAAGGTTCCTGACATCCTCAGTTTGACCTACCAGCCCAGGCACATGGACCGCTTCCTCGCCAACGAAGCAGACAAGCAGCTTTTTATGAAGGAAGCCGCTTTCATCCAGGCAAATATTACTGATGCTGATATTGAAAATGCCGTGCGCAGCCTGCCCACAGAATTGTACAGGCTTTCAGGCGAGGAGGTGGAAAGCAAATTGAAAAAACGCCTGAACGACATGGCAACTTATGCACAGCGTTACTACCGGCTGTTGGCCAAGGAAGTGGATGTAGTCGGTACCACGGAAAAAGAATTTTTTGAAGTAGAAAGAAATGCCGACGGCTCGCTGCTGGTAAAAATGTACAATGCAAAGGCTGGAGAAAAAGGCCAGGATCTACTGTACCAACGGACTTTCCTTCCTTCCGAAACCAATGAAGTCCGCTTGTGGGGACTTGCTGGCAACGATATTTTCCAAACCAAAGGAGATGGCCCCGGCAAAATAAAACTGAGGGCGATGGGTGGCCCCGGCGATGATGTTTTTGATGATCTTTCGCCAGCGAAGACACTCCTTTACGACAAAGGCAACAATACAGAGTTTAAACTTGGAGGGGGCGGAAAAGTCGTCAAAGACTGGGACGGCGAACTTTACGAGTTCGACCGCTTGCGTTTTGACTACGATCATTTCATGCCCTTATTTTTTATTGGTTACGACAAATTTTCTGGCGTGGGATTCAACGCAGGCCTACAGTTCACCAGAAAGAAATTTACCAAAAGGGATTATGCCAGCAAGCACAGCTTCAGGGCAGGGTTTACGCTCACGGGCAATAAATATCTGTCGTACAGGCCCCGCTTCCACCACGTTTTTCGCAAATGGGACGTGGACGCTCAGTTTTACTATTCCGACCCCGATTTTTACAATTACTTTTTTGGCGTGGGGAACGACACGGAAAAAGACGAAGATCTCTTCAAGCAGGATTTTTATGAGGCCAAAGTCAGCCGGGCAAACATGTCGCTTGGGCTATTGCGGGATTTTTTGAAAAAGAGCCAATTTCGCTTGGGCATCGGCATTGAACAAAATGACCACAAAGTCATTCAAAACACAATCCTGGAACAGGATAGCCTTTTTGGTGTGCATGAAAAATTGATGATCGTGCCCGTTGTTGCCCGCCTCGATCTGGATTTCAGGGACGAAAAAGGTTTGCCGTTCCGTGGTTCCAGGGCATTGGTTTCCTATTACAATGGAACGGTGACCAATTTTGACAATGAAAATTTCGGCATCTTTACGGCCACACTCGAACAGTATTTTTCCAACCGGGTGCGGCATCCCATCACCTTGGGCCTGCGCCTGGGCGGTGCCAAAGGGCATGGCAATATTCCTTGGTACAAATTGCCCACACTGGGCAACGACAACGGTTTGAGGGGATATTTTGAAAACAGGTTTGCCGGAAAATCGCTGCTGTTTTTCAATTCCGAACTGCGCTACCAATTTGCCAACACCTATACGGCGGTGGTACCCATAAAAGCGGGCGTGAAAGTTTTCTACGACCGTGGACGGGTATATCAGGAAGGCGAAGAACTCGACAAAGATTGGCAGCAGGGCTACGGCTTTGGCTTTTACCTGACGCCTTTGGATGAAAATTACACCATTTCCATTTCGTTCAGTTTTTCGGAAGAAGAGTCGGTGTACCCGGTTTTCAGCTTTGGTACACCTTTGCGATAGCGACGTTATTTGAAAATAAAATCCCTTTTAGTGAAATTGAAAAAATAAAATAGGCCAAATTGATTTACAAAAAACTGTTAATCAATGTTTTGCAAGTTCCTATCTGTCAACAGGCAGGCATCGTTCATCATTTATAGTTCATCATTCACTTATGCGATACACCCTTTGCATTGTTTTTTCGCTCTTGATTTTTGTAGCAAACGCTCAGATCAAGCCCGGTTTTTTCCCGGAAGATGCCACAGAGGAGGGCATTGTGGTCCGCTGTTTATGCGAGCCTGGGGTCCAAAACAAATCCCGCTCCCGAGGTCTGGAACTAAAATACTCCTATCTGTCGGGTGGCAATTTCAAGCCGGAGGATTCTGTATTTCAAAAACCTTACAGCGCGCTGGACAGGATTCAACAATTTGAAATTGACCTGAAAGTCCCCGTCATCAATAAGGAAGGACTTAAACTTTTGCTCGGCTACAAATACTTTTTGGAAAAATACAACTTTAAGCAAGTGGGGCCCGACTATAAGGAAGTTTTCCAGGAACTGGGCGACCGTTCATTAAAAAGCAGTTCGTTGAGCATGTACCTCACCAAGCCGCTGAACGAGACCCGGTACCTGGCCTTTCGCCTGCGTTATTCTTCCAACGGCAATTACAAAGGTATCATGAGCTTTGACCAAAAAAGCGCTATTTACAAGGCGCTCGGCATGTATGCCATCAAAAAAAGCAGCGATATGGAATGGGGCTTTGGGATCAATTATGCCAAAAGTTTTCGGCGTGACAACATATTGCCTTTTGTGCTTTTCAATAAAAACTTCAACCGCCGCTGGGGCATCGAATCGGCCATTCCCGGCTACGTGATGGGCAGGTTCAATGCCGATGAAAAAACGATCCTGCTTTTTGGAGCTGAATATGAAAGCCAGAGCTACCGTGTGGACGTGCCGGAGACCAGCATCGGCGACCTTGATATTGCGCTAAACCATTCCGAAGTTATTTTTTCTGTGGAAATGGAGCGGATGGTTTCAAAATGGATTTGGGCCAATTTAATGATTGGATACCAGTTGAATTTCAGTACAGATTTTGAAACCAAATCCGACAATTTTGAAACTTTCAACGCAGAACCTACCAATGCTTTTTTGATCAGGCTTGGAATATTTTTGTCGCCGCCGGATGAGCGTTGAAAGGCTTGTTCAATTTTGAAAAAGGCAAAGAGCAACTCCTTTTAGCGCCAGAATTGGCCGTCACAAATTTATTGAACGGCTCAATGGAAAACAATTTTAGCTCCTGACATCTTAGCGTGAAAATAGGGGGTTTGGGGGCGGAACGCCCCCAATTCCGATAGCTATCGGAACCTCCCCCGACGAGCTCCCGATAGCTATCTGGAAAGGCGGCGAGGAGGGGCGCTTATTAGTGCGTTCTTTGGCTTAAAGATTACTTTTCAACCTAAAACGTTATCAGCCACAATTTAATTAGAATGCAGGTATTGGTCAAAAACAATAAATTGTATTTTTTGCTCCTCCTTATTTTCATCGTTGTGGGGGGTATCATTTTGACCTTGATCACAAGGGGAAACGACATCCTTTTTTTTAACGCCTACCGTTCACCCATCGCCAATAACTTCTTCCGTTTTTCCACCCAATTGGGCGAACCGCCTGTATATGTCGTGATTGGTATTTTAGCCTTGGCCTACAAGTTTAGGTATGCTTTGTTGATAGCTTTGACAGGTTTTATTGTGCTCGGTGTAAGCCACGGCTTGAAAATGTATTTTGCTATTGATCGGCCAGCCGCTTTTTTCCAAAAAGTACAGCGCATCGCAGAAATAACGATGGTGGACGGGGTGAACGTCCATACAGGTGCCACCAGCTTCCCGTCCGGCCATTCCATGTCTGCCTTTGCTATTTACAGTTTGTTGATTTTCTTGTTGCCGAAACGAAAAAGAATCACGCTTGTCCTATTCTCCCTGGCCTTATTGGTGGGTATTTCAAGGGTCTTCCTGGTGCAGCATTTTTGGCCAGATGTGTATGTAGGAGCCTTGATTGGGGCAGCCTTGGCCATTCTTATTTTTTTGGTACAAAATCAATTTGTGGACAAGCCGGAGCGATGGCTGGACAGGCCACTTTTTAAGGTGAGGAGGAGGGGTGCTTAATGGTTTTTTGCTCCCACTTTTATCAAAGTCCCGACGCCCTTGTCCTTGCCACAGGCAACCCGCACAGCAACAAGTAAAGCCTCTTCGTGGCACCGCAGCACCTTTCAGGCCTTCCAAACTACAGATTCATCTTCTTTCTAATTGCCTCTGGCACAGCGTTTTTATGCACCATGATGGCCACTGTTTTTAGCCTAAAATAGGACTCCGACATATAGACATACCCTTGGAACGGGCTGATTTCTCCCCATGAATTTTTTACATAAAAATAACGGGTGCCCTGTTGGTCTTTGGCGGTGCCGGTGATGTGCATCAGGTGGTCGTCGGTCGTGCTGAAGTCCATAAAACTGGACTGGCGGAGATCCTGTGAAACGGCCACTTCTTCGCCGGGTTTTTCAAACTTGTCTTCCCGCTTTTCGTCCACTGGCATGATGGCGATGCCTTTGCCGCCGGAAAAACCTTTTTCGCTCACATCGCCGTCCCAAGCTACGCTGTAACCTTTTGAAATGGCTTGCTGCGTAATCTCTACCAACTCGTCCATCGGAAGGTTGTAATAGGAACCATTCGACCAGTTGTCCGGTATTTCCAGCACGAAAGTTTGATAAAAAGGATGGTGGGTATAGGAGGTAAAAGTCAAGTAATCATCAGGGTTGATGCTGAGCGAGGCGGCAAAAGTCTGGGGCGTATATTCCTTTTTTTCGTAGATAAATTTTGAAGGAACCTCGCCCATATAGGCATCCATGATTCCAGAAACGGCGTTGCTCCATTTGGGGGTGATGCTCTTGCTTTTAGTCAGTGCATCCAACATGCCTTTCAGGGCATTTTCCATTTCGGTGTGATCATAAACATAATCGCCGGCCAGCTTGCCAGAATAAACGGACTCAGGCACCGCTCCCCCTTCTACAAATGCCTTGATGACATCGTGCGATAGACCACCCTGGCCGAATTGCGCCTTGCCCTGCCGCAGCAGATAATTTTGGGCTTTGTCCTGGTAAATCTGCCGGACGAAGTACATTTCAGAAAGGTCATACTCCGTTTTGCCCATTCGGATCAATTCCGATTCCAGGAATGAAGAAGTGGCAAAACTCCAACAGGTGCCTGTGTTTTGCTGGTTTTTGATGGAGGTGCAATTGCAGTCGCTGGTCATGGTGAACTGGTACTGCGCCATGAGCGGCTGAAAAGAAATTGCCAACAGAAAAAGAATGAAATTGCTTTTAAAAACCATGTCTAAATTTTTTATAAATCACTGTAAATCAAATTTTTGTCAACATTTTTACCAAGCGGGGCGGTCGCCGAGATTTTGATTTCTGCCATCCTGCGGCCAGCTTTGGTGCAGTCCAGCAAATGGTGGCCATCCAGCCAAGCGGTCAGGAAACCCGACCAAAACGCATCGCCCGCCCCGGTGGTATCCTTTACGTCAATTTTCCGGGCCGCAAGCAGGTGGCTTTCTTGCTTGGATGCGGTATAGGATCCTTCTCCACCCATCGTCACGCAAACTACCGAAGCACCCAATTGCAGGAAATGGTCTGCTACAACCTTCGGGTCTTCCAACGGCGTTTCATAAAGCCGCTCCCAGTCCACCTCACTGACCTTGACTATTGCCCCAAGGTTGCAATATTCCGCCACTATTCTTTGGGCTTCGGCACGGTCGGGCCATATTTTTTGCGCATAATTCGCATCTATACTAAGTTGGCAACCCCTGGCGGCAGCTTTTTTGGCCGCATGTAAAATGGTGGTTTGTGCGGGCCGCTTGCTCAAGGCAAAACAAGTAGTGTGGAAGAGCGAACAATCCCGCAGGATATTGGTGGGGATTTGGCTTTTTTTGATCATCAAATCGGCAAATCGGTAAGCCTCAAAATTGGCAACATACTGCGATTTTGTCACCAAAACCAAAGTCGTGGGCATATCCACGTTGGTGAGGTGGGTACAGTCCACGCCGTAGTTTTCGACCATTTTTTTCAAAAAACGCCCCATGTCGTCCGCACCTACGCTGGCTACCAGTTTGGTACGGTTTCCGAGCCTTGCCATGTTCATGCAGAGGTTGGCCGGGCTGCCCCCCTGGATGGGTTCAAAATGGCTTACTTCGTCGAAAGTATTGGCGTAATCACGGCTGATCAGGTCCACCAAAAGCTCACCAACGCAGACTATATCAATTGGTCTTTCCCTTCGTTTAGACATATACGGTAAAAATGTAGTTTTACAACTGTGTTCCCAATTTTAAGCGGCCAAAATACTCAAAACAAATGAGCTACCACCGTTCTACCCTGCTTGAAAAACAAAAGCACGATCACTACGACTTGCTGGTGATTGGCGGCGGCATCACGGGAGCGGGCATCGCCTTGGATGCGGCGGCACGGGGAATGAAAGTGGCATTGGTGGATAAAGGCGATTTTGCCAGCGGGACCAGCAGCAAATCCACCAAATTGATACACGGCGGCCTGCGTTATTTGAAGCAATTTGAGTTTTTACTGGTAAAACAAGTGAGCCGGGAAAGAGCCATCCTGCACCGTCTGGCCCCCCATCTGGTGCTGCCTGAAAAAATGCTCCTCCCTATTGTCAAGGGCGGCACTTTTGGAAAATTTGCCACAGCCATTGGTTTGAAAATATACGATTGGCTGGCTGGGGTCAAAGATGAAGACAAGCGCCTGATGTTGAACAAAAATGAAGGTTTGTCCCTGGAGCCGTTTTTAAAAGGAGAAAATCTTATCGGCGCTGGCCTCTATGCCGAATACCGCACCGACGATGCCCGGCTCACCATTGAAATCATCAAAACCGCCATTAAAAAAGGGGCTGATTGCTGCAATTATGTCTCGGTGGACGAGTTCATTTACCAACAAGAAGAACTGGTTGGGGCAAAGGTCAGCGATATCATTGGAAAAACGAATTTTCAAATTGCTGCCGATTATGTAGTGAGCGCCACCGGGCCTTGGGTGGATCAACTCCGCCACTTGGACAAATCCTTGAAAGGCAAGCGGTTGTTTTTGTCAAAAGGCGTTCATATAGTAGTCCCACATAATCGTTTGCCTCTGAAAAATTCAGTTTATTTTGACGTGCAGGATGGCAGGATGGTTTTTGCAATTCCACGCCAACGGGCCACCTATATTGGCACCACTGATACACCTTATAAAGACAAACTGGACGAAGTTTTTGCCAATGAATCGGATGTCGAATATTTATTGGATGCGGCCAATGCCATGTTCCCCAAAGCTGGACTGACGAAAAGTGACGTTGAAAGCACTTGGGCTGGCTTGCGTCCACTGATTTTTGAAGAAGGAAAACCAGCCGGGGAAATGTCGAGAAAGGACGAGATTTTTATTGCCGATTCAGGTTTGATTTCCATTGCTGGAGGCAAGTTGACAGGCTATCGCAAAATGGCTGAAAAGGTGGTCAATCTCGTTGCTAAAAAGATACAAATGGCTAAAAATAAAAGCTTTAAGCCTTGTCAGACAAAGGAAATATCGCTGACTTCGATGCCTTTCAGCAACTTCAAGGAAGCGCTTGATTTTCAACATTTTATCCAAGAAAAAATAAAGCCACTCGGCTTGCCGCCCCACTATCCAGCCTACCTTGTGGAAAATTATAGCAAGGACGCCATGATCATAGCCGATCATGCGGTCGTGAAGGAGCACGATGTCGCCAGTGAATTGGCGGTGATGAAATGCGAACTGAAATACTGCCTCGAACATGAAATGGTGATGAAGCCCGCTGATTTTTTTGAGCGGCGCTCGGGGAGGCTGTATTTTGACTACCATAGCATCCAAGCAAATCTTGACCCTTTATTGGATATTTTTCAAAAGCATTTTAAATGGGATGACCCAACAAGGATGGCTGAAAAAACTGCTTTTTTGCAACTCATGCAGGCGGTGCGGAATTTTTAAAACAACAGCAAGCCATCACTTACTTACCTTTGCCGCTCAAAATTTTTTACATGAAAAACAGACCCCTGATATTGGTCACCAACGACGATGGCATCGCAGCACCTGGCTTGAGGGCTTTGGTAGAAGTAGCCAAATCTTTGGGCGATGTGATTGTCGTTGCACCTGATTCGCCTCAATCCGGGCAAGGCCACGCCATTACCATCAATGCCATTTTAAGGCTCAAAAAAGTGGATATTTATGAAGATGTCATCGCAGCTTATGAATGTAGCGGCACCCCGGTTGACTGCGTAAAACTGGCCAAACACATCGTCCTGCATGAGCGCATGGCGGATTTGTGTGTGTCTGGCGTCAACCACGGCTCCAACGCTTCTATCAATATCCTTTATTCAGGAACCATGTCGGCGGCAATGGAAGCTTCCCTGGAGGGCATCAATTCCATTGGTTTTTCCTTGTTGGACTACTCCTGGGATGCCGATTTTGAAGCTTGTAAGCCTTATTTGCGGGAGTTGATGCAGTTTGTGTTGGAAAATGGCATGAAGCGCTGCAAACTGTTGAACGTCAACATTCCCAACCTGGAGCAGGAAAAACTGAAAGGTTTTAAAATATGCCGCCAAGCCGAGGCACGCTGGATTGAGCGCTACGTAGAATCCATTGATCCCAGGGGGCAGAAATACTATTGGCTCACCGGCGATTTTATGAATGAAGATCAGGGGGAAGATACCGATGTTTGGGCTTTGGAAAATGGCTACATTTCGGTAGTGCCATCTGGCCACGACCTGACGCGCTATGAAGCCATCGAAAGTTTTAAGGCACTGGAAACGGAGGTGGAGGTGGGGTGATTAGTCTTCAGTCTTCTCCCGATAGCCATCGGGATCAGTCCGCAGTTTCAAGCGCAGCGAGTATCCCGAACTCGCTTCGGGACGGCAGTTTCGAGCAGAGCGAGAATCCCGAATTCACTTCGGGGCCACTATTATAGATAATCGCATTTGAAATTGATAGTGAACAAAGAGTAAGTAGCTGATTTTCAACAAAATGACCTCAATGACTAATGACATTCAATGACGTTCATCAATAAGCAGTCAAAAATCGAAAAGCATGTTTGAAAAAAACTCCATTCCATTGGGCATTTTCATCGGCATTTTTTTGCCACTGGCTGGCTTTGCGCTCTTGTACGGGCTGTTTGGCTTGATGGAAGAATTTGGCTGGGTGAGCGATATTGGGTTTCGGCCCAAATTCAGGGAGCGCACGATTGGCATCATTGCCATAGCTCTCAATATTTTTCCTTTGAATTTTTACCAAAAAAGAAGGTTCACCAATTCCATCCGTGGCATTGTGGTGATGACCACTATTTGGGTGGTGCTGTGGCTGGTACTGTTTGGCAAATACGTTTTATAAAAAATTTACCTGGCGTGGTAGCCGAGCCTATCTTCCAATTCCAAACTTAGCTGGGGCAGGTTTTGCCTTTCAATCAAAAAGCTCGTCAAGGCTGCTATTTCCCTGAAAATATAATGCTTGTCCAAAGCCCCTTTCAAGTAGTCTTTGCCTGTTGAACCTCCTGTGCCGGTCCTCATGCCTATCATCCGGTGTACCATGTTCATGTGGCGGTAGCGCCAAGTGGAGAGCTGCTCGTCAATTTCAAGCAGGTAGTTGAGCAACTGGAATGGCAATTGCAACACCGGGTAGCCCCGGTACAGTTTGATGAACAAGGCCGCACGGCAAGCCTTTGCACTAAGGCGACGATCATCGGTTTCGCCCTTTCCAAAAAACAGTTTTTCAAAAACTTTATAATTGTATTGCTCATTGTCCATCAAACTGTGCTGGTATAAATAGGCATAATCTGCCCAAAAAGGATGGACATCTGCATCCGCATTTGCGATGCTTTGATAATTTTTCCAGTTGTTTTCGTTGTCAAAAAATGGCATCCGTACCAGCCAGGTATTGACCAGATCGAGCAGCGAAGGCTTTGATTCTGAGTACTTTATCAATTCAATTTGCTCTTGGCGGAGTTGTGATATGTAGTATTCCTGGCCAAAGCGCTCGGTATAGCGCAAACCAAGCCGGGCTTCAGCCAGTTTGAATTGCCAACTTTGAAATCCGGAAGCCGGACGCAGGAAATTCCTAAAGTCAAGAAAGTCCATCGGCGTCATCGTTTCCATGATGTCAATTTGATGCACGGCCACTTTCAGAATAGTGCCGACCCTGCTCAGGCGGTGTACCACGGTCTGCAAATCCGGCGAGTTGTCGTTAATGGCGGGCTGGCCCATGATGTCCGCAATGGACTCGATCTCGTACAGCACCTGTTTAAACCAAAGCTCATAAGCCTGATGGATGATAATGAACAACATTTCATCGTGGGCATGGGCATTGTTCAGGTCGCTTTCGAGGGTCTGGGCGTGGAGGATTTTCTCCAATTGCAGGTAGTCTGAATAATGTACTTCTTTGGCTGGCATAAAAACTTGGCTTTACTTTGGCGAAAATTAGCGGCCAAAAGTAAACGATTATCCTTCAACTATCGGACAGATGCCACAACTTCCAGCGTTCCATTTTCACCTTTTAAAATCGGCTTGACATGAAGTATTTCCTCATTGCGGGCGAAGCTTCCGGCGACCTGCACGGTTCCAATTTGTTGCTGGGTTTAAAAAAGGAAGACCCACAGGCTGTATTCCAGTGCTGGGGCGGCGATTTGATGGAAAAAGCAGGTGCAAAGGTTCTGAAACACTATCGGGACTTGGCCTTCATGGGTTTTTCTGAGGTATTGAAAAATATGGGCACCATCCTGCAAAATTTCAAAAACTGCAAACAGCAAATCACTGATTTTCAGCCAGATGTATTGATTTTGATTGACTATCCCGGCTTCAACCTCCGAATGGCAAAATGGGCAAAACAGGCCGGTTTCAAAGTGTTTTATTACATCTCCCCACAGCTTTGGGCCTGGAAGGCGGGGCGGGTGAAAATCATCCAAAAGTATGTGGACAGGCTGTACGTTATCCTTCCTTTTGAGCAGGCATTTTATAAAAAATACGGCGTGGAAGTGGACTTCCCGGGCCACCCGCTATTGGATGTAGTGGACAGCAAACAGCCCGATATTGGTTTTTTTGAAAAAAACAAGCTGGACGAAAAAAAACCCATTGTAGCCCTTTTGCCCGGCAGCCGTCGGCAGGAAATAAAAACAATGCTGGAAACTATGCTGAAATTGCCGCCATTTTTTCCTGATTATCAATTTGTTGTGGCTGGGGCACCTTCCATTGAAACTGAATTTTACCAAGCTTTTTTGCCCAAGCATGCTTCTGTGGTTTTGATTGAAAACCAAACCCATTCCCTGCTTCAACATGCCCATGCAGCGGTGGTGACCTCTGGCACGGCCACTTTGGAAACTGCCCTGTTCAATGTGCCGCAGGTGGTTTGCTACAAAGGCAATAAACTGTCTTATCTCTTGGCTAAACAATTGGTAAACAAGGACTTAAAATATATAGCAATGGTCAACCTCATTGCCGATGGGCCATTGGTGAAGGAGCTTATTCAGGATGATTTTAATTTGGAAAATTTAAAAAATGAACTGAAAAAAATCTTGGAAGGGCCAAGGCGGGAACAGATAATGGAAGCGTATGGCCAATTGCGAAAAAAACTCGGCTCATCGGGAGCATCCGAGCGGGCAGCGAAAAGGATGGTAGAAAGGTTGCGAGGTAGAAATCAGGCTGATTGATTTCGGTCAAGGATTTCGAATAGTGATGTCGCCAAAAGATATTTTGATGGAGATATTTGATGACCCAATTTTAGAGGAAAAAATGGCTTTTTTTAATTGGCTGGAATTTTCCAAGAAGTTGAATTTCAAGTCGTTAGGCACGGAAATATTGCCATAATGCGCCGTGAGGGTATAGCCATAGAAATTGGGTTTTGGATCAAAAAAATACACGTCCGATTTTTCTGCTTCAATGTTCATCGTCAGCAGTTCGGGGCTTGGATTCGTAAAAAATTTCAAGACACCGTATTGGGCGTTGATGTTCCAATTCCCTTTTATCTCGTGCAGGGTAATGTCCGAGCGGCGAGAATTGATGCTCACCAAGCCATCAATTTTGTTGCCTTCAATATCACCAAAGCGGGTGGTGATGCCAATTTGACCACTCAGGTTTTCCAGGTTGATTTTTGAAAATTCGCTGTTGATGCGCAGGGCATTGGTCAAGTTGCTCACGGTAGCCAATCCAAAATTGTTTTTCATATAAACCGGACAATCGGAAGGCAGGGTAATCGTGTAAATGGCCTTGAGATCGGAGGTTGGTTTGGCGGCATCCTTTGATATGTAATTTCTAAAATACAGCTTGTCGCCATGCTGCTCGTTGGTGAATTTCATTTTGGCCAGATCGGCCTCGGCAGTTTTGCGATCAGGATGTTTTGACACCAGTTCCACCAGCACTTTCACTTCGTTGCGGTTCCAGGTTTCCACCAGGATTTCGGCCTTTTCCCCTTCAATGTTTACTTCGTTTCCATTCTTGTAGGGAAAGGTTTTTTCAATGGTTTTGGTGACGACCTGCAAGGGTGACTGTGCAAAAAGCCTTTGGGCGGCTATAGTACACAATAGTAGTATAGAAAACTTTAGGAATGTATTCATGATCGTTATTGGTTGTTGGTCAATTGGAGTAGAACTTATTTCAAATTCGCAAACAGGCTCAAATCAACATCACCATCATTTTCTTCAGCAAATCCGTCCGTTCCAGTTCAATTTCCTTGATTTGGGTAACCAATTCAGCATCAGTACCATAGTCGCCCACGGCTTCTTTCAAGGCCAATTTGGCGTCGGTTAGTTCTTCCAGTTCGGATTGCAATTGGCGGAATGCCGGCTGTTCGCAGATGTATTTTTTGGCTTCGCAAATTTCGAGGAACTGTTGAAATGCCTCCTCGTCTTCATCCCAATCCTGCTTCACCAGCAAGGGGTCGGGCATTTCGGTTGAATAGGAAAGGCTGTATTCCTCTGTACCTTTTGGCTGGTTGTTCAGCATTAAAACAGAAAAAACAATAAAAGCCAGGGAAACGGCCACTGCCAAGGCCCTGCGCCAAACAAGTGGTACTACCCTACCCTTTTCCGATGCCTGCTGGTCAAGTTTTCGGGCGATATGCTGCCAAACGGTGGCGGGTGGATCGTAGGCAGGGAGTGACCTATAGGCTGATTTTGGCAATAAAGACTCTTCTTCTGCCGCCGCCTCTATCCGATCCCAAAGCTCCTCCTTTGGCTCGTAGTCCGGCAGCGATGAAAGTGCCTCAATCAATGTTTTTTTATTGAACTCTTCCATGATGGTTTATTAATAGCCGTTATTTTTCAACATTTCACGCAGGCGTTTTTTGGAGTAAAACAACTGCGACTTGGAGGTGCCTTCCGATATTCCGAGCATTTCCGCCACGTCTTTGTGGCCGTAACCTTCCACTTCTATCAATACAAACACAGTCCGGTAGCCCTCCGGCAAGGAGAGGATGGCTTTTTCAAGGTATTCGGCGTCGAGGTAGTGGCCCCAGTCCAAATGGTTTTTAAGATTTACATTTTCAATGTCTTCAAAGAAAATCTTGTCTTTTCGCAGGTAAGAGTAGGCGGTACGGATTACGATGGTCTTTATCCAGGCGCCCAGGGTTGATTCACCCCTGAAGCTCGGAAGCCCTTTGAACACCTTCACAAAAGCGTCTTGCAGCACATCGTTGGCCGATTCAAAATCACCCGTTATGCGGTAGGCAAGCGTGTACATGGCTTTCTTGTACTTGTCGTACAGGTCTTTTTGTGCCACCCTGTCGTTTTTCAGGCAGGATTGGACAAGTTCTGTTTCGGTCATTCCGATGTGAGTAGTCATTTAAAATTATTCGATTTCGAAGTGACAAAATAAGGTGTTGTTGGGGTAACGAATGGGTTGTATTGTGGAGAAGTTTTTATTGGCGCTGGGAATAATTTGAAGTTTACTGGTAAAACAAAAAAAGGAGAAAACGGAATTCAGCCGTTTTCCCCATCGGGGAGGGATATTAATTTTTTATTGAGAGGCGCAATGTTTTATGTTTCTGGCGGTTTGCTATTGGCTTTTGTCCAAGAGCTAAATCGCTGCGAGAGGGTGCTTGATCAAACCTGCCAGTATGTTTTGAATTTCCCGCAAAGTTTGCAAAGGATACGCAAAGTATCGCTAAGCGGCCCTTGGCGTATCCTTTGCAAACTTGGCGGGAAATAAGCTGCGTTGTGTGCTATACATGTTGCCATACTTTCTTGGAATGAAAGCTGGACGTTAGTTAAAAATAAAAACCAGCCGACACGACCCATCTGGAAGGGGTTTGGGAAAAATTGATTTTTTGATCGCCAATGCGCATGTGGTCGGCGGCATCAGTAAAATTGCCTTCATAACGGACGCCGACGGTCAGTTTCCAGATGTCCAGCCCGACCCCCGCCTGGTAGCCAAGGGTGAAGTTGTTGAACCTTTGTTCATAGCCGCCAATTTCGTCCAGCTCCGTTTGGCTGGCAATGTGCAGGTGGCCGACAGGGCCTGTTTCTAAATGCAAAGGCCCAAGTTGGTAGCCCAATAAAAAGGGCAGGTCGAGGTTTTGGTACCTTTCACGCAGCACTCTATTGACCAGACCATCCGATACGTCGTTCACGGTATAGTCAACTGAATTGGAATTGACCAGTGCTTCTGGTTGCAGGTAAAACCGGTCGCCCAACTTCGCCTTAACCATCAGCCCAAAATGCACGCCGTAGTTGGCATCTTTGATGGCAATGCTCAAGCCTTGGGCGTTGACGGTTTCACGGTCGAGTTGGTCGGTGCTGAAGCCCGCCTTGATGCCCAGTTTTACCTGAGAAAAGGCAGTGAGGGACAAGAAAAGCAGGGATAGGGATAAAAACAGTGATTTCTTCATGGTTGCAATGTTTTAGTTGAGGCCGCTATAACGCTTTGGTCATCCGATTTTAGTATTTGTTCATTGAGTAGAAGAAACCCATTTAACCCTGTTTTAACGGTTATTAGCAGTATTTAAACAAGAAAGGCCTACACAATGATTAGTTCAAATTAGGCTACATTTGCCGACTGACAACAATCACCAGGATATGGATATCAAAGAATCAACTTACATCGGCAGTTTCCCCAATATCAAAAAATGCCCACCGGCCAAATTGCCCGAATTTGCATTTATTGGCCGTTCGAATGTGGGTAAATCCTCCCTAATCAATATGCTGACCGGGAAAAAAGACCTGGCCCATGTTTCTAAAACACCGGGAAAAACCGAGGCTATCAATTTTTACCTTATTGACAACAGTTGGTACTTAATAGACTTGCCAGGCTATGGCTATGCCGAGCGCTCCAAAAGCATCCGGGCCAGTTTCGGGAAGATGATCCCAGAATACCTTTCGGAGCGGACTACCCTGCAATGTGCATTTGTACTGGTGGATGCCAACGTGCCGCCCCAGAAACGGGATATCGAGTTCATCAATTGGTTGGGGGAAAATTTGATTCCTTTTGTAATTGCCTACACGAAAACGGACAAGGTGAGCAACAATAAAATCAACCAGCAAATAGGGGACATCCAAAATACGCTCCTGAATGAATGGGAAACCTTGCCTCAACAGTTCCTTACCTCAGCCACAAAAAGAGTGGGAAAAGATGAAATTTTGAATTTTATTCACAGTGTAAACAAAGCGGTGCAAGGTTGATTTTATAGTAACAGCAGCCTGCTAAATGTTAGCGCCGAGTGTAACGATTCGTCATCAGCAATTTATCAAAAAACAGCAATGAGCGAAGGTTCAAGAGTATATCAGCATGTGATATCCGACATAGAAAAGTGGCCTATTTTCAAACTTTTGTCGGACAGGAAAAACTTTGTGGAAGAAATAGAGGAGTTCACTTATCAGCGGCTCATGGAACTCCACGGCAACGATTTGAACGATATTATTTCCAAAACCATTTACCTTGAACGTATCCGTATCAAGGAAGAGCCCTGGAAGGTGGATCCACCGAACGAACGCCTTTTTTGGAAAAAAATGAGCAAAAAACTGCTGGGCAAGTCGCCTGTGACTGACAGCCAGCAGCAAAAGGCGGCTGCTGAGGCCGTCCTGCGCACCATCATCCACCGGTATGCCGAAGAGATAGTTGGTACCTTTCGCATCCCCACTTTTTTGTTCGCCCGGAAATTCCTGACCCTGTTTTTCAACCGCCTGCTCAACACGGCGGCTGGCAGGAACATGAAGCGCATTTTTGGCACCAAATACAAAGTATATGAACGCCTGCTTACCCGAGGCGAAATCGAAAAACTGCGCAGCCTGATGACGAAAGGCACTGTCATCGTCGTGCCCACCCACTCCAGCAACCTTGACTCCATCCTGATAGGCTATGCCATGGACGCAATTTTGGGCCTGCCTTCCTTTTCTTATGGCGCAGGGCTAAACCTCTACAACACAGGGTACACCGCCTATTTTATGAACAGGCTCGGAGCCTATCGTGTGGACCGCCGCAAGAAAAATGCTATTTATTTGGAGACCCTGAAAACCATGTCCAACCTCTCCATCCAGCGTGGCACCAATACTATCTTCTTCCCTGGCGGCACCCGCAGCAGGTCGGGGGCGTTGGAAGACAAGTTGAAAATGGGATTGCTCGGCACAGCTCTCGAAGCGCAAAGGGTCAATTTTCAAAAAGGTACCGACGAAAAAGTATTTATCGTGCCGCTCATCATTAGCTACCATGTGGTTTTGGAGGCAAAATACCTGATTGAACAGTACCTGCGATACGTCGGAAAGGAACGCTACATGAAAGCACGGGATGAATTTTACAGCCTTCGCAAGCTGTTGAAATTTGGCTGGAACTTCTTTGCCCAACCATCGGAAATCACCTTGTCGTTTGGCAAACCCCTGGATGTCATGGGCAATTTTGTTGACGAAAACGGCACCAGTTACGACCGTTTTGGACATCAGGTGAACGTTAAGGAATATTTTATAACCGACGGTAAAGTGACGGGGGACTTACAGCGGGAAAACGAATATACCAAAATGCTGGCCGACCGTGTGGTTGAACGGTATTTCAAAGAAAACATCGTGCTTTCAAGCCATGTGGTCGCTTACGCCGCCTTCAATATTTTAAAAAACCAAAACCCAAAACTTGATTTGTTTGGGATGCTTAGGCTGCCTACCGACGACTATACATTTAACATGGAACTCATGCGCAACGTGGTGGGCCAAATAAAGGATAGACTCATTGAACTGAACAAGGACGGTAAAATCAAATTGTCGAAACAAATCTTCCATGAGGTGGACAAGTTGATAGAGGACGGGGTGAGGAACCTGGGCGTTTATCATGTAGAAAAGCCGCTGGTCTTCAATAAAAAAGGCCAATTGGAAAGTGAAGATTTCAAGTTGTTGTACTTCTACCACAACCGTTTGGACAATTACGGTTTGGAGAAGGCCATCTCCTGGGACAAAGTAGTGGAAACTGTAGAAGTGGAGATGGAGGTGGTCTGAAATTACTTCAAAAACCGGTGCATCGTGGAGGTCGGCTTCAGCAGCTTGGAAATGTCAACCGCCAGCCGCACGATTTCCTGTATGTCCCTTGTCTCTGCTATTACGGTTTTTTTGAGGATAAAATCCAAAAAATGCTTCGCATCCCCAGTGTCGAACTGCATGGAATATTCAAAGTAAAATCCCAAATCCTCTACGGGCATGCAATGGCAGAAAATAAATTTTTCTTTCCAGATGTCGAAATAAACAATGAAGCGGGGGCGTGGAAAAACATTGCTGAAACAGTTTAAAAAAAGCGGCGACTCCAAAAAGCGCTCATCGCCATATCCAAAAATATTTGCTTCGTATGCAGGGTAAAAAAGTACCTGGCATTGTACATTTTGCTGTGATAAGGCCCTGCCAGCGTCTATTAGTTTTTGGCTCAACAAATGGACGGGAATGTCGTCCATGCCTAATTCATTGAACGGCAGCCAGCTATTTTTTCTTAGGTTGTAATATTGAATTTCCCCTTCCTGCCCGATGCGGGTTTTGTAATCGAACCTGGGGAATCCGGGAACGATGTAGCCTGGATAGTAGTATTCAAAACCCAATTCCTGCCCGTATTGTATTTCCCTGAGCATGGTATAAAAGCCCAAACTGTACTTTTCATAATCAGGATCATAAACACCTTTGATACTGGCCAGGCTGTTTTTTCCTACATCAAAAAAACTGAATGCAACCAGTTTTTGGCCGTGATAAATGGCTATTTCGTAAGTGGGAAAAATGTTGTAGTCGAAGCTGTCCTGCTGGCTGATTTTTAGGCTTGGCGACAATATGCCATTGAAGTTGTTTTTATACACCTGAAATAGCGCCTCTTTCTCTTCATCTATCTGGGCCGGGCGCACAAGGGTGCTGAACATCTGGTCGTTGCGGGTCTTCAACTTGCGGAGGCGCTTCTTGAATTCATAGCCTTTTAAGGGCAGCCTCGTCCAAATGGGGGAAAATAATTTTTCCTCAAAAAACAAAAAATGGCAGGTAAATATGGCCTGCCCCATGCGGTACCAGGCATTTTCCAGGTATTTATCAAGCTCTTCCCCGCTGATGGAACCGAGGAAATGTTTTTCTGTAAACATTTTTGCTGTTGTTGTTCTATTTTGGCCAGCGTAATTTTGACCTTTATCAATTGACGGTCGAAAAAAATCCATTTTTTATGAAAGGACAAAAATTTTTCCCCTTCTTTTTGTTGATAGCCCTGCCTTTTTTCTGCACAGCCCAGGAAATGGAGCGCAGCCCAAGCCCGGAGCAGCAACTGGACATCAAAAAAGGCCAGCTTGCCAATTTTGAAGAATACCTCAACCGCTTCGAAGTGGCATTGGACGAGGGCGAACTGAAAAGCATGGAATCCATCCGCAAGGTGCTGGTAGATAATATGGAAAAGGCTATTGGGGCGGAGCAATCTGCCACGGATGCAAACAGTCCCGCAGTCTGGCTCGAAACAGCCAAAAAAGGTGAGCTTTCAACAGCCCCCGAAAATGTGCTGAAAGCCTTCCGCTCCTATGCCGCCTGGCAAAAAAAGGAATTGGCCACTGCTTCCAAGCAATAAGCCATTCAAGAAAAGTAATTCTTCGTTCATCCTGTCTGCCGACAGGCAGGCGTTCATCATTTGTAATTGAATTACCAACAAGCACTCGACTACCTCTTTGCGCAGCTTCCCATGTTCCACCGCATCGGGCCGGCAGCCTTCAAGAAGGACTTGGGCAATACGCTCGCATTTTGTGGGCACCTTGGCCAACCGCAAGAAAAATTCCCTAGTGTACACATCGCTGGCACCAATGGTAAAGGCTCGGTAGCGCACATGCTGGCCGCCGTTTTTACTGCACGGGGTTTAAAAACTGGGCTATACACTTCGCCACATTACCGTGATTTCCGGGAGCGCATCAAAATTGACAGGCAGTACATTTCCAAGCAGGCAGTTGTGGATTTTGTGGAACAACACCGCACTTTTTCCGAAGCCTTAAAACCCTCCTTTTTTGAATGGACGGTCGCCCTGGCCTTTGATTATTTTGCCAAAGAAAAAGTGGAAATTGCCATTATTGAAACTGGATTGGGCGGCAGATTGGATTCCACCAACGTCATCAACCCACTGTTGAGCATCATTACAAACATTGGGTACGATCATACAAATTTGCTGGGCGAAACACTACCGCTGATTGCAGGCGAAAAAGCAGGGATCATCAAACCCAAAATACCCGTGGTGATTGGTGAAACGCAGGCCGAAACGCAGGATGTTTTTGAAAAAAAAGCCAATGAAATGCAATCGCCCATCGTTTTTGCCGACCAGCATTTCAAGGCAGAATTGATGAAAAAAACAGGCGATTTGGCATTTTATAAAATCTGGAAAAATGGCCAGCTATTTATTGAAAGCCTTGCCCTGCAACATACAGCAGAATACCAGCAAAAAAACCTCTGCACCGTTTTGCAGGCAATGGAAATCCTTGATGTCCGCTACCCTGCCCTTTCGCCCACTGCAAATCACGAGGTACAAGAAGGATTGAAAAACCTGAAAAAATATTCAGCTTTTATGGGCCGCTGGGAGTTCATCAGCCAACAGCCACGAATCCTTTGCGACAGTGCCCACAACGAAGACGGAGTCCGTTTGGCTATGCAGGGTTTAACCACTTTGGAGTTTGATCACTTGCATATTATAATAGGCGTTGTCAATGACAAATCGCCCGATAAGGTGCTGGCCTTGTTGCCTCAAAATGCCAGCTATTATTTTGCAAAAGCCAATATCCCACGAGGCATGGAAGCAGCAGAATTGCAAGCAGCAGCCGCCCGTTTTGGCTTAAATGGCAAAAGTTACGCTTCGGTCAGAAAAGCCTTGTCTGCCGCAAAACGAAAGGCCCGGCCCAATGATTTGATATTCGTTGGCGGCAGTATTTTTGTGGTGGCAGAGGTAATTTGATGATATTTTGAAAATATGAAAATCCGTAAACGCTTTTTGTTCCCAAGCTTGGTGATTAGTGCTTTTCTGGTCGGGCCCCGGCCCGGTTTTCCGCCTTTGGACGGCCAGTTGAAAGCCCTTGACATGCCATTGGAGCAGCTCGACAGTTTTATCCACCAAAAGGATTTAAGCCTTGAAAACCTGCGGCCCGGCAACGGCGGCAGCATTGTTTGGGCAGACAGTATCCGCAAAACGCCCTACAGCGTGGTCTATCTGCACGGATGGTCGGCCAGCCCAGTGGAGGGCGACCCTATCCATAAAGAATTCGCCAAAAGATACGGCTGCAACCTTTACCTGCCCCTCCTGGCCGGGCATGGCCTCGATAGCCGGGAATCTTTTGCCGAACTGACGCCCAACGAATTGCTGGAATCTGCAAAAGAGGCTTTGGCCATCGGCCAGTTGTTGGGCGAAAAGGTGATTTTGATGTCCTGTTCAACAGGCGGCACTTTATCTATTTACTTGGCTGCCGAAAACCCCGAAGCTGTCCATGCCCAGTTGCTGTTCTCGCCGAACATAGACATATACGACCCATTGAGCGAGTTGCTGACCGTGCCTTGGGGCAGGCAAATTGCGGAGCAGGTGAATGGCAGGTATTACTCGTTTTCACCTCCAAAAGAAGGCTATCAATATTGGACCACCACCTACCGTACCAGCGGCCTTGTCTGCCTAAAATCCTTGATAGAGCGGACGATGAAACCGGCAGTTTGGAAAAAAATCGAGCAGCCCTTGTTTTTAGGCTATTATTATAAAAACGAGGAGGAGCAGGATAAGGTCGTTTCGGTCAATGAAATGCTGCGGTTTTACGACCACATTTCAACACCGGAAGGGAAAAAAGTAAAAATAGCATTCCCCAATGCTGGGCATCATGTTTTGCTGTCGAGGATCAATTCCCAGGATTTGAAAACCGTACGGCGGGAAACCTTTGCCTTTGCGGAGGGGGTGTTGGGGATGCAACCTGTTGAAATGGAGGAATGATGGTTGAGGATTGTGTTTAGGTGTTTGGGTGTTTTTGTGTTTTTTCAAATCATTCTAAAAAACTAAACTTGTTATTTAACGTGAGTTATGGGATTATTTTATTGAAAACCAATGACTTATAAACCCTTATGACAGGATTGGAACGCGGATCAAGCGGATTGAGCGGATTTCCGCTGATTATAAAGTTGATGAAGCCCAAAAATCCGTGTAAATCAGCCTCATCCGCCCAATCCGCGTTCCATCCTGTAATTTTTGATGCCATAATTCACGTTATTTAACGTGAGGTCGGGATTAAAACCTTTGTAAATAATTGATAATCAGATTTTATCGAAAGAACAGCGGTACAACCGGATGTAGCAGTCTCCTTTCGGGAGGGCGGGTTATCAAAACCGCCTGTTTCGGAACAAACGGGTTTGATAACCCGCCCACCC
>JBGSKQ010000090.1:0-9539 GCA_041741095.1 Saprospiraceae bacterium
AACGCTCCGACATTGCGTCCCTATAGGGATGGAACACGAGATCCGAATCGTGGCTACCGGCATTCCGTCCCTATCGGGACGGGCCGACCGGGGCCCGTTCTGATATTCCATCTATTTCAAACGCTCCGACATTGCGTCCCTATAGGGACGGAACACGGGGCCGCATCGTGGCTACCGACATTCCGTCCCTAACGGGACGGGCCGACCGGGGCCCGTTCTGATTTCCATCTATTTCAAACGCTCCGACATTGCGTCCCTAGCGGGACGGAACACGGGGCCGCATCGTGGCTACCGGCATTCCGTCCATATCGGGACGGGCCGACCGGGGCCCGTTCTGATATTCCATCTATTTCAAACGCTCCGACATTGCGTCCCTATCGGGACGGAACACGAGATCCGCATCGTGGCTACCCACAATCCGACCCAATCGGGACGGACCAAGCGGGGCTCCTTCTGATTTTCCGTCTATTTCAAATTGGACAGTCTATAGTGCCCCTGTCCCGTTAGGGACTAAATGTCGGTAGCCAAATGTCCAAATTACCGATTCCGTCCCGCTAGGGACGCAATGTCGGTAGCCAAATGTCAAGGATGCTGTACTCGTCCCGCCAAGGACGCAATGCCGGTAGCCCATCATTTCAAAACGATGCATTCAAGCCCATCGTAAAACTCCTCGTGCCGGGAAACGACGCCCATTCCAAACCCTGCGCATTGCCCGCCCCGTTGGAACCTTCCGGGTTAATGCGGTCGGGCAAGGAAGTGTAGATGTAAAACAGGTCCCGCCCCGTCAGCGAGAGGGTCAAATCCTGGAAGACCTTTGTCTTTTGGCTCAACTTCGAAGGGATACGGTACGACAGGGCGATTTCCCGCATTTTCACCCAGGTATTTTCCTTGATGCCGGGCGTGGAAATGAAACGGCCCCAACCGCCCGTGTTGCCGATGTATTTAAAATAATAATGTACCACCTTGTCGTTCGGCGTGCCATCGGAATAGACCCCGTCGAGGATGACGCCGACGTTGCGGACATTGCCTTCGGGGTCGGTGTAGGGCAGGCCGCCGCCCATGCGTTCGGGCAGGGTTTCGGGGCTTTGGCCAGTTTGCAGTCCGATGACGTAGGAGCCAGCGTAAATGTCGCCGCCCCATTTTGTATCCACCAATGTACTGAGGGTCAATCCTTTAAAGCCAAGGCGCATCGTCCAGCCGCCGATAAAATCGGGCGAAGCGTTGCCGATGGGCACCCGGCTTTCGGAAATCTTGTACAGTGTGCCGTCTTCGTTGAGGATGGGCTTGCCTGTGCCTTCGTGATACACGTAGTCGTAGCCGATGATAGTGCCGTACTCCTCGCCTTCCCGCACGGTGATAGCGGGGCCGTTCAAGCCCCAGATGTCTGCTATTTCGAGGAGTTTTGCACCCTCGCCGAGACTGAACACTTTATTTCGATTACGGCTAAAATTGAAACCGATTTGCCAGAAGTAATTACGGTTTTCGATAATTGTAGCATTGAGAATGGTTTCAAAACCTATGTTTTCAAGATTGCCTGTATTGATGCGTATTTGATTGGCACCTGATGAAGAAGGAAGTGGCGAGTCAAGGATTTGATCAAAAGAACGGATATAGTAATAGGTGAAATCAAAGTTGATTCTGTCGTTGAACAGCCCAATGGTTGTTCCGATTTCATAGGAGTTGGCTTTTTGTGGTTGCAAGGCAATGGGAGGAATAGTCGAAGGGAGAGAGGCAGTTTGGTTTCCGCCAAAAGTGGATGTTGTGTAAACAAAATCAACTTGATAAGGCTCGGTATCGGTGGCCGTTTGCGCATAAGCTCCCCGGATTTTCCAAAAACTCAACCAGTCCAATTTAAAATCGAGGGCCTTCGTGGCAATAAAACTCAGCGAAGCCGAGGGATAAAAATAGGAATTGGCACTGGATGGAAGTGATGAGGTCCAGTCGTTGCGACCAGTTAATTCCAGGAACACAAAATCATCATAACTTAGGTTGGCAAAGCCGTAAAGTGAATTGATCCGTTTTTCAAAACGCCGCTCTTTTGCAAAATAACTGGTATCAACCTCTTCATAATTATTGAAAGCGTTTAACCAAGGATTTACCCAATCATTTGCTTGTCCTTTTATAGCATAAAGGTTGCGCCTCCATTGCGTACCGCCAAAGGATAGGCGTGCATTGAGTTTAGAATGAAAAATCTTGTCCTTATAAGCCGTCACCAGAAATTCGTTGTTCTGCACGTTGTCTTTGCCTAGTTCATTAGAATAATATCCACCCAATATGCCCAGGTTATCAATCGGCTTGTTCCTGGTTTCAAACTGGTTGAGGGTAAAATCCGTCCCTACCCTGCCGGTCAGGTTCAGCCAGGGGGTCACTTCGTAGGTCAATGCCAATGCGCCGATGAGCTTGTTGCGGCTGAGTTCCGTGTTGTTGTTATAAGTGTTCCACCATAGGTGTGGCGGGGCAAATGTGAAAGGGTATTTTCCCCCATAGTCGTTCTGTGTGCCATCGGGCAAAATGTCTATTTCTTTTTCCAAACCCTTGTAGCTGCGGGGCCAACTGTAGAGGATGCCCTTGCCGAAGGAATTCTCGTTGTCGTCGCCAAGAGTGGGGCTGTTCAGGCGGTTGTAATTGATGTAAGAAAGGGCAATATCGGCATGTACTTTTGGTGAAATATCGAGGCGTGAACCGAGGTTGACCGTTGTTTGGTCGTAGTTGCTGTTGGGGATGATGGCCTCGTGATCGGTGCGGGTGAGGGAGACCCGCATGGTGCCCATTTTGCCCCCGCCTGAAAAAGAAAGGTTGTGAGTAGTGGAGTTTCCGTTGCTAAAATAAAGTTTCAGGTTGTCTGGCTGCGGGTCGTAAGGGCGCATTTCCCCATCCCACCAAAGCACTTGCTGCCCTTCCATTTTTGGGCCCCACGAAACGCCGGTAGAGTAGTAGCCAAACAGTTCGGTGGTCGGCTTCCCATAAGGCCCGTCGTTGGCATGTGTTTCAGCGGGATAAACATAGACACCCTCTGCGTTGGTCGGAAGTGTCGGTTCGAGCAGGCTGATCGGGCCGCCCGCCCCGTAAACATTCTGCACATCCCGATAATAATAAGGTTGGATGATCTTGTGTGTCACGTTGTAATTGATGCCAATGCCCTGCTGCTTGCCGCCCCGTTTGGTCGTGATCAACACCACGCCGTTGCCGCCACGGGAGCCGTAGAGCGCTGAAGCGGTAGGCCCTTTCAGGATGTTGATGCTTTCGATGTCGTTGGGATTGATGTTGTTGATGGCGGAGCCCCAGTCCACGCCACGGCCAATATCGGTGAGGCCGGGGTCATTTTCCAATGGCACGCCGTCCACCACCACAAGGGGCTGGTTGTTGGCGTCGAGGTTGTTGTTGCCCCGGATGACGATGCGGGTCGTGCCGCCGTCCACGCCATTGGGCGAGGTGACCTGGACGCCAGCGGATTTGCCGCTCAGGGCGCTCACCACGTTGGGGGTATTGGACAAAAGGACTTCCTCGCCGCCGAAGCTTTCCGTGGAATAGCCCAGTTCCCGCTTTTGCCGTTTGATGCCCAGCGCCGTCACTACCACTTCGTTGAGCTGTTGGGCATTTTCCTGCAAGGCCACGTCCAAAACCGGCCCCTCCCCCACTGGAGCTTCCAATATTTCATAGCCCACGAAGCTGAAAATCAGGACTGTCCCAGCACCCCGCACGGTCAGTTGGTAGCTGCCGTCCACCTCGGAGATGGTCCCCTCGCCTGGGCTGTCTTTTACAAAAACACTCACGCCGACCATCGGCTCGTCTGTTTTGGCGTCGGTGATGGTGCCGTTGATTTGTTTTTGGCCAAATAAAACAACAGCGGAAAACAGGAAAAATAGGTTTGAAAAAAACCTGCGTTGAGAAGTAAAAATATTGGGCATCTGCTTTGGGCTTTAATAAAATAATCATAAGTGCCTTTACCCGGCACAGGAAAAATAGGAAGGGCTAAATTTAGAAGTTATGGGAGATTTAGCGGCAGGAATTGGCCTCTTTCGTGCAGATTGCAAGATGGGGAACTAAATGGCAGGGCTGGGCAGATAGGCTTATTTGATCCAAAACAAAGAACGAAGCGTGAGGGAAAAGTTGTTGAAGCTTTGCTCGACATTATAAAATCCTATAAAATCACTATAATTTCTAACAATAATCCTGTTTGAATAGGTGGGTACGAAGGCATCAATCCCGACTTGCCAATATTTACTGGGACGGAGGCTTAGGCCAAGGTTGAACAATAATTCTACTTTTTTGTCCAGTTTCGCTCCATCTTCTTTGGACAAGGAATTTGAATTGGTCATTTCTTGCTTTTTTCCGCCTACCGTGCGATAAGATTCTTCCAGATAGTAGAAATAAAAATTGTATGCGGAAACTGTACCGATATAAAAGGCATTCCGCCCATTTTCTGACCATTGAAATTGCAGGTTGAAAGGCATCAACAACCTATCTATGTGAATTTTTTGAACGTCCACTTGTTGATTGACCCCCAACCCGTTCTGACTCCTGTTTTGTTTTTGAAAAGAAAAACTGTTGTACTGAAATCCCATTTCCAGCGACACCTTTGGCGAGAACCTGTATGCCCCCACTACTCCCAGAGAATAGGATAAACCGGGCCTTACTTTCACCCTTCCTTTTTCTTCTTTTTCCCAATCTTCTTTTTTCATCATACCCGCATAGCCTACATTGGCAACATACCCAAATTCCCACTTTTTTTGGGCAAAAACTGGGGTGAAACATAAAGTAAGCACAAGAAGCGTAATCAAGGATTGCATAGGTGTTCTTTATTACTCAAGACAGCAGAAACTGTCCCGTGGGTTGGTGTCCATTGGTAACGCTTCAATCCGCATTGGCAGATTCAGGTTGTTTTTTTAACTATCCTTGGCAGTTATTTTAAAAATACTAAAATTACCCTCCTTTTCACCAAGCCATTTATGCAAAATATCACTACTCCCACCGTAATGCTCAATTGGCCAGTAGCCCAAGCCAACATCCGCCGCATGGTGGACAAGGCCAAGCGCCACGGCCTGCACCTGCGCCCACATTTCAAAACCATCCAATGCCATCAAATCGCCCGCTATTTCAAGGAATTGGGCGTGCATACCTGTGCGGTTTCTTCCTTGTCAATGGCGGAATATTTTGCTTCGGACGGCTGGGATGACATCACAGTGGCCTTTCCCGTCAACCTGCGGGAAATGGAAACCATCAACGACCTCGCCGGAAAAATTTCACTTAACTTATTGATAGTCAATGCAAAAAGTGCCGCTTTTTTAAATGACAAACTGGAAAGCCCTGTGGGAATTTTTATAAAAATAGATGTCGGCGC
Organism: Saprospiraceae bacterium; assembly: GCA_041741095.1. Classification (GTDB taxonomy): domain Bacteria; phylum Bacteroidota; class Bacteroidia; order Chitinophagales; family Saprospiraceae; genus UBA6168. Next base: position 5,342 of record JBGSKQ010000090.1, read on the forward strand.
AGGGCGCACGGGCCTGCTGCCGGAAGATGAAATCGGTATTGAAAGTTGTTTGAATGAAATTGAAAAGGCGAAAAATCTCGTGTTCATGGGCTTTCTCACCCATGCCGGCCACAGTTACCGGGCAAGGTCGAAAGCGGAAGTTTTAAAAGTACACGAGGAGACGACAGCCGTTTTGCGGGCGCTGAAAAAAAAATACCGCCAGCGTTTCCCCCAACTGCTCCTTTCGCCCGGCGATACGCCCACCTGCTCGCTGGCAGAAAATTGGGATGGGATAGACGAAATCCGCCCCGGTAATTTCCCTTTTTACGATGTGATGCAGGTACAAATCGGGAGCTGCGAGATGAAGAATATTGCCGTAGCACTGGCTTGTCCGATAGTTGCCAAACATGCTGACCGTCAAGAAGTTATCATCTATGGTGGCGGGGTTCATCTGTCAAAGGACAGGCTGCTGTCGGAAGGCCAGGAAATGTATGGTTTGCCTGTTTTTCTTAAAGAACATGGCTGGGAGATGCCCGAAGAAGGCTGTGTTGTGAAATCGCTTTCGCAAGAACACGGCATTATTCACTGCACTCCTTCCTTTTTTGAAAAATTGGAAATCGGCGGCTTGGTGGGCATCCTTCCCGTCCACTCCTGCATGATGGTGGATATTGCAAAAAGCTACCTGACGACGGACGGCCAAGTTTGGGAGAAGATGTAGGTGGGGTTGGCTCTCATTCCTCTTTCCCGATGCCAATCGGGAAGGCCGCTGACGGGCCGCCGTCCAGACCGCTTTCAAAAAATCGAAAGCCTTGTAGGTCAATAACTTGCGGGGCTGTTTTTAGTTTGAAAATCACTTCAAATTAAAGTTCCAGAGCAACACCAACCCACCTCCCACTTTCCCCTCCCTTTCAATACTTTTGCCCCCATTTCATCACCAATTTCCTATCAGGACATGATCGCCAATTTCCACATCAACTACGGCACCAGGCATGGGGAACACCTTGCCATCAAATTGCGCCGCAACGGCAGCGAAGAGACCATCCACTGCAACACCTACGACGATGCCAACTGGCTCGCCAGCACGGCGGTGCGGGAGGGTGAACGCATTGAATACAAATATGCCCTTCAAACGCCTGATGGTTGGGTGGAGGAACATGGCCCTTTCCGTACGATGTTGCTTCCTGCTGGTGCCGAACAGGTCTATTTCCAGGATTATTGGCGGCCCTCCTACGAGGCGGAACAGGCGTTTTTTACAGCGGCTTTTAAGGATGTCATTTTTAAAAGGGAAAATAACAGCAGCCCTGCCGCAAGTACAAAAAAGCCTACAAAAACCAAAAAAACCGCTTCGAAAAACAAGGCGGTTTTCCAGCTCTACGCCGCTGCGCTGCCGAAGCATTTGAAGTTTTGTATTTTGGGAAACCACCCATTCCTGGGCCAATGGGTGAATCCACTGGTGATGTCGGATGAAAATTTCCCGACCTGGCAGGCCGAAATCGAAGTGGGTGAAAATTGGCTGGATCTGGAGTACAAATACGCCGCTTACGACCCTGCAACTGGCCGCATCGTTCAGTGGGAGGAAGGCGAAAACCGCAAGCTATATTTTACTTTTCCCTCGGCTGGCGGGAATGCGGTGGTGCGTACCGACGAACACTTCAAATATGGCAAGGACTTGTGGAAAGGGGCTGGCGTGGCCATCCCGGTGTTTTCCCTGCGCAGCGAGAAAGGCATGGGCATCGGCGAGTACACGGACATCCATTTGCTGGTGGATTGGGCTGTGAAAACGGGCATGAAGCTCGTGCAGGTGCTGCCCGTCAACGATACCCTGGCCACTATGACCTGGACGGACAGTTACCCTTATGCCGCCATTTCTGTTTTTGCGCTGCACCCCATGTACGTGAACCTGCCAGCCATTGCGAAGATAAAAGACAAAAGGGCGGAGGCTAAACTGAAAAAGACGATTGCCGAATTAAACAAGCTGGAAACAGTTGATTTCGAGCAGGTTTTAAATGCAAAATTTGAGTTTCTGCGCCTGTTGTTCGAGCAGGAAAAGGCGGCGTTTTTTAAAGATAAAGAAGCAAAGGATTTTATCGAAAAAAATGCGGAATGGCTCAAGCCCTATGCTGCTTTCTGCCATTTGCGGGACTTGAACGGCACGGTGAAATTCAAGGAATGGAAAAAATATGCTGCATTTTCACCATCGGTTATAGATGAGCTTTGCCAGCCAAAATACACCGCTTTTGACGAGGTGGCGTTTTACTATTTCATCCAATACCACGCCCACCGGCAACTCTTCGGCGCTACCAAATATGCCCGCCAGCACGGCGTGGTGTTGAAGGGCGACCTGCCCATCGGCATCTACCGCCACAGTTGCGACGCCTGGGTGGCACCGCAGCTCTACAACATGGACGGACAGGCCGGCGCACCGCCCGACCCCTATTCGGAAGACGGCCAAAACTGGGGCTTCCCCACTTACAACTGGGCCGTGATGGGCGAAAACGGCTTCGAATGGTGGCGCAAGCGCATGACCCAACTCAGCTTGTATTTCGATGCACTCCGAATTGACCACATCCTCGGCTTTTTCAGGATTTGGGAAATTCCCACCAACCAGGTCATCGGTACCTTGGGACTCTTCAACCCACGGCTGCCCTATACCCGTGAGGAGTTGGCGGCTTTTGGGCTGCACGGCAGTCTGGAGCGATATACAAAACCCTATATCATGGGGCATTTTTTGGGCGAAATTTTTGGGGAAGATGCCGGGTACGTTGTCCAGCACTTCCTCGACGAGGTGGCCTTCGGCCAGTTTTCCTTAAAACACTTTGTGGGCGATCAGGTCAAAATCAAACAGCATTTTGAAAACGATAAAAAACTGGCAGCCAAAAAACACCTGGAAAAACCGCTCATGCGCCTGGTAGGCGAAGTGCTCCTCATCGAAGAACCCGGCAGCGGCAGCACGGCCTTCAATCCCCGCATCACACTCAGCGCCACGCATTCCTACGCAGCGCTGAGCGAACATGAAAAACGAATTTTCGACCGCCTTTACGACGATTATTTTTACAAACGCCACGATGAGTTTTGGAAAAAACAGGCCCTGTGGAAATTGCCCGCCCTGCTGCAGGCCACCAACATGCTCATCTGCGGCGAAGACCTTGGCATGATACCGCACTCGGTGCCGGGGGTGATGAAAGACCTCAACATCCTGTCATTGGAAATTCAGCGGATGCCAAAGGGCTTGGCCACCTTCGGAGAACCCAGCCAGTACCCCTACACTTCCGTTTGCAGCCCCTCTTGCCACGATATGCCGACCATCAGGGGCTGGTGGGAAAAGGATTACGGCACTGCCCAGCAGTTTTCCGCCCAATTTTTCCACCCGCAGATGAGCGCTCCGCACGAATGCACGACCGACATCGTGGAAGCCGTCAACCAGCAGCACTTCCAGTCGCCCAGTATATGGGCCATTTTCCCCATTCAGGATTTGGTGGGCATGGATGCCAGGCTACGCAGGGCCACCGCTTCCGACGAGCAAATCAACGACCCCGCCAATCCGCAGCACTACTGGCGCTTCCGTTTTCATTTGCCGCTGGAAAAGTTGTTGGCAGAAGCGGGTTTGAACCAAAAAATAAAGGGGATGGTGGAAAAGGCGGGGAGGTAGGTTTTCTTTATGCCTAAAATACACAGTATAATGCGAATTGTACTGTGCGCAGCTAAGTTTTGTGTATAGTTGATGAGGGTTTATAAGGTTAATAAGGGTTGATAATCCCTGCCTGCCAAAGGCAGATAAACCATCTGGCAAGAACCTTATAAACCCTTATCAACTTTATCAACCATGCGCAAAACTTGGCGGCGTGAGCTATAATTCCTATTAGGCATTACCAATTATCCAAACGAAGTTTCTCTCGGATTTTAAGCAATTCAGCCGTATTAATACATTTTGTATAGCCTTTTTTATAGCGCAAGTGGTTAAGCAAAAGTTTGTCTCCAGTCCACAAAGTAGCGTTAAGGTAATTATTGATAGTTACAAATGCGATGTCGTCAACATCCACCTCCTTTAGAGCTTGTTTGCGATTTGGTCACTTGGCCAAAAAACGGCTCTTTTCCGCCATTTTTTCACCTTTTTTCAGTTGCGTAGCGCCACTCCCGATGAACCGGGACAAGTTATGCGCCTTCAAAAAGATAAAAAACTGACGAAAAATGGCTCGTTTTTGCCTCAAGCACCAAATCG
>JBGSKQ010000091.1:0-96036 GCA_041741095.1 Saprospiraceae bacterium
AACCCCCTGTTCCCCCGAAGAGCCGCCGTAGGCGGCGAGGAGGGGCAAAATGCGATTTACTTTACTTGCCCTAATTTATTGGGAAAACCTAATGACGCAGCAAGGTTTGGACAACAAAAAAAGCCACGAATAGAGGTCACATATCCTCTCCTCCTGGCTTTTTTATTGAAAAAAATCCGGCTCAGCGGAACAGCTTTTTCATTTTACCCAAAAACCCTCCATCATCGCCTGTTTCAATGCTGAAACTGCGGATAAAAGTCTTGCCACCCAATTCGATCCAGGCGTTGAAATCGCCCTTTTTTAGGTTGGAAAAATCAAAGGAAAGTACCTGCTCGCCAGCCTCAAGCTGGTAAGTTTCCTCAAATTGAGGCGAGCCATTTTTGTCTTGGATAATCATGGAAAAACGGTAGGCTTGGCTGCAATCTATGGAAAGATTGGCTTTTGTACCGTTTAGTTGAAAATCTCCAATGTGAATATCTCTTTGGATAATAGTGCTACCCATTTATAATTTGTTTCTATAAAGACGGCGTACCCAATAGCGTGTCACTAACGATACAATTTTTGTTCGGCAAAGGATGCTCATGGTAAAAGAAGGTTAATCCTTTTCATAAGTACCGTCTTTATAAGCCTGTCCTTGTTTTTCGTTGGCTGTCAACACAACCAAAGTCTGAACCACTACCAACACCGGCACTATCATACCGATGATGAGCAGGCCAAACTGTGTTTCCGAAAAAACCAGGAAAAAGACCAGCATCATCAGTACTACGAAAATGAGTACGGTGATGGATTTATAGTTCATAAAATTATTTCAAATGTCTGACCTGTTGATGATCACCGTATAGATACGGTTTTGACCATAGAAAGTTCAGCTCGGCAAAAAAACTGGGCTATGTTATGCAAATTGCAAGACATAGCCCTAACAAAATTCTACCAATATTTTTATTTAAAACAATTCCGATTAAGGCGCACCCGTCAGGGTTGCCACGGTCGAGCCGGCTCCAGCCATTTCTATCATCATGGAGAGTTCCGTCACGAGGTCATCATCGTTACCGCTGAAGCCCACGCTTTTAAAGCGGATGATGCCGTTTTTGTCCACCACGAACTTGGTGGGGATGCCCTCAACGCCATATTGGCCGATCACCACATTGTCATTATCCAACAACACCTGAAAGGTATATTCTTTGGAAGCGATGAAGTCGGCTGCGTTTTTTGCTTTTTCCTCCATTTTTACTTTCTCCCAGGTGTCAATAAAAAGGAATTCGACCTCCTTGTTTTCGGCGTATTTGTTCACCGCCCGCTGCATACCGGGAAAAGATGCCTTGCAGGGGCCGCACCAAGTAGCCCAAAAATCCAGCACCACCACTTTGCCTTTCAGGCTTTCCAGCGAAACATCCTTGCCTTGCAGGTTGGTCAGTTTGAACAGCGGTGCGGGCAGGTCGAGCACTTTTTCCCTGAGTTCCTCTTTCTTTTTGTTCAGTGCCTCCTGCTCCAAACTTTTGCGGTACTTGTCGTAAGCGCTTTCCAGGGTGTTGTTTTCCATAAAAAGGCGCTTGTGCTGCTCTTTCATGGCACTGGTGGCCTTGCCCTCTGCTATCAGCTTTGACAGCATGGCCTCGGTTTCCTGCGACCCGTTTTCTTTTTCAAAATAGGCTGCATAGCGCTCGTTCAGCTCGCCACTTTCAAAATGGTCGGCCTCGCAGGCGATTTGCTGGTATTTCAAAGCCTCTGCCGTGTTGCCCGATTTGTAGGCCAGCAGCGCATAAGTATCGGCGTACATGGCATAATTGCCTTTCAGGTTTTTCTTGAATTGGCTGGTAGTCAGGTAGGACGGCCTTTTGGCCGGGTTTTCCATTTCTTCGGACAGCAGTTTCAGCGAGCGGGCTGACATCTCCTTGCCCCTCATAGCATCCTTCGCCTCGCCGTCCAGGCTCTCGCCGGAGAGGCCCCAAGCTTGGTTGTTGAGCACCCCGGCTTGCCTGCTCCTGTCGCTGATGTAGGACACATATTTGTCGTACATTCCCCAATTCCCTTCCTTGCCATAGGCTGTCGCCAAAGCTGCGGCAAAGCCGTTGAGGGTATTTTCCAATTCGGAATCTGCTTTGAAATTATTCTTAAGTTTTTCAAAAATAGCCGTACGCTCGGCCAGTTCTTGTTTTTGGTTAAACGATTCAATCAACGCTATTTTGTTGATTTCACCGGCAGGGTATTGAGATTTCAACCGTTCTGCGATTTCGGTTTCCTGCTCTTTATTGCCTATTGCGGCCAGCAGGTTTTTGGCCAATACCAAATCGGCTTCTGCTGCTTTTGGATTGGTAGTCAGCAATTCAATTTGTGCCAAAATTGTTGCCATGCTGGCCTCGTCATTTTGGCGTTTGGACAATCTGGCGTAGTGCAGCAGGTAGTCCTTGTTTTGCAGGGATGTTGGGTGGTTTTCAAACTCCTTGTCCATGAGAGACAGGGCTTTTTCAAAATCCCTTTTTACGCCGCCCAACCATGCATAATTGGCTATGATATTGGCCTTTTCGGCGTAAGCACCGGCCACAGGCAATTCGCTATTGGCTTGGTAGCACAGCAGTTTGTAGCCCTTGGAGTCGTTGTTGTCCTCCTTGTCGCCCTCCGTGGCTTTCAGGGAAAACAGGACGGCTTTTGTAGTGGCCTTGGTAGAAAATTGGCCAATAAAATCCTTTCCGTCAAATTGCAGCGGCAGTTCAGCCGCAATGGGCTGCCCGCCCTCGAACAAATAGGCAGTCGCCTCAATATCCGTCAGCCCAGCCAAATCGCTGCCTGTCGAATTGTAATGAATGGTGATTTTTTGACCTGGCTGTGGCTTTTCAGGTGTAAAACTGAAGCGTTGGGCAGTCAGTGGAGTCAGCGCCAATAACAGGGCGCAAAAAGTCAAGTGATTCAACAGTTGTTTCATGTCGGTGATTTTTTGTGAAACGAAATTTTGCCGAAGGTAAGCAATGCCATTTTTTCTGTAAAAAAAATCGTAGGGAAGGTCGGGAGATGAGCTTACTTTTTCATGTCCAACTGCCAAGCGCCTCTACTTCACCTCAAACGTCTTCTCATCCTTTCCCACCCCAGTAATTTTCAATTTGCCCCAGCCCTTGGGCAAAATACCGCCTTTCTGTACAATGCCTTCGTCCGTTATTTCCAAGCCGCCAAAGCCCGCCAGCACTGCTTGCAACATGCCGCCCGCCCCGGTGGCAAAGTAAGGGTTCGTTCCGCCTGCCGTTTCCGCCAACACGCCAAAAGGCGGCACTTCATTGGGCTTGTAGCTTTTGGCAAAAAGACTGGCCGCCTTGTCGCTCATGCCCAGCTTGGCGTACAGTGCGACGAGGATGGCGTTGCCCATCGCCGGCCCCTCGGCTGACATGCGGGGCGTGTAATATTCGAGGTCTTTTATGATCTGCTGGCGGTCGCTGATGATGTTCAATGGATAAGCCAACAGGTTCACGTCGGCCTGTTTGATGTCAACACCGTCGTAGGTGGCATTTTCACGGGTCGTTCCGTCAGGGAATTTCAAAATAGGGATGTTGTCGGCCACATGCTCCCAATCGGGGTTAGGCTGGAGGCCCAATTCACGGGCAGCCTGCGCCGCATAACGCAGCGAAGTGATGGCCATGCCGTTGGTAAAGGCATTATTGTCAATGTTTTCCTGCCATTCGTTGGCCCCGATCACGTTGTTGATGTCGTAATGCCCGTCCCGATAGCTATCGGGATTCCGTTCCACCCGGCTCGCCCAGAAGTCGCCGACCTCTTTCAAAATCGGATAGCCACGGGTGCGCAGCCATTCCTTGTCCTTCGTCACTTGGTAATATTTCCAGGCGGCCCAGCCCACGCAGCCGGTGATATGGTGCTGGAACGGCCCCGTCAAGGCCCAAACGGGCGTATCCTCTGAACCTTCCGCACTCGATTCCCAAGGGAACATGGCCCCGGCATAGCCGTGCGAAAAAGCGTTTTGCTTGGCAGCGCCCAACCTTTCGTAGCGGTATTCCAAAAACGATTTGGCGATTTCCGGGTGCAGCATCAGCACGGGCGGGTACATCCAAAGCTCTGTGTCCCAAAAGACGTGGCCATTGTAGCCCAGCCCGCTCAGGCCCATCGGCGACAGCGAGTAGGCCGTGCCTTCTCTTGCAAAGGAATACAGGTGGTACAGCGCAAATCGGATGTCCCGCTGGATGTCCACATTACCTTCCACAATGATGTCGCTTTTCCAAAGCTCGTCCCATTTTGCGTTGTGGTGTTTGAGCAAGCGCTCCCGGCCTTCGAGGGCAGCAAAAATGGTAAGCCGCTCGGCCTCGTTGTGCGGATCGTTGTACTGGCTGCTGGCCACGCTGCTGGCCACCATTGAAAAACGGTAGGTTTCGCCTGCTTTCAATTTTTTGGTAAACTTGGTCAGGTGCATGTTGTAGTCCCAGTCCTCGTGGATAAGCCTCGGCTCGGAACCGTGTGCTTCGTCAAATACAAAGCTGTTGGAAGCGGCCAAGGTGAGCTTGCCAGAGGGGCTTTTGGCCACAGAGGTCATGAGCGGTATCAGCACATGCGGGCGGTCAATTTCCGCATAATAGTTCCGCACATCGGCCAAATGCACGGGTGCTTCGATGACGCTCATCGGTGTCACCGTCACATCCTGCCGGGCCGTCAATTCCACAATGACCATCGCTGTATAGGGCAGGTGCCGCAAGGACATCATCGTGTGCTTCACGCTGAGTTTTTGACCCACATCGAACGTGGTCGTTAGGGCTGCGTGCTGCATATCCAGTGTCTGGGCATAGTTGGAAATGGAGGCACGGGAAATGCGCCGCCCGTCCACGTCCAGGTTCATGTTCACATGGTTGAAGGTTTTCAAAATATTGCTCACCCGGCCCCGCTGGTAATAGTCATAGACGCCATTCAGCACTACATCCGCCACCCGCATAGGTTCGGGCGAGGAGACGATGCCAACCATGCCATTGGCCACGGTCACACCAAAGTATTTGGCCGGGTCAATGTCTTTGGCGACGACGTGCCAGCCGTCGTTTTGGGCTTGTAGCGAATTATGTAGGTGAAAGAGAAATAGCATAAACAGGAGGAGGTACCAGGAATTTCGTTTCATGTTTGTTGAGTTATTTTATAAAACACAGAGAATCGGAGAACACGGAGTGGCACAGCAGTGAACTGTTGATACACCTCACCCCCGTCCCCTCTCCTCCAAGAGAGGGGACGGGGGTGAGGTGTACAGCTTGGCAATGTTACACAATTTGCGCAAAATCCTTAGCTGCCCAGCCAATCGGCCTTTACTTGCCGAAGCTCAATTTCCTGTTCCCCCGTCGCCCTTGCAAAAATGCGGATATTGCCATTTTTAGCCTCGTCCGGTATTTTGAAATAGTATTCAATCCTGTTCCATTGGCCTTTTTTGCTGATGCCATTTTCCAGGCGGTTAGCGGTACTTTTTGTTTCGCCATTTGTTGGTTGAAATTCGGTGACCAGCGTCGCCCCAAAGGCGCCCCAGGCGGATTTAACTTCCGCCGATACGTGCAGCCAGCGCTCCTGGCCTGGCGGCAAATCTTTTAATGCAGCATCCCACACGATCACTTCCGCATTTGTTTTTGATGAAATAACAAAGGTGGAATCGCCCGTATTGCACACGGTTTTTTTGGTAAAACCCGCCTCGTCCCGCAAGATTTCACGGGTATCGAGCAATGACATGTCCAGCGGCGTAGGCTTGGGGTCGAGGAAGATGGCCCGGTAGTAGGGCAGGTTCATGTCGTTGTAGTGCAGGATGCCCGATTGGAACTGCCAGAGTTGGAACAGATTCAAAAAAATAAGGAAAACCCCCAGTGCGGCAGCGGGAATTTTCCAGCGGGAACGGGCCGTTTTTTCCACCAAAACAGCCAATGGCAAAGCCAGCACAGCGCAGCCTTGCAGCAGGGCACGGGAGGAATAGGTGCCGCCATAGCGCCAGTCGGACCAGGAGATGATAATCCAGGTATTCAGGATAAAAAAAACGATGACGGCTTTTTGAAAGGGCCTGTTTTTCATCAAAAACAAACCTGCCACCATAAAAATCGTGATGGGTGTATAAATGAACCAGCCTTTTTCAAAACCAAACAAAACCCGCCACCAGGGATTGAGGAAAAACCATTTGGAACCAACATCAAAAACCCAATCGCCCGTGACGCTTTTCCAATAAAGCAATTGTGGCAAAACCCCCAAAAATGCTCCGCCCGCCGCCGCCAGCAGGTGCGAAGGATTTTGTTTCACAAACCGCCATTTGTCAAAACCCTTTGCCTGCCAAAAGAGGGGAATAAATAGCATAATCGCTTCCGTCGGGCGTGTAATGGTGGCCAGGCCCAGCACCAGGCCCATTAGAAAAGCCAAATGCAACTTAGGCCTTTCGTGCCAACGGAGCGTGAGCAGCAATTGCAGGGCATACACCGTAAAAAGGTAGCCATGCGTCTGTCCAACTTCCACGGCAGTATATTCCAGGTAATTGCTGGCCAGGGCCAGTAAAATCAGCGTGATGGCCGTCGTTTTTTCTGAAAAATAGCGCCGCAATACCCTCCCCAGCAACCAGAGACCCAACAGCGCATACAGCAGCGAGGCCAGGCAAATCGCCAATTGGTACGGCACGGAAAAGCCATCCTGTGGAAAACCTGTCAGCCCAGCCGCCACATGACCCAATGCAAAAAACGGCGCATACAAGATGGAGAGGCCCATGAGGTATTTCATGGCAAAATTCCCGTTGGGCAAAGCGATGGTCTGATAAATGTGCGGAGTGGGGTGGTAGCTGTCCACGATGGGCTGTACCCAGGCCAGTTTGTCCAGATCGTGGTAAATAAACTGGCCGGGCAGGTAGAGGTAGTAGCCAAAGGAATCCCAGGACAGCACATTGGGAGCCGCCCAGTTGATGGTCAACAAGCGAAAGGCGATGAGGACGATAAAAATGAAAAAAAACGTAGCCCTGACAGGGTTGTGCATCATTTATAGATGAACGTCATTGAATGTCATTGCCTGCCTGGCGTCAGACAGGGTCATTGAGGTCATTTTGTTGAAAATCAGCTACTTACTCTCTGTTGACTATCTATTTCAAATGCGATTATCTATAATAACCCCCAATTCTTTGCCCACTTTCGTAAACGCAGCCACTGCCTTTTCCAAATGCTCCTGCTCGTGGGCGGCGGAAATTTGCACCCGGATGCGGGCCTTTCCTTTCGGCACAACGGGGTAGAAAAAGCCGATGACATAAATGCCTTCTTCCAACAAGCGGGAAGCAAACTGCTGCGCCAGCACGGCATCGTAGAGCATGATCGGCACGATGGGGTGCTCGCCGGGCAGGATGTCAAAACCAGCTTGGGTCATGGCCTGACGGAACCATTTTGTGCTGTTTTCCAGCTTGTCACGCAGGGCCGTGGTGCTGCTCAGCATGTCAATGACGGCGATGGAAGCACCTGCAATGGCCGGGGCCAGCGTATTTGAAAAGAGGTAAGGGCGGCTACGCTGACGGAGCAGTTCTACGATTTCACGGCGGGCAGCGGTGAAGCCGCCGGAAGCGCCGCCGAGCGCCTTGCCGAAGGTGCCGGTGATGATGTCAATGCGGTCCACCACGCCCCGGTGCTCATGGGTGCCACGTCCGGTTTTGCCCATAAAACCGCTGGCATGGCACTCGTCTATGCCCACCATGGCGTCGTATTTATCGGCCAGGTCGCATATTTTGTCGAGTTGGGCGATGGTGCCGTCCATGCTAAACACGCCGTCCGTGAAGATGAGGCGGCGGCGGGCACTTTGGCTTTCTTTCAGTTTTTCCTCCAGATCGGCCATGTTGTTGTGGAGGTAGCGGTAGCGCTGCGCCTTGCACAGTCGGATGCCGTCAATGATGCTGGCATGGTTGAGTTCGTCGGAAATGATGGCGTCATCGGCTGACAATAGCGGCTCGAAGAGGCCACCATTGGCGTCAAAAGCGGCGGCGTAAAGTATGGTGTCTTCTTGGCCGAGGAAATCGGACACTTTGTGCTCCAACTCCTTGTGGATGTCTTGTGTGCCGCAGATAAAACGCACCGAACTGAGGCCAAAACCATGCGTCTCAATGGCCTCATGGGCTGCCTTGATCACGTCGGGATGAGAGGAAAGGCCGAGGTAATTGTTGGCACAAAAAATCAACACGTCCTCGCCCTTGTCGGTGCGCACTTCGGCACCTTGCGGCGTGACCAATATCCGCTCGGACTTGTACAGCCCGGCGTCTTTTATTTCCTGGATTTCCTGTTGAAGGGAGGTTCTTACGTTTGTAAACATGGTGAATTAACTATGAATGATGAACTATGAACGATGAACAATAATAAGGGCAATTGAAAAGAAATTGACGATGATTTATATCGCCGAAGGCGATATTGTCATAAAAAACCTGCCCCCGGTTTCTATCGGAGTCTGCGTCAAAAAAAAACAGCGTCAAGATTTCTCTTTACACCCCAAAAGAACGATGAACGGTTTCTCAGAGGAGAGAGGCGATGGCGTATTTTTCCTTTAGGTGAAAAATCATGTCTTCGGTCATGGTGTGCAAATCGTATTTGGGTTGCCAGTTCCAGTCTTTTCTGGCAGCCGAGTCGTCAATGCTGGCCGGCCATGATTCGGCGATTTGCTGGCGGAAATCTGGCTCATATTCCACTTCAAAATTTTGATAAAAATTGCGGATGCTGTCCGTGATTTCTTGCGGGGTAAAACTCATGCCCGCCAAGTTGTAACTGGTTCGCTCTATGATTTTGTCTGCCGGGGCTTCCATCAATTCCAAAGTGGCACGGATGGCATCGTCCATGTATATCATCGGCAGGGCAGTGTTGTCTTTTAAGAAACAACGATAGGGCCTTTCCTGGACGGCATAATGATAAATCTCAACGGCATAATCCGTCGTGCCGCCGCCGGGGTCGCTCTGGTAGCCGATGACGCCGGGATAGCGCACCGAGCGTACATCAAGGCCATAGCGCTGGTAGTAATATTGGCTCCAAAGTTCGCCCGCCACCTTGCTCATGCCATAGACGGTCGTTGGACTGAGATGGGCATTTTGTGGGGTGCCATGCCTCGGCACGTCCTTTCCAAAAACGGCGATGGAACTGGGGAAAAACACTTTGTCCAGTTGCTTTTCCCTGGCCACTTCCAGCACGTTGAAGAGGCCGTTCATGTTGATGTCCCAAGTCTTTAGCGGAGCCGCTTCGCCTTTGGCGGAAAGGATGGCTGCCAGGTGATAAACTTGCGTGATTTGATACTGCTCAACGATGTCGGCGATACGCTGAGCATCCAGCACGTTGATGGTTTCAAAAATACCCTGCTTGATGATGGGTTCACGGATGTCGGAAGCGATGACATTTGTTTCACCGAAAGCCAGCCTGAGTGCTTGGGTCAGTACCGACCCTATCTGCCCATTGGCCCCGATGACGAGTATTTTTTCTTTGCTCATAGTTTTATTTGGCGGTAATTTCAGTCTTCAGTTCTCAGTCCAGAAGTCTTCAGTCTTTGGTTCGTCGGTTAAAAAATGAAACACTGTGAAACGAATCAAGGACTCAAAAATCGGGGCGAAAGTTAGAAAAAACTATTGGGAAGCAAGGGCAGGGTAGTGGGGGACTTCTATCAAAAAAGTAAATCCGTTGTTGATGTAGTCCATTTCGCAGCAAAAGGTTTCCCGGCCATTTGTGACCATGAGGAAGGGGACCTTGAGGGGCAGGTTGTACATGGCGATTTGCCGAAAAGTATCTTGCGAAATGGGTATTTGAGGTGCCTTGCACTCCACCAGCATGAAAGGCTGCATGTCCGTTTGAAAGACCAATATATCGCAGCGTTTCGCCATGTCGTTGACAGTGAGCATCCGTTCCACCGCCAGGCGGTTTTTTAAAAATCCCTTCTCGTTTTGCAAAAAAAACAGCACCAACTGCCGCACCATTTCTTCGGGCGTTTGCACCAAAAATTTCCGGCGGATGGGGTCAAAAACGAACAACTGCCCCTCCTGCTTTTTGCGCCGCAGTTGGTCCTGGTATTTTAAAAAATCAATGGAGATCATTGAAAGGGTTTACCGACCCCTGACGCCTACAGGGAGAGGCGAATGGTTCTGCCAAACTCCAATATATTTGATTTAAGATAGACGATTTCAGATTTAAGATTTCTGGGACAGCGGGCCATGCCCCAAGTGCCCGAATCTGGCTGCAAATTGCCAGTTGAATCTAAAATCTGAAATCGTCTATCTTAAATCTTAAATCAAAAAAACAGAACCAATCGCCTCTGCCCTAAGGTACAGTGGCATCACCGCAGCAGGGTCACATCCCCTTTCAAGGGTTTGTGGACTCCCTGGTTGCCGCCAGTTATTTCATATTGTAAAAAATAAACGTACACATCCGACTGCGCATCATCTCCGCCTTGCTTGCCGTCCCAGCCGCCTTCACCGTTCCCGTTGTCAAATACCAACTGCCCCCAGCGGTTCCAGACCTGGAATTTCAGGATGGTAATGGGGATTTTTGAAACGGGAAGGAACACGTCGTTGTCGCCGTCGTTGTTCGGTGAAAAGGCATTGGGTAATTCTACGGGGTTGTTGAGGACGTTGACAAATAACTGTTTGGAGAAAGTGCATCCCTCGTACATTATTTCAACATGGCTGATGAAACCTTGATCCATGTCCACCTCCGGTAGATTGAAAGGTGCAGAGATTGTGTCGCTGCTGGTTGAAATCAGCTCGCCATTGAAATACCAATTGAAAACAGCGCCTTGCAGGTTGGAGGGAATCGTTTCTGCAATCAGCACCACTTCTTCGCCCTCATACAGGCTATCGGTGCCACCGTTGGCACGCTGTATTTTCAAGCTATCAAGAACATTTGGAAAAACTTCCACAACGACGGTTTCAGTGGTTGTAAAACAACCACCAGGAGTTATAGCGCTTACGGTAAAAGTTTTTGTTTCATCCAATGGGCCTGTATCATAATCTTGTTCGCTACCAACCATTCCACCAGATGAGTTTGTCCATGAATACATCAAATCTTCGACATCCGCACTGACATCAATGGTAACAGATTCCCCCGGACATAGCGGATCAATCGGCGCTATGGTTAAAATGGCTGCTTCGGTAAAGACTTCGATTTGAAGGCTGTCAATACTGGTGCAGGCATGGAGGGTGCTGGTGCGGACGTAGGTGTTGGTTTCCACGGTATTGATAACCAGATTCAGGAAGCTATCCGGCGTCAAAGCGCCCAAAAGCGGGTCCTCCCACATAAACTCTATACCCGGAAAATTGGCGGGTTCATACGTTTCCGAAATCAATGTCACTTCCTCTCCTTGGCAGTATTTGTCCTTGGCAGGCAAGGCCATGATGGACAAATCAGGCAACGAATCCACGTAAACGAGCACGGAATCCCGGCAGTTGGTGGCGTCCACATCGGTGTAGTACCAAGTGGAAACTGGCGGGAAGACCTTGATTTGGTTTTGTGAAACTGGATTCATAAATAGTTGCGGCCCCCAGGTGAAAGGGGTAGAAGCGTTTGCAGCGTTCAAAGTGGCCGTATCGCCCAGGCAAATGAAAACCGTATCTGGGCCAAGCTGTTGGACAACGGGCAGCACGGTTATGGTCACCTGGAAAGTGTCCATGCATGCACCATTGCTGCCGTTGGCGATCAAAGTATAGGTCGTCGTCACATCGGGCGTGGCGATGGGGCCGGAGACGTTCGGGCTGGGGTCAAGGTTGAGGTTTGGCGTCCATTGGAAAGTGGTGGTAAAGGATGTCACATCGGAAGCCAAATCCACGCTGGTATTTTCACAAACGGTGACGTCGTCAATGACGTCGGGCAGGTCAAAGGAATTGAAGGTCAGGTCAATAAAATCAGACACAACACAACCGCCCACCTCAACTGTAGCGGTCAAAAAGGCAAAGTTGATATTGGGCTGGTTGGTTACAACTTGAACCGGGTTAAACGGATCGGTCGGGGCTGGAAAACCTGTCCAGACAAGATTTTGATTGTTGACATTGTTGACAGCCGTCAAAACGATGGTGTCGCCTTGGCAAGCCAGGATAGGGCCGCCTGGCGCTATATTCAACTGCACATTGGTAAAATCCAAAAAGATGGAGTCCATATCGGTGCATAGGCCCAAGCTGCCGACCACCGTTACCCATTGGTCTTGGTCAATGGTGGCAACTGGATTTGGTATGGTGTCATTGGAAAAAATATTGGCAGGCGACCATTGGTAAACTACACCTCCTTCGACTTCTAATTCAACTGAAGGTGAGGCTGCGCAAACGATGACCGTATCAATTTCATCATCGAAAATATTGACTTCCAGTTGGTCGTGGATGTCCAATACGATATCAGCAATGGTAGCGGTACCGCAAGTGAGGCTTTGCACCAAATCAATGGTGATGTTTTCAATCCCTTCTGGGATATTGTCGGTGAGCACTTGGATAGGGAAAGTGAAAATTTCGCTGCCGGTGGTAAAAGTGAGTGTAGGGGGCAGGTTCAAGGTGTAGTCAATGCCCAATTGAGCCGTGCCGCCGAGTACCAAGTCCACCGTAATAGGTTGATCCAAATCGGCATCAATTGAAATGGAAAGTTCATCCGGTGTACTGGTGCATTCTTCCACTAAATAATTGATGCCGTTTTGGTAGTTGACGCCGATTTCCGGCCACCCGCCATTGATTTCGGAGATGAAGACGCCGGAGTCGTAACTTGAGTCAAGCCTATCGGCGATGGCCAATTTTAAGTGGTAAAAATTACATGGAATGGTAGGTATCCTTGCAGTAAGGCTTTTTTTAAAGCCCATTGAATCTGATGTCAACCCATCGTATATCACACTTTGCCCGCCCGTATTATCCCGGTAATATTGCCAATTCAAACCGTCGTTAATACTATTGATTTCCACAAAAGTGCCATCAGGCAATGTTGCAACGTTTTGCTGGTTACCAATTTGCGGGATTCCAGTAATACCAGGCCCGGAAACGAGAAAAGCAAAAATGTCATTGAATTGGTTGACGAATTCAGGGTATTCCTCCGAGCCAAATACATATTCAAATGTGATTTCATTGCTGGTAGAATAAACGTCCATTTCGACAATGCAAGCGTCGTTTGAAAGAGTCCCGTCACCAAACAAAGTGGAAAGTATGTCCAAGTCGTCATCGCCTGGAAAATTATTAATAGTGGTTGTGGAACCGATTGTATTAGCCCCGGCTGCGTCTTGCGCACTTCCCGATGTCAACAACAAACCCTTTTCCAGCCCTAGATTAGTGTTGTCCCCAGCCAGAAAAGTGCCGACCGATCCATTGGCACAATTCACATCCGTGATGGTGACCAGCGTTTGGCCAAACACCACACTCTGCACAATTTCATCGGGCGTTGCGTCCACATCCACTGAAATGGGCTGTACGATTTCGCAAGGCTCCGAGCTACATTCCCAGGAACCCAGAAAACCATCGAAGGTGCTGGTGCCATCGGAGATAAACTGGATCGTCATGCAGCCACTATTGGCAGAAACAGCATAGCAGACACCTCCATTGCTGGCATTATTTGAATTTGCTCCGTTAATCGAAGCAAGTAGTGGTGAGCTTGTATTTGGGCCATTGAAAATATTTATTTCATCGGCGAAACTCTCCACATTGTAATACTGGAATTCAAAATTAATGCACTCGCTCGGCGCAGTAGGGCAAATGGTATAAACAAAATTTTCGTTGTTGCCATAAGGCCCATCTGGCCCGCCGGAGTCGGTCAGTGTGCCACTGCATTCTGTGGAGCCGCCTTCGTCAACCGTGTTGATGGGCGGCTGTTTTTCGATGCAAAGTTTAAAAGCGCCTTCATTGGGCGTGGCCGTGGACGACCAGTCGTTAATGCGCAGGAAATAGGGCAGGTTGGGCGTCAGGTTGTCCAAATCCAGCACCACCGTCAGTTCTCCGTTGGCAGATGTGACGCAGTCAAGTAGTTGCAGTTCGTCCACCAAACATTCGCCCCGATAAACGGCTATCTGTGGGTTGGTAATGGCATCCAGGCCAAGGGCGGGGTCCGGGCAACCGGTCAAAGTGATTCGGTAGTCGAGGATGGTATCCACCGTGGAAAATGCAAACCAAACATCCCTGCTGGGTACGCCCACAAAACAGGGCGGGAAATTGTCGGCCCCGATGTTGCTTTCCGTGGCCCCCACGTTGTTGAAAAGCACGGTGTCGCAATAAGGTGCCGGGCCGAGGTCAATCAGTCCGGTGCAGTCATCGTTGGAGGGTTGGGCAAAAAGGGTTAAACTGAAAAAAATGAGTGAAAGGGTAAGTATTTGTTTCATAAACAGTTTGTTGAACTTTAAAACGGCTTTGGGAAAATAAGATGGAGAGCTAGATAGGCTGTTCGGTGTACTGGTGAACCTGGCCGCTAATTTTGCTGCCCCAACGTCGGGGAGGTTCCGAACCTCCCCGACGTTTAAAGACAAGCACAGGCTCATGTTAAAGCGAAAATAACCGCTTTGTATCGCCAAAAATAGAAATGCTACTTTAATCCATGTCGGTAAAGTAGCATTTCTTGGAAAAATGTATATCAGACTGCGGTCTATCTTACCAAAGCAGTATAGTAACTCCCGGCACATTCGAGGCTGCGGACTGCCAACTGTCAGACTGCGGACTGAAGCCCCTACCTCAGCAAGGTCACATCGCCTTTCTCCACGTACTGCACGGCCCCACCACCGATTATTTCCCATTTTAACAAATAAACATAAACGTCGGACAGCACGTCGTCTTCGCCTTTTTTGCCGTTCCAGCCGTCGTTGCCGCCCTCGTTGTCATAAACAAGCTTGCCCCAGCGATCCCAGATTTTGAACTCAAGGATGTTGACGGGAACCTGCGAAACTGGTTTGAAAAAGTCGTTTTCCTGGTCGTTGTTGGGTGAAAAGGCATTCGGCATTTCGACTGGGTTGTTGCAAACTTCTATCTCCTTTTCTATAGTCACGGCACAGCCGCCATCGCCAATGGCTACTGCCCTGACTTTCACCGTGATACAATCTATCGCCGGGTCTAAAATTTCCGGTGCGTTGACAATTCCTGAAACGGTATCGGTGGTAGTGGCCACCAGTGTTGAGTCAAAATACCACTCATAAGTGAGGCCCGGCACGAAGAAAGGATCAGTTAAAATGTTGATTATCAGCTCTTCCCCTTCGTAAATTTCCTCCGTCTCATCCTGCTGCAATACCCTGATGCTGTCTATGCTAAAACCAGCATTGACAGTAATGGTCACTGAATCTGTTTTTGGATAACAGCCAAACATATCCGTGGCCGTCACATAGTAAACAGCGTCGCTGCATAAAATTTCCGAAAACATGTCTTCCGTTGAAACGACGCCCGCCATGCCTTTTTTAGTCCATTCAAAAGTCACCCCGGCCAGGTCGGCTTCGGCTGAAATTCCCACTTCGTCCCCAGCCGTTATCGTCAAATCCGGGCTGACCGTGAGGGTAAAGTTGGGGTGGACATCCACGGTGACACTTTCGCTATGGATAAAACAAACCGTCGTTTGGCTGGAAAGGCTGCCCGTGGCCGTGAAGGTCATTTCATTATTGATATTAATAGTCAGGTTCGGCCCGGTGCCCACTTGCGCACCCGTTTCATCCGTCCAAACGAACACCACGTTAGGATTGGAAGCGGTGGCTGTTAGGGTGTAATTTTGTCCGGCGCAAATCACCGTATCTGCAGAGACCGACATGGTAAAATCATTGGCCACCACTACCGTCACTTCATCCGTGATAGGATCGCAACTTCCAACGCTGGCCGTCAGGCCATAGGTGGTCGTGGTGGTAGGAAAAACCTCCGGCTGCTTTGCCGTACTGAAAACGCTGCCATCTGGCAAAGTCCATTCAAAATCGGCATTCGGATCGTTTATCTCGTTCAAAATGATGCCTTCCCCTTCGCACACGACTGCCGGGTTGGGGAATTGGTAGTTCGGGTCTGGAATTACTTGAATAGTGGCCGTGGCAAAATTTGGGCAACCCATAAAATCAGCCGTCACCTGATAGATGATGGTGGCTGGCGGAGTGGCTAATGGATTCGTGCAGTCGGTACAACTCAAGCCAACGGTTGGTGACCATTCCCACGAATCCACAGGCTGGTCGGCGCTGGCATTCAATTGTACCGATATACCTGGGCAAACGGTTGAATTCTCAGGCGTCACGGTGATGATGGCTATGGGCGCTACAGGAATGGTGATGGAGTCTATGCTGCTACAGGCATGGTTGCTTGCTACCCTGACGTAGGTCTCCGTGAACGTGGCCGTCAAAACGAGGTTGAGCAAGGTGTCTTCCGAGGTCACACCCGTCAGGGGCGACCACTGGTACATGGCGTCGGGGTATTCCTCCATATTGTCCGAAATGAGCGAAATGATTTCACCCTGGCAATAAATATCCTTTTCAGGGATGGCCAGGATGGTCAAATCCGGCAGGGAATCCACCCGCACAAAAACAGAATCCACCAAAGTGTCTAAACCCACAATTAGCGTGGCAAAATACCAAGTGGATTGAATGGGGAAAACCACCACAGTGTCCGGGCTGATTTGTGCCAACGAATCGCTGGGCGACCAGGTAAGCCCAATGCCGCCCGTGCTTGTAGCCGCAGTAATTTGAACGCTGTCGCCCCGGCAAATTTCAATCGTGTCGGGTACAATTTCCAAATTGGCTGGTTGTGAGAAAAGAACTAACGCATTGAAAATCAAAAAGGTAAGTGTCGCTAACTGTTTCATAAAAGAATAAGATTGGCTTGTCAGGCCGTGTAAGTTTTTATTAAGCATTGGTGAAAAAATATCACATCAAATTTCGTTGGAATAAACGTCGGCGGGGTTTCAAACCCCGCCGACGTTGTGCCGAAGTTATTTTTTGAACGATATTAAACGCCAAAATTAGGCGCAGCTACCGTGTAAAAAAACTTATCGCTTCCAAATGCTGTCACTTGTGAGGCAATACAGCGAATTTCGGTAATGGGCGAATTAAACCCGGCACCTTGTCTGCCAATTTTGAACATTTCACTGCATGTACCCTTTCCCCATTTTAACCAAAGCCTATGTCAAAAAAAACCTGGTGGAAGGAAGGGATCATTTACCAAATCTACCCCCGCAGTTTTCGGGATAGCAATGGTGACGGAATCGGCGACCTCCGGGGCATCATCGAATCCTTGGATTATTTGAAAAGCCTGCATGTTGACATCCTCTGGCTCAGCCCCATTTTCCTTTCCCCCAACGACGACAACGGCTACGATGTGAGCGGCTACCGTGAAATCATGCCCGATTTTGGCACGATGGAAGATTTTGATGAGTTGCTGGAGAAGGCACATACGATGGGCATGAAGGTCATCGTGGACATTGTGGCCAACCACTGCTCCGACGAACATCCTTGGTTTGTACAAAGCAAAAGCTCAAAGGATAGCCCATACCGGGATTATTTTTTTTGGAAAGCACCTTATCCCCATGGTGGTCCGCCCAACAATTGGCTGTCCTTTTTTGGCGGCAGCGCTTGGGAGTTGGATGAAAATACTGGCGAATATTACCTCCACCTTTTTTCCAAAAAACAACCCGACCTCAATTGGGAGAATCCCGCCCTGCGGCAGGAACTCTATGACATCATGCATTTTTGGTTTGAAAAAGGCGTGGACGGTGTGCGCCTGGATGTCATCACCCTCATCAGCAAACGGCTGGGCTTCGAGGATGCCAATTTCAAAAAATTCCGAACGGCCATTGAAACGGTGTATGCCAACGGCCCCCGCATCCACGAGTATTTGATGGAAATGAACGAAAAAGTATTTGAGCATTACGACGTGATGGCGCTGGGCGAAGGCGTTGGCATCCATGCGAACAATGTTTTGGAATATGTAGGCGAAGCCAGGGGAGAGCTTGATCTGGTCTATCATTTTGACATCCTGAACCTGACTTTTGGCGAAGAACGCTACGGCCCGGCCAAGCCTTTTGAACTCCTGGTGCTCAAGGGTATTTTTCAAAAATGGTACGATGCCACCAAAGCGGATGGCTGGATTGTGCAGGCGATGGGCAACCACGATTATCCTCGCATCGTTTCCCGCTTCGGCGACGACCAGGATTTTTGGAAAGAATCGGCTAAGCTGCTCATCATCCTGCTGGCCACGCAGCGTGGCACATTGAATATTTATCAGGGCGACGAAATCGGGATGACGAACACCGCTTTCCCTGACATCGGCCACTATCGGGACATCGAGGGCCTGAATTTTTTCCGCTCCGCCGCTATGGGCAAAAACACGGAGGAACTGGAAGTACTGCTTGGCTACCTCCACCATGCCGGAAGGGACAATGCCCGTACACCTTTTCAATGGAACGGCTCGGAATATGCAGGCTTCAGCGCCAGCCAGCCTTGGTTGGGCGTGAACCCAAATTACACAACTATCAACCGCCAAGAGCAAGAGGAAGACCCCGGCTCCATCCTCCATTTTTACCGCAACATGCTCCGCTACCGCAGGGAAAACCCCGTGCTGGTGTATGGTGATTACGAATGCTTGCAGCCAGAGCACACGAGCGTGTACGCCTATCTGCGCAGCCAGGGCGATGAGCGCCGTTTTGTCCTATTGAATTTTTCAAAAAAGCTTTCCATTTTTTCATTGGAGCCAGGCTCTTACCCTACCCAAGCGGATATCAACAATTACCCATCGCTCGATTTTGCCAGCAAGGGCATCCGATTGCAGCCCTTTCAGGGCGTTGTTTTAAAATTAAACTGAATTTTCTATAAAAACAGCATTTCGTTTTGAGTAAATAAATTTTTTTGAAAGCAATGATTGTAAACTTCTATTTATTCAAAATTTGTTTTACATTGTTTCCAAAATTTCAAATCTTTAAATCAGGCACCTTCACAAAACAGTTTTTATGAAAAATTTCCAACAAAAAGCAGTAGAAAACCTTCCTTCCCATCAAGTGGCCGATGCGCCGCTTGTCACCGATTACATGACGAAAAAGCTGATAACCTTCAAGCCGGAGACCGCCATTATGGATGTGATTTCGACCCTCTTGGAAAACAGGATTACGGGCGCTCCCGTGCTCAACGACAACCGGGACGTGGTCGGCTTGATAGACGACAAAGACTGCCTGAAAGTGCTTTTTGACAGTGCCTACCACAACCAGCCGGTTGACAACAGCACGGTGTCCAATTATATGTCGAATGTGATGCGCACCGTTTCCGTCCATGCGGATATTTACGAGGTGGCGTTTATCTTTTTAAATTCCGTTTATAAGCGCCTGCTCGTGGTGGACGATTCCGGGAAACTGGTGGGCCAGATCAGCCGCCGTGACATCCTGCGGGCCATCCACGATTTTGATGCCCACGCTGTGTAACAATTGACTTTATTCCATTTTTACGAACTTCCATATACCCTGTCCGCCCAGTGATTTTATTTGTAAAAAGTAAGTCCCGGCGGGCAGGGTTTTTAGTTCAAAATGCAGGGTAGTCTTGCCTGCTGGGTAATGCTTTGCGGGCAACAATTCCATGATTTCCCGTCCCAAAATATCCAGCGTTGAAAATTCCAGGTTCATCATTATTATACCCGGTTCTTGCCTAACATTGCGGGCAATTATGAAAAAATTATTGTCCAATTATAAGCTTATCTGGATGTTGCTCGGCCTGTTTGCTGTTTTATTGACAGCGCTCATGCCATCTGATTTTGTAGAAAAATACTACAGCCGGGGCCTATTTCAAGGCATTCGTTGGGCCTTTGCCATGCTGGATGGCTGGTTGCCATTTGCCTTTGTGTATGTGCTTTTCTTTGTGGTAATAGGATGGTTAGGCTATAGTTTGTACCAATTTTTCAAAAGCAAAAAAACATGGTCAAAACGCCTCCTGAATTTGCTGGTAACGATGCTGGCTTTTGTCGGCGGCGTGGTGTTTTTGTTCCAATTTTTATGGGGATTCAATTACAAAAGGATACCGCTGGAAGACAGCATGGGCATTGCTCCAGAGCCGCTGACCATCCCTGAACTTAGGGCGGAATTGGACTCGACCACGGCAGAGGTCTTGCGCATCCGTGCCATGCTGCCTGGGGTAGGGGATTCGGTGGTGCCGCCCTCGCTGGTGCCGCTCGATTTGGAAAAAACCTTGCGTGAAAACTTGAAAAACCTGTTGACGGAACTCGATTACCCAACACCGGGCAACATGCGGGGCCGCCTGCTCTGGCCCAAGGGTATTTTGTTGCGGATCAGCACGGCAGGCGTCTATATCCCTTTCACGGGCGAGGGGCATATTGACCCCGGCTTGCACTATCTGCAACTGCCCTTTGTGATGATCCACGAGATGTCGCACGGCTATGGTTTTGGCGACGAGGGCACCTGCAATTTCCTGGCCTACATGGCCTGTACCCGCTCCGACGACCCATTTTTACAATACGTCGGCCACCTGTATTATTGGCGCTATGTGGCATCCGATTACAGGGATTTTCAGCCGGATGAATATGCCGAATTCAGGGAATGCCTGCCGCAGGGCCTGCGCTCCGATTTGCTGGCCATCGTCCATGAAATGGAAAAGTACCCCGATATTTTTCCGGCTATTAGGGATGCGACTTACAGCGCATATCTTCATGCACAGGG
Organism: Saprospiraceae bacterium; assembly: GCA_041741095.1. Taxonomy (GTDB): domain Bacteria; phylum Bacteroidota; class Bacteroidia; order Chitinophagales; family Saprospiraceae; genus UBA6168. Next base: position 20,547 of record JBGSKQ010000091.1, read on the forward strand.
TATTGAGGAAGGATTGAAAAATTATGACCGGGTCATCATGCTCGTCCACGCCTGGCGGAAGCAATAAGCCTTCATTGAAAGGTTTTGACCAATTCAATCAATATCTGGTTCAAATTTCCAATTGCCAAAGGCAAATCCCACGCCTCCCGGTTCCTCGGTTCCACATAGTTTGAAATGGCCCTGATTTCCAAAAAATTGACCCTGGACATCAGGCAGGCCAGGAAAAAAGCTGCCCCTTCCATGCTTTCTACATCCACTTCATATTTTTCCAAAATGGCGTTGATGCTGTCTTTTGTGCCGTGTACCTTATTGACTGTCAGCCCCTTTTTTTGAGGTAAAAAACTGAATTCCGAAGCCGCTGGGTTGTATAGTTTGCCATTGATAAAAGGTGGCTGATGGGCATCTATCAAGCCCAATTCAAGCGCATCCGTGTACTGGCCGTCCGCCTCCTCCACGCCCAAGTCGCCGAACTGTTCGGAGACCACATTTACCACTTCTCCCAGGCTCAGTGAGCGATAAAATGCACCCGCTACCCCTGCGTTGATGGCCAAATCCACCTTTTGCGAAGCCAGCACTGAACCCATTGCAAAAGCAGTATATGCCATGCCCACGCCGGAAATGAGCAATTTCACTTCCAGTCCATTTTTTTTAAAATGAAAATCCGAAGGGCTGTCAAAATGTACTGCCAAATAGGCTCGGAGCGGTGCTATTTCAAATGGCGTGGCGGATACGATAAGGATTTGCATGGTTGGAATTTACGGATGTGTCATTTGGTAAAAGTGAAAATTTGTCCATCGTCAACAGTTCTCCCGCCTGTCAGGAGCGGCGGCAATGATAGTCGTAAAATTAAATAATTACAATTCAAACCCCCAAAGCGGCAATCAATACTCGCCCTTTAAGTCCAATACTGCTTTGCAACTTGTACTTAACGGCTATCAAAATACCCTATTTCCTTTTAAATTTTAACGGGCGCTTAACGGGGCTTTTTTCCACCGACAGACTAAGTCGAAATTCCAGGGCGTTCTTGTGGCCTCGCCGATATTGGCACCCAGATTAAGAGCTTGTTTGCGATTTGGTCACTTGGCCCAAAACGTCCCTTTTCCGCCAGTTTTTCACCTTTTTTCAGTTGCGTAGCGCCACTCCCGATGAACCGGGACAAGTTATGCGCCTTCAAAAAGATAAAAATCTGACGAAAAATGGCTCGTTTTTGCCTCAAGCACCAAATCGCAAACAAGCTCTAAACTCAAAGCATGATGAAGAAACTGATTGTTCCGGCCTTTTTTCTTTTCGTTTTTTCCCAAATGCAAGCCCAATCCTACATGACGGCAGCGGGCATGCGATTTGGCACCGATTGGGGCATCACGCTCCAGCAACGTATCGCCAAAAACACGACCATTGAAGGCATTTTGCAGTCCAGTTTGCAACGGGAGGAGGTACTGGTGACGGGCATGGTGGAGCAGCATTACCCAATTTTGACCAAGGGGTTGAACGTCTATTTCGGCGGCGGCGTCCACAAAGGCTGGCTGTCCGAGCCGAATGATGCCGAGTTGAAAGCCGAACCTTACAAGGATCCATTCGGCGTGACGTTGGTAGCTGGTGCTGAAATCACCCTGGGCCGGATCAATGTTTCCTACGATTTCAAACCTGCGATTAACCTTTCTGGCGGGGAAGAAAAATTTTATACACAAACGGGCGTCTCCGTGCGCTATGCCCTGTTGAGCAACAAGGTTTATAAAAAAATGACCAAGAAAAAGAAGAAGAAACAACGCCAAAAAGAAGGGAAAAACGGGTGGATGTTTTGGAAGAAAGATAAATAATGGGAGAGGGTTTCATTGTTTCATTGTTACATTGTTTCATTGCTATTCCCAACTTCTCAAGAGTTTGTTCCGACAAGTTGAGAAGACAGATCGGCGGTGCATTGTAACAATGAAACAATAAAGCCATGAAACCATGAATAAATCAAAACACCTCTTTCCCGTCTTTAGAAAAGGTCATAATGGTTTTATAATCGTAACTGTTGTCCTCCTTTTCCTCGAACATGGCACCTTGTTTCACCACATAGTTTCCATTCTCCTCGGCCAGATAAAAATAATCGCCCGCACCAGCCCACCAGCCACCGGCTGCATCAATGGCCCCGACAGGGATTTGGTATTGCTCATAAGATTCTTTGCCGATGGTCTCACAGGCCAAAATATCGCCCACTTTGATACGGCTGTTGCCCATCTGTAGGTAAACCTCGTTGTGGGGGGCATCGGAATCCGTATTGGGGATTTCCACGGCCTGGCAGATAAACTTGATGGAAGCAGGTGAAATTTCAGTGCTTTCGGCAGTTTGTGCGCCTTCGTTAGCATTTTGCCCGCCAGCGGATGGATCGGATGTACAGGCAGCAAAAAGCGAAGCGGCAATCAAAAAAGGAAGGAGTATTTTTTTCATGGCAATGAAGAATTAATCAGGGGGCGAAGCTACGGAATTTTTCTGCTATTCCCTTAAAATCAGTCCCTTATGGCGGGTTGCTTCGTTGTATCTGAATCCGTTTGGTAAGTGTTTACATTTTTAAAACGCACCTTCATCTGGTAGCGAGGGTTTAGCCCTTTAATGACGGGCATGAGCATTGTCTCCATCAATTCCGCAGCCCGTTTTTTCGATTTGTCCATCACGTCGCTTTCCATTGCCTCCTGGCGGAATTCCCGCCGGAGCAGGTCCATGTTTTTGTTGAAATCCGTTTGGTCAATTTCCCGCATCCAGCCCACGTCCAGCTTGTCAATTCTGGGAAAAACTTCATGGCTAAGGATTTCCGGTTCAGGCATGGTCACGGTCACAATGCCCGATTTTTGGCTCAGTTCAATATTGAAATATTTGTCCAATTTGAAGCCCACTTTCAGGATGCTGATGGCAGACATCTCCATTTCTGTCGAAGACACATCCATTCCAAACACCTTTGTCTGGCGGGAAGCACCAATGCCCTTGCGGTCACGGATTTCCATGGTGCCAAGCTCGGCGATGGCCTGTTCCACCCGTTCCTGCAAAATGCCTTTTGATCGGCTGAAATCCGCGATGGCCGCCTTTTCCCGCAAACGGGCAATCATAGGCTGCAGACCTTCCGTCAACGCCACGCCGCAGGGGGTGTCCACCTTGTCGCCTTTTACATAAATTTTGCCCTGCTCCGTTTTCAGCATGGAGGCCAAAATCTGGTTGATGAAAAAACAGGTGTATTTCGAGGCCACTTCGTTGAGGATGTTCACGGCGTTCACGCCCTCTGTTTGGTACCAGGTTCCGTACAAGGCCGAGGAGGTATCAGACAGCGCCACGAAGTCGTTGAACATCAACTTGCTGATGTAAGGATGGTGGACTTCGTACTGCTTGAGGGCTTCCGATTTCAGGCTGTCACTGAGGTTCATGCGGTTGGCCACGTGTTTGACCAATGACAAATTAAAGTCGTGAACCAACTGGTCAAATTCACGGCTGTAACGGTAGGGGTTTTGCAAAATAGGCAGGGCGTTTTCCAGATCCACATCCGTTTGAAAATCGGAGGGCACATATTTGAGTTGTACCTCCTTCGGGATGTTGGTGTAGCCCTCCCGGCTGTCGCCAAAATAGTACCGATAGACCACCAGGCCCAGTATCCCCACTGCTGCCAGGAACAGGACGAGCCTGACCGGGCTGAATGAATTCTCCTGTTGCGGGGGCTGGTACTGCTGTTGATTTCTAAATGCCATTAGGTGCTTTTTTTTACAAAGTCAGACTGTTAAAATATGAAAGGTAACGGCTGGGCAGGCAGCATAGTTTTGGCAGGGGGCGTTTACACAAAGTATTGTTTCTCAATGCTGATTCTTAATTGTTTTGATTTCTCAAGAATGAAGGTTAGTTAATGGTCATGCCACTGGGCATGACTTTTTTTTTGTAAAAAACCGAAGCTGCTACTGCTGTCCAAAGTGGGATTAGTATTTCGGCTGCGCCTAAACTACCCTTTCTCCCGTTGAAAATAAATCAAGTCCGTCGGTGGCAATTTCTCCAAACCCAACTGCCGTGCCATCATGGTCAACTGGCCCCGGTGGTAGGTCGAATGGTTCATGCAATGGTGGATCATTTCAAATGCCTTTGCACTGTTTTCACCAAAGGAAATGGTTTTAAAGTGCAGCGTTTTTTCTAAAAAATCCTCGTCTTGCCCATCCACAAACTGCAAAAAATCCGTTGAAGTGGCCAACAATAAATCAATTGCCTGTTCGGTATCGCCCTTAAATTCTTTGCTTGGTGCCTGGCCTAAGGAAACACCTTGCAAACGTTTTAACCATAAGTATTCTGCATCCCAAATGTGCAGGAAAGTCAGCTTTACCGATGGAAAGCTATTGACGATATGCTTGTTCGTCAACTCTTCGGGCAGTCCTGCAAAAACAGAAGCCATGCGCTGGTTCGCCCACAGGTTGTACTCCGAATAATTGGTGTATATTGATTTCATTTTCAATGGTTTCCGTTAAAAAATTTTGGCCGAAGGTAGGCCATTATCCTGAAAAAATACAAAATTCGGCAACCTGGAATTTTTACGAATTACACCGCTTTTTAGCAAAAAATTGTGTCAATTCGTGGCTTCATTTTTTTATCTGCCAATGCTTTATCCAAAAAAAACTATCAACTGCGAAGGGAGGCTCATCAGCCTCGAAAAGCCAATGGTCATGGGCATCCTCAACCTGACGCCCGATTCTTTTTTTGATGGTGGTAAATATCATGGCGTGGACGCAGCATTGATGCAAGCCGAAAAAATGCTCAGGGAAGGCGCTGCGTTCATTGATGTCGGCGGCATGTCGAGCAGGCCAGGAGCGGAAATCATCGGCGTGGAAGAAGAACTGCAACGGGTGCTTCCCGTCATTGAAGCTTTGCATGAAAACTTCCCAGAAGCCATTGTCTCCATTGATACTTTCAGGGCAAAAGTGGCCCATGAATCCGTTCAGGCAGGCGCCCACCTCATCAATGATATTTCTGCTGGAAACATGGACAAGGCGATGTTCCAGACCGTGGCGGCGCTGGACGTGCCCTATATTATGATGCACATGCAAGGCAGCCCTTCAACGATGCAGACCGCTCCGCAATACGAAAACGTGGTGCGGGAAGTACTCGATTTTTTTATTCAAAAAACGGGCGAACTGCGGCAATTGGGAGTGAAAGATATCATCATCGATCCAGGTTTTGGCTTTGGGAAAACAGTGGAACACAATTACCAATTGTTAAAAAACATGCACGTTTTCCAGATGCTGGAACTGCCTTTGCTGGCCGGGATTTCCCGCAAGTCCATGATCTGTAAAGTGCTGAAAGTCAAGCCAGAAAATGCCCTGAACGGGACGACGGCCCTGCATGTCATCGCATTGCAGCAAGGTGCAAAAATCCTGCGGGCACACGATGTAAAAGAGGCGATACAGACCATCCAACTTTGGGAACAACTGGAAGAGACAACCTAAAACACATTATTTTTGGGGATAATCCTTGAAACATAGGCGCAATTGCGGAACTTCGCCGCAAAACTTACACTGTGGAGCCACTGACCGAAAATATTATCAAGAAAGTTGCCCTCCGCTTTTTCAGGCATTACTACAAATACCGCCTCCGCTTTGAGGAGCAGCCCGTCGTCGCAAAATACGATTTGGAAGGGGTTGGCGGGGTCATTGCCGACGGCTACTATTCCTTCAAAAAAGTGGACGGGAAAACCTTCGTGGCCACCTTCGAGGCCACTTCTATCGGCACCAAAAGCGAGGTTATTTTCAAAGCACAGCAAAAAATCCTGTTCTGGGACGGCTTGGCCGTAGCCTCCATTTTGACCCTGTTTTTTGCGGGCATCAATTATTTCTACGGCTTCCATGAACTGACGGGCGAACAGGTCGCCATCAGGATGGGCCTTACGTTGCTTGTGCTGGTGTTATCTATGGTGGCCTATTATTTTGTGGCCAAAAATTTTAGCCGCTACCGCTACATCTACGCCATCGAACAGTTTAAAAAATATTACGCCGACGAACAGTGGGTGGCCTTGGCCTCCGATGTGTTCCCCAACAGTGAGGACAAATATTTCAGGGAGCTAAAAAATCAATGTGTACGAAATGGCTTCGGCTTGCTGATGATTGACGACAAACTGGATTCAAAAATCCTCATCACGCCTTCCCGCCAGGATATTTTTATGGGAAAGCGGCGCATGGTTGAGTTTTTTTCCCAAAACAAACTGCCAGCCCAACTTAAAAACAACAAACTGGCCGGAGAATTCAACCTCTGGCGCTCGCAATTGCCCGAACTCTTTCAAAGAGACAATTCACTCACACGTTATAAAAAGACATTTTTCAACCAAATGGCCATCGCCACCCTCTGCCTGGTGCTGATGGGGGTGATTTTTTCCAAAGAACTGCAAAATGCTGATTATCAGGTGGTGGACAACCAGGAATTCAGGGACAGCATTGCCACTTCCAGGTCGAACAACGTGCCTGAACAAGCTGAATTCCTGACCGATGACATGGCCAGCGCAAAGAAGAAAAAGGACCAGGAAAAATATTGGGACACATCCACACAGCTCAAAAATGAAAAGGAAACCGCCATCGCCAGCATTGACCAGCCCAGTGAAAAACGAGGTGCGGCAGATGAATTTACCACCAAGGGCGGCTCAGCAGAAACGGCCTACGACTGTACCCGCTATTACAATTTTGACAGCCCAAAGTACATCATCGAAGAGGGCGTTTACCCCAACTGGCAGGCTACTTTGAACCGGCTCAATGCGCTCCGCAAAGACCGTTTGGAGTGTGCCTCCCTGCTTTTGGCATGTTTTTCCAAAAACGAAAAAGGATATGTGGTCTATCTCGGCATGATTTACAACTCCAGGGAAGAAGCGATGGACGAATGGAGCCGCTTGGACAAAGAGCAGCCCAACGCCATTCCCAACAATAAACTGAAACTGAGGCGGCTCGACCCCATCAGCGAAATACCAAACTTGGACGCAGGGAAAAATTGAGAAGCTGAATGGCTATAAATAAAAAAAGCAAGGCGTAGTGCGCCTTGCTGAAAAATGAAAAAAGGCTTAAGGTAAAATTTGTGATGAGAGGGAGAACCCTATCTGTTTTAAAGGGAAAATACCAAAGGCGGACGCCAGTGTATTTGATGTAAGAAAAAAAGAAAGTTGTTGTTGTAAGACGCTCGATCGCAAGGCAAAATTGGGGGGAGACCGCTGGGGGAGAACCGTCAGGGGGAAATTCCGACACTTGCGACCAACCAAACTCGCAACGAACAACTTCCGGGTTATTTGAAAGCAACCGCATGGCTTTTGCAAAATCCTAAAACGGACAATTTGATAAAGCGACGATTGCGAACTATGTCAAAGTTTGAAATCAGGTTAAATAAGTCTTTAGGTGTGGTGAGTATGTTTTTGTTTTTGGTGCAGGGCTACGCCCTTTATTTTTTTTCCTCAGTTTCAAACTTTGATGTTATGTGCGAAAAATAGAAGTTGGAGAAACCCAGATGGAGAAAATTTTCAGCTAAACAAAAGAACTTTTTTTTGCCGAAATAGAAGTTGTAAAGATGTGTTCATGGAATTACCAGTATGAGGATTTATTTACATCGAATGCGATTTCACTGTGCAAGATGTGATCCAAAAATGCTGATATGCAAACTTTCTTAATCTAAACTGTGACAATGAAAAACACCCAAAATATCGGCTTTTTAATGATTTTATGATGCTGTAACACCAGGGAGAAAGGGCTGAAAACCCGGATTTTTATTGCAATATAAACTACAGTATTAATAATACAAACAGCATCTAAAAACACAATATTTACCTGCAAAATGTGATGTGATTTCGTATAATTTTTTTTAAAAATTATTTTTATTTCGCAGGTAAAAACCTCCCTAAAAAGGATACCGCTTCGAGAACGTGGTCCATTTCGTTGCTGGAGGGTTCGCAACAAAGGTGGGATTGTTCATAAAAGAATGACCGCTCGGCCAGTTTTTTTTCAATGTAAGTCCAAAGCTCATCGTCCGAAAAAGCACCGATCAGGGGCCTGGACGCCCTTTCATTTTTCAGCCTTTCAAAGAGTGTGTCCACAGAATTTTTCAAATAAATGCTCAATCCGTTCCCGTTTATCCATTCCATGTTTCCCAAAAAACAAGGCGTGCCGCCGCCAGTGGCGATGATGGCTGAATACAAAAGCGCCGTCTGCCGAAGGCAGTCTGCCTCTATTTCCCGGAAAACACTTTCTCCTTTCTGATTAAAAATGGCAGTAATGTCCATGCCTTCCCGCTTCACGATGCATTCGTCCACATCAACGAAATCCAAGTTGAGCCTTTTGGCCATTTGCTTTCCCCCCCAAGTCTTTCCGGCCCCCATGAAGCCAACGAGATAAATCCGCATAATCCAAGGTTAGTTTCTACTTCTTTTTCTTTATAAAAAAATAGGATTGTCCAATTTCCGGGCTATAGCAAAGGCAGCATTGATGAGGCTCACGTGGCTGAACGTTTGTGGAAAATTGCCCCACTGGCTGCCTGTTTCTTCGTCCACATCCTGGCTGAACAGGCCGACATGGTTGCCATAGCCCAACAGATTGTTGAAATTTTGGATAGCTTCTTCCACCCTGCCCATGCGGGCAAGGGCCTCCACGTACCAGAAAGCACAGAGGAGATAAGTGGTTTTGGGTTTCCCAAAATCGTCCTCGTGCTTGTAGCGGTAAAAAAGTCCATTTTTGGCCAGAAGGTGTTCTTCCAAGACCTTTAAGTGCTGCGCTGCCCGCTCGCTGCCCGGCACGAGATAGCCAAGGTTGATGAGCTGCAACAAGCTCGCATCCAGGTTTTCTGAGCCGATGGCTTGGGTATAGACGCCCCGGTCTTCGTCGTAGCATTTTTCAATCATGGCAGCAGCCTTTTCGGCCAGCCCAATTGCGTATGCTTCCATTTGGGAGTCGCCGATCTGGCGGGCAATTTTTTCCGCTGCCTTGCTGCCTACCCAATGGAAGAGGGAAGAATAACAATGCACCTGAATGATGCCCCTGAATTCCCAAACGCCATTGTCAGGCTCTTCCAGCGTGGATTCGATCATTTCCAGGCAATGTTTCACGTTTTCAATCAAAATCTTGTTGCTGCTGCTCTTCAACCGGGCATCCGAGAAAAAAGGCAACATGGTCACCAGGACTTGTCCGTAAACATCGTTTTGTACATGCTTGTAAGCTTGGTTGCCCACCCTGACAGGGCGTTCGCCCCGGTAGCCTTTCAGGGGCAAAATTCTTTCCGAAGGCTCCCCATTCAGCCCAATGGGATACAGGGGGTGCAAGCGCCGATCCTCGCTCAGCACAATGTTTTCCACAAAGCCCACGTAATCTTGCATGATGCCGAAATGGCCGAGGTCGTGCAGGGCTTTGAGGTTGTAATAGGCATTGCGCAGCCAACAATAGCGGAAGTCCCAGTTGCGGGTACTGCCCGGATACTCGGTCAGGCTGGTAGTGGGCGCTGCTATGATGGCCCCGGTGTCCTGAAAGGACTGTAGCTTAACGGCCAACGCCGATCGGATAACCGCTTCTTGCTGGAACTGCTCCACCGCCGTATTCCGCACCCAGCGCACCCAATAGCCGAGGGTCTGCTCCAGGTACGATTCCACGCTCGATTCCAGGGGCCCTTCCAGGGGTTCGCCCCAGGCCAGCACGAGGTATTTCGTTTCGCTCAGCACAAATGCCTGTTCTTCCATCACGTAGGTCAGGGGGATATTGGTGGTCAGGCGGAGCTGCGCCTCCAGGCCCTGGTAGCGGATGTGGTTGCTCCCAAAATCGGTGGTCGGGACGATTTCGCCGTAATTGCCTACTGGTTTGCAAGTGACCCTAATCCGTGGCCTGCCCTCCAGCGGCACGACTTTTCGCACTAAAAATAGGGGTTTGAAAAAACGCTCGTAGTGCATGAACCTGGGTGCAAAATCAATGACTTTGTACTTGCCATCTTCACAGTCGAAAGTGGTTTCGAGCACATTGGTATTTGGGATGTAGCGCTGTGAGGATCTGAAGGTGTCCCACTCCGGCTGTACCGAAAAACGCCCGCCCCGCTCGTCGTCGAGCAAGGTGCCAAACACGAAGCTGCTATCGAAATGAGGCCAGCACAACCAGCCTACATTGGCTTCTTTGTCCACGAGGGCTGAATAAGCGCAGTTTCCGATAATGCCATAATTATATTTGTGCTGGGCCATAGTTGGTTGGATTTGGATAAGGAAAAAGCAAATTTATAAACGCCCTCCGAACTTTGCCCATGAACTTGGGAGAATGGGCATTGAACGCTTACATTTGTGCCCTGTTTATAAAAGGTATAAGCAATGAAAAACAGTGAAATGTGCTGCCCCAAAAAGCTGTTTCAACTAAAAAGCTATGAAAAAAATGAATAGTAGTAATTATTGGAAAAGTATCCTTTGCCTTTTGCTTTCGGCTGTGGTCTTAACCGTTTTCTCCTGCAAAAATGAGGAGGCGGGCAATGGGAAAGCCGTTGAGGAAATAGCCACGGATGGAAAGATAAGCTCCATTATCCGCAGCCCCATCAACTCAGATGGCACGGTGGACACGACGAATGTGGCCAAAATGACTTTTGAAAAATTAGCCTACGACTTTGGCGAGGTAAAAGAGGGTGAAATTGTCCAGCATGTTTTTAAATTTACAAACACGGGCAATGTGCCGCTCATCATCAACAACGCCAGATCCACCTGTGGCTGCACGGTGCCAAAATGGCCGAGGGAAGCTATTCAGCCAGGCAGTTCAGGTGAAATTGCCGTTGATTTCAACACAAAGGCCAAAGTGGGCGACCAAGAAAAACCCATCACCATTTCAGCGAATACCTATCCTTCCAACACGCAAATCTTTTTGAAGGGCTTTGTACATCCGGAAAAGGAGCAGTGAAGCCCGATCCGTGGGCATTTTTCAAAACAACAGGTTTTAAACATTAAAATTATCATAAACAAAATGCAAACATTCATCTTTTTACAAGCAGGTTCGGGAAACGCAGGTTTGTTCAACATGCTGTTTTTCGGGCTTATCATTGTCGTTTTTTGGCTGTTCATCATCCGTCCGCAAACCAAGCGGCAGAAGGAGCAAAACAAATTCGCCGAATCCCTCGAAAAAGGCATGGACGTAGTGACCAACAGCGGTATGCTGGGCCGCATCAACAAGATTGACGGCGAGATCATCACACTTGAAGTTGGCACCAAAAACTACCTCCGTTTTACCAAAAGCGCCATTTCAAAAGAAATGACCGAAGCCATTTACAAGGATGGCAAAAACAAAGGCCCTATAGAAGAGAGTTAATGAAATTCTGGAATTTTGGCAAAAACAAGCAAGGCCAGCTCCCTTTCAGCGAACTGAGGGAACGGGTGCGCATCAGCAAGGACCGAACCGTCCTGCTCGTCTGCATGGGCATTTCCCTCATGTTTTGGTTTTTTGTAAAAATGTCGCAGGAATATGAATCTTCCCGTATTGTCCACCTGCAATATGTGCTGCCGCCGGCCATGGAATTCATCGAATCACCACCCGACCAGCTAAAGGCCAATATTTACGGTACAGGCATTGACCTTTTGGCCAATTCTATTTTTAAACAGCATACCACCGTTATATTTTACCTAAATGAATTGGCGGAGAAAAGCATTTCCAAACAGGCCATTATTAATAAAATTGAAGAGTTGGTATCTGTGGAAGTGACGGACGTAAACCCTTCGTACATCACGATAGAAATGGACTCCAGCGCCAGTAGGATGGTGCCTGTCAAATTCATTTCCGATATTGATTTTGTTCAGGATTTTTCGCAAACAGATTCTATCATTTTGACGCCAGACAGCGTTATGGTGACGGGCGCTCCTGAAATCCTGGCCCAAATACCTTTTATACCGACCAAACAACTCCAATTTTCAAATGTCCAGAAACCAATTCGGCGAAAGCTGCCATTGGATATTTCGGGGGAAGGGCTTTTCAAGGTATTTCCTGGAGAGGTAGAAGTACTTGTGCCGGTGGAGCAATTTGTCCAAAAAACTTTTGACGTACCGATTGAGGTGCTGAAAGAGAAAAACAACCTGCGCTTAATTCCTTCATCGGCTGTCCTCAAAAGTTCGGTTCCATTGAGCAAATACGAACAAACCACCGGTGCCGATTTCCTACTCGGTGCCGATTTTTCAGCTTCCTTGAACCTGGCCGACCAAAATACCGTGCCCATTCATTTAGTGAAAGCCCCGGCATGGGCAAAACATGTATATTTTGAGCCAAAAGCTGTTGAGTATTATATTGTCCAATAATTGAGATTAATATACGGCGTGATAATGGGTTTGATGGTGCCAAACGATGCACCGTGCTACATCGTAGTTGGCGGACAGGAATATGCCTGGAAAGAAGGCGAGGGCGTTTTATTTGACGACACCTATCAGCACGAAGTTTGGAACAAGAGCAGCCAACGGCGGGCCGTCTTGTTCTGCGATTTATTCCGGGATAAGGATTTGCATAAATGAGTCATGCAACTAGACCGAAAGATGTTCCAGCTTTTGTCCCAATCAAACCGCTTGGCTGCTGCCATCATAAAAGCGGAGGTCACGCAGGAAATTTAGGGACGAAGAACAATGATGACGGAGAACTGAGGACTGAGCACCAAGAACTGATAGGCTAAAGCCCAAAACTTTCTATTTTGCCGCCGAATCAACCACGAAGCCCTTGGTCAAAAATTTTCTCAGATTCCTCAAGTATTACTTCACTGCCAAAACGAGGTACAACATCCACTCGCCCTTTGTTTTTGATTTTGTTGAAAACGTATTGGAAGACGACCGCTGGTTTTATGCCTTTTCGGAAATAGAAGTGCTGCGGCGGCACATGCTGTCAGACAAACGGGCCATCCCCATCACCGACTTTGGCGCAGGCTCACAGGTGAGCAAAAGCAAAGAGCGCAGCATCGCCAGCATCGCAAAATATTCGGCCCACAAGCCCTTTGTCAACCAAATGCTGTTCCGGCTGGTGCAGCACTATAAGCCCAAAAAAATGCTTGAACTGGGCACGTCACTCGGCGTTTCCACAGCCTACCAAGCCGCTGCGGCGATGGATGCCTATTTGGTTACCATCGAAGGTGACCCAAATGTGGCCCACCTGGCGGCGCAACATTTCAAGATGATGGAGGTGACTAACGTGGCCCTGCTGGAAGGCCGTTTCGAGGACATGTTGCCCACTGCGCTTGAAGAATTGGGCCAACTCGACTATCTTTTCGTGGATGGCAACCACCGCCAGGAACCCACGCTGCAATATTTTCACCAGTGCCTCCCCAGTGCCCACGAGCACAGTATTTTTGTTTTCGACGACATCCACTGGTCAACTGGCATGGAAGCGGCCTGGTCAGCCATCCAACAGCATCCAGATGTCACCCTCACCCTTGATTTGTTCTTTTTTGGGGTGGTCTTTTTCAGGAAAGATTTTGCCAAAAAGGAGCATTTTAGGGTCGTACCCTGGGTGTGGAAGCCTTGGGGGCTGGGGCTGGGGGAGTTTTTTTTGAGACACAACTAAAAATAATCAAAATTCCCGTCCTTTGTCCCAGCTAATTTAAAAGAGTAAAATTACTGACTTCTTCAAGCATTTACACACCATGACTGCCCTGAACATCAGCGAGGACTTCAATCGCAGTAAAATTTATGAAAAAATGGACTATGTGCCTGAGCCGACGGGCTATGCGTCCAAAATTCCCTGGATTGTGCAGCAACAAATTGCCGCTACCAATGGCATCCATTATGTGGATAGGATCGGCAAACTGAGGGATTTCCCTATTTTTGAGTTGCCTGTCCCTGCAGTTTCTGGCGATAAATTGATGCTCGACATTGGCAACGGCTGGGGCCGATGGGTGGTGGCTGGGGCCAATAAGGGTTACATTCCGGTGGGCATTGACATCCGACTGGAATTTTGCCAAACAGCCTTGAAAAGCCTGCAATTGCAGGGCAAAAAGGGCTATTCCGTTGTGGGCGATCTGGAAAACCTTCCCTTCAGGGACAACATTTTCGATCTTGTTTGGTCCTTCAGCGTCATCCAGCATACGCATTTCCAACGGCTCAACAACTGCTTGGCGCACATCAACCGCATCCTCCATCAGGACGGTTTTACTTACCTGGAATTTCCCAATAAAAATGGTGTCCACAACCGTTTTGGGCCAGTGAAGGCGAGCGAGCACGAGAAAGACGACATCAACAGTTGGTGCGTTCGCTACTACACTCCGAAAGAATACAAGGCTCTTTTTGAAAAATACCTCAGTGGCTTTTCTTTCGATGTCCACAGTTTTTTGGGCATTGGTGTTTTAAAAGAAGACCTGAAATATGTTTCACCTAAAAATAAGGTGCTTTCACTTGCTTCCCTATCGCTTTCGGCGCTGGCTCGGCTGCTTCCCGGCATGGCAGCGTTATCGGACAGCCTCTATATCCGTTCCTCAAAGAAAGAACTATTGCCAATTGACAAGCATAGCGTGGCCACTTTCCTCCAATCCCATCATGCCAACTGGGACAATTTGAACGTCGTGCCATTGCTCCGTTGCCCCAAATATGGCGGGCAATTGACCCTGCGTCAGGATCGTAAAAGGCTACTGGCGCTGGATGCCGGCATCTGTTACCCTGTAGAAAATGAAATTCCTATTCTTGTAAAAAGCGAGGCAATAGCGATGTGAAAAAACAGTCAATCTGTCAATATTTGCTCGTACAAATTAATGGTTGCTTTGCCTGGCTGCACACTTAGTTCATGTTTGAGGTTGTCCTTGCATTTTTGAAACTGCCTAATCGCCTTGTCCCTCATGCCTAGTTGATGGTAGCAGGCCATAAGGCGCCGGTGGGTTTCTTCCAAGGCGGGGTCACGCAGGAGTGCCTCCTGGCAGAGTTTTAGGCAAATGGAATATTTTTCGTTTTTATAAAAATGGTCGCCGAGCCTGTCTAATATCACCAGCCACTCTTCCCTGAACTTATCCCGCTCCCATTCTGTCCAGTCTTCCGTGCCCAGGTCTTCCAAAAAATCGCCCCGATAATAGGCAAATGCCTGATGGTACTTATCGGCGGCGGCGGCAATGCCACATTCTTGCTCTGTACGGCGTCCATTTTCCCAGTTTGCCTGAAAGCAGTCAATATCCCGCTCCACCAGCAAATTGGGGTTGATGCTGTAGCATTCATTTTCAAAAACAACAACCTCCAAATCAGGGGCTATTTGGGCAATGGCCCGCCGGATGGCGTGGATATGCACATTGAGGCAGTTGCGGGCAGAGTCGGGCTGTGAATCTTTCCAAAATTGCTCTATTAAAATATCACGATAAACCGGCTTTGGGTACCTGTCCAATAAATAAGCGAATAAGGACTTTGCCTTTTTCCCGTTGAGCTGCAAGGGCTGGCCATTTATCAATACAGAAAAAGCTCCGAGGAATTGTACTTGAAGGTCGGTGGAAACGGCGGTTTTGGCCCCTTCTTTTTTGCCCAAAAAAGGCGGGTTGGCAAATTTTAGCACTGCCAATGAATGGGTGGATCGGGTGTAAAAAGAAGGTATGCACCAGCTCAGCCAGGAAGGTAGTTTGGCCCACCAGGGTGTCGTTTTGGTTTGATCCTGCTCTGTTATTTTATACAGCGTACTGGCAAAATCTTCTGTTGGGAAAGGAAAAAACAGGAAGTCAAGCGCCCCCATCCTGAATATTTCTGCAATGTCGTTGGCCGATGGCGTTGGGCCTGTTACAATGACCGGCAAACTCGGCACTCGTTGTTTGATTTTGGATAAAAATTCCAGGCTGTTCATGAGGGGCGGATGGTGGTAGAGCAGGGCAACTTTGCAGTCCGTTGCCGACATTTCGTTGAGATCTTTGATGGTGACCAATTCCCAAGTCAGGGGAGTTTGGCGGTGAACGTGCTGCTGAATAGCCTGGGTGCTGCCAATAAGGGCAATCTTCTGGGGATGCATGGTTTTCTGTATTTAAGTTTGTGTAAAATGCCAAATACAGTCAACTCAAAGGATGTTTTTTAGGTGTTTATTTAAAAACAGATGCACCTGCCGTGAATATGGCGGATGCTTTCCCTCCGTTATTAAATTTCATGAAAATAATCGAACAAAAAGCTAGGCTGAATTGAAAATGAAAATCGAAGTGTAGTTTTGAAAATTGGCTAAAGCTGAAAGAAAAATATGTCCAAAGATAAATAAATTAAATTGGTAATAGGAAAAAAACCCTATGTTTTGTAACAAACAAAAGAAAAATCTTTGAAACTCAAATTTTCATTCAAAAAATAACTTGGGTGCAACGTTGTCGCCCCGATAGCTATCGGGATAAACCCTGTTGATTGTCCACAGAATAATTCATTGAAAATCAGGGGCGTAGCCCCGGCCCCGTTTGTAGCAGTCATTTGAAAAGGACTCCAAAGGAGCGTAGCACCGGCACGAAAAGCTATGAAAATCACCCGTGTCGGGGCTACGCCCCTTAAAATTGAGGGTGGTTACCGAACCTACAAACGGAGCCGGGGCTATGCCCCTGATTCTGTGGGTAATGATTAGGGTTTCTCCCGAAAGCTATCGGGACAACGACCTTTAGTCCAACAAAATCAAGAAGCTGTTTTTCATCTTTATTAAATTGGAGTTTTCATTTTCATAAACCACTGCTAATGAACACAAAAAGAAAGTAGGACGTGCGCCTGAGCCTGCCCATAAGTGCGCACGTCCTTGCCTTTCAGGCGGCTACCAACAGGGAGCTTTCCAAAAGTGTTTTCATAGTCATGGTTCCGTTTCCTGCCAATGAGGGCTGCCAGTTGCGGTTGTTTCCCAAAAAAGAACTGGAGTCCAATTCGAGAAGTCCTATCAACACCTCAGCCACGATGGTCGCACCGACTGGGCCAAGCCCTTCGCCAGCCTTGTAGCCGTCATAATCCTGCCTGCCGATCAGCTCGGCTTCCGCCAACAAATAGTACCAAAGCGGTGTGCCACGTTTCATGTTGATGCCGTAAGGCCGGGTTTGCTGGCGGACGAAGTCGTGGACTTTTCTTATCTCGTCGTTGGGACGGCCCATACACGCTGCCAATTGTTCGCCGCCAGGCAACAAAAAGCTGTTGGCCCGCCGCAGGTTCCGGGTAGCCAGCGATTGATCCGCCGGGTTGGATGCAGGGAAAAAAGGAAGTTTCAGTAGGGTATTGGCCATTTTTGTGTCCAAGTTATTGGCCTTTTGATGCAGCCCGCTTCCGAAATCAAAAAATGCCTCCCAATCAATGATTTGGCTTTCATCGGTCACAGGGCTAAAGCCAAAACCCAGCTCGGAGGAAAACAGGTTGAGCCTTGGGCCACTGGGCTGCAATTTCAGTTTGTGCGGCACCATGCTGTGGCCAAAGCGATAGGCTGCCACCGAAAATTCCACTGGCAAATACGGCCGTGAACAGGGCGTGTAAAACTGCCTCCCTTCGCTCAAAATCTTGTCCACGACCACCTCGCCAGCCAGTTGTGGCAAGAATTCATTGACAATAATCCACTGGTAATTCCAGCTTGTTTCTTTCCTGGCCACTTCGTACAAAGCGCTGGCACTGGCGCCGGGCATGGCATCGGCGGCCTTTTCGTAGAGGAAATTGTAAAACCTGATGATGGCCAGGTGCAATTGTGAAATGATACGGTTTTCGTCGTTGCGGGAGTCGCCGATGATGGCCGTCCCAGAGGCAGTACGTGCGAGGTCGTTGGCAGCAAGCCATTCGGCTTGGCCATTGTTTTTGTTGGTTTCGCCGGTGAGCAGGCGGTTGTCTATGCCTTTTTTGACAAAGAGAAACGGCTCGTCTTCTGGCCCTTCCCCAAAAACGCTGTCGAGATCCAAGTTCGGTGTGCGGAAATTTTCGAGTTCTTCTGGGTGGTTGATTTTGTCGAAGGAAGAATTGGGATCGAAGGTGATGTCGTGGTCAATGAACTGCCCAAAAAACACCATACCGAGCGGCACAGTATCGGAGGAAGAAGGGTTGGAACCGCCGTCCATTGGGCCATTGGGAGCGCCCAATTTTGCAAGTTCACCTGCATCGAAATAAAGTGGCGGCAGTTTTCTGAACATCCTGCCGAAGCGCCCAATTCGTTCTTTGTCCAAAGATTGATGGTGGCACAAAGCGTTCATCGGATCCTTGCTCACATGGCCGTGGTGGGAACTATTTGACATGATTTGATGGGTTTTGCCCTTTAGGTTTTTGTTCAAAAACGTTCGGCCCTTGATTCAAAAAGCAAAAAGGAATTTAGTGAAAAATTGAGATAAAAAATATGTCATGGGATTCTTGGGTCACAAAATATAGGTAGTGGTTTTCTCCGGATTCGCTGCACTGTATTGCACCAGGATGAAAAAGGTAACATGAACATTTTTGATAAATATTCCGATTCATCTTCATGGGACTAAGGTCATAACCTAATGAAAAACCCTTTTCTGATGTGGCAGCATTTTTGTCAAAACCATTCGTAATTCGCTGACCAATGGCGGGTTACAAAAAAAATATTATCAAATGGAAAATTATTCTTTTGATGTTTTTAACCAAGATCAGCACCAATGCCTCAGCCACAAAGAAGGCGACTGGATCATTTTTCATTGCCCTATCTGCAAAGATTACGAGCGCCGTATCAACTGGAAAACCAGGGAGGTAAAGGTGCGTCGTGGCAGTTCCACTGCTGTCCATGCTGGCTCTCACGCCCCGGTGTCCACCGATGTGGAAAACTTTAGCGTGAATTGAGGCTGTCGTTTCTATTTTTTGGGCTGCTCCGATTGGCTGTTCAACTCATCCCTTTCTTTTGCTTTCACAAAATAGGTAAGCACGTCAAACATTTACTCCTGCCTACACCTTGCAGGCACAGTTGGGCGATTTCATAAAGTTTTCCACTGCATCGTTCTTGCTTTTATCGCCCGATGATTTGGCGGAGCTTGATAGGACTTCTGAAAAACTTACCTTCATGTCCTCTTCTTTGAATGTTTCAATCAGAACTGTTGCGCCTTTTCCATTGATAAATTCTTCTATCGTGCTGACTTTGGGCGCTGGCTGCTCTTTTTTGCCCTTTAAAAAATCAGTGTTGAAACTGACCTTCTTTTGTTTCCCAACTACAAATTCGCCCAAGTCTTTTTTGGATTGAAGTAAATCCATCACGACATCATCGCCCAGCGTCACCCGGCTTGCTTCCACCAAGGGGTGTGGTTTGCCACTTTTGATAAAACTGTCCACTTCATTTTCCACTGTTACTGGTATTGGTTCGGGGGTAGCATTTCGCAGCAATTCCCTGACCTGACGGGGCGAAAATTCTTTGCTGCTGACGGCGGTTTTTTCCTCCCGCATAAAATTCGATATGACATTGTCGAGCGACGGCTGTTTCTCCATGATTGCTTGGGCCGGATTCGGCAAATCCTGCACTTCGGTACTTTCTTCACTTGCTTGTTCCCGTTGCCGATTGGCCCCAGTTTCTACAGCTTTACTTTGTAAGCCGATAGGAGCCATCGCCGCTGATTTCCCGGTTGCTGCAATTTCAGGATTAGTTTTCCACTCCTCCGGCAAAAACGAGTTGATAAATTCGGCAATGGCATCGCCCGAAAGGGTATTGAAAGTTTTTTGGCTCTGGGTCAAAACATGGGTGATCTGAACACTCAGCGGTTCGCCGGGATACACTTTCACGAAATAGGATTGGCGGGGCGCATCCGGCGGATTCTGGGCAGTTTGGCCATTGCCATGGGCTGCAGTTTTTTGTGAAAATTGTTGATCCTCTATTGCGCTGGTTTTTTCCTCCCGCTCGAAGGCAGGTGGATTGTCCATCGCCATTATTAGCTTTTTTGCGGTTTCCATTTCCTTTTTTGTTTCAAAAACTGGGCTTTGCCCAATCGCCTGAAAATTGCCGGCCTTTAAAACAAAATAGAAATTGTCGGGCCCCTCTGACACCTCGTAGCGTTCTGCTTTTGGCGCATTTGTTATGACGGAATTGATGGCATTTTCCCTGCTGCGGGCGCTTTTATAAGATTGGCTATAAAATATCGCCTTGCCCGCTTCATTGTTGAAATGGAAATAAAAACTCCCATCATCTTCTTTTTGAAAACATTCAAAACCATATTTACCAGAGGTGGACGCTTCGTTTAAATGATAGATGTCAGTTTGAGGTTTCATGAATGATATGTTTTTGTATCCGGCCAATCCGACAAGGCAGCTTTCACGCTCCTGTCATTTGACGGTTAGATTTTTTGTTTTTTGTGTTCAATGAGGTGGCCAGCTTCAAGCTGTTCAATGCCACTGATTCCAGCTTATTGTGAAAGGGGAAAAAGAGGCATTGAACAACCTTGAAACAGTGGTTTTTAGTGGTACTGATGACCGTTGCGATCGGAGTCTTCGTAGAAACGGAAAGAACCAAGCTCGCCCATTGCCACCACAGGCAACGGCCTTCCGCAAGAATCCTTGAGCGAAATGACGACGCAGATGTCAAAAATGCCCGGTGGTACCGTGTCTTTCGGAATGGTGCAGGTAACATCGTAGCAGTGGCCAGCCTTCGGGACAAAGGGGATGGTTTTCACTCGGAGGGCATCCGGCAATTCGTACTCATTGATGCCTTTTTGTTCCATCAGGATTTCGAGGCACCAATCTCCGCAAATGGCGTTCACCAGGCAGCCGATGGTACACCACTTAAACTTCACATTGAAGCCCTGGTCGGTTTGGATGAGACGGGGAATGGTATAGTCGCCTTCCCAGCAGCTACAGTTGTCGTCGCCTTCCCAAAAGCAAACGGTGGCGCCGCCCTTGATTTTAAAGGAATTGGGGTCGGCCAGTTTTTCTTCGAAGAGGAGTTGTCCAGAAACTAAAGCATGTGCTTGTGCCATGGTAGGAAAGTAATTGCGCCGTTCGTGGTTTCAACAGGTTTTGGGCGGGTGAGTGTTTACTCGTTGAAAATTCGGAATGGCAGGTTGTGTTGAGGTAATTAATTGGTGTTTGCCCAAACCTGGAACAAAACTGTGGCGCCCTCCTTAAAATGGTCTTAAACCGCGAATAATTGGCAATTAAAAAGTAATAAAATTTTACATAAAATTCGGGTCGTGATGTTTTTTTTGGTTTGTATCGAAGGTTTTAGCCCATCCGGGTTTTTTAAAATAAAAAAAGGCGACCCATCATGGATCGCCTTCCATTTTTATCAAGCATTCTAAATCACATGTTCGCAATGATCTCGTCGCCAAATTCAGAGCATTTCAGCAGGGTAGCCCCTTTCATCAGGCGCTCGAAATCGTAAGTCACCCGCTTTTTGCGGATGGCACCTTTGATGCCTTTCAGTATCAGGTTGGCAGCTTTTGTCCAGCCCATGTAGCGGAACATCATTTCGCCGGAAAGGATGACCGAGCTTGGGTTTACCTTGTCCAAACCAGCGTATTTTGGCGCAGTACCGTGGGTGGCCTCGAAAATAGCGTGGCCGGTCACGTAGTTGATATTGGCGCCGGGGGCGATGCCGATGCCGCCGACTTGGGCAGCCAGTGCGTCGGAGATGTAGTCGCCGTTCAGGTTCAAAGTGGCGATAACGGAATATTCAGATGGGCGCAGCAGGATTTGCTGGAGGAAGGCATCGGCGATGACGTCTTTTACTAAAAGCGCACCTTTGTCCAGGGCTGCTTTTTGGGCAGCATTAGCGGCGGCTTCGCCTTTTTCTTCTTTCAAGCGCTCCCATTGTGCCCAAGTCCACACTTTGTCGCCGAATTCTCGCTCGGCCAGTTCGTAGCCCCATTCTTTGAATTTACCTTCGGTAAACTTCATGATGTTGCCTTTGTGTACCAGCGTGAGCGATGGTTTATTATTTTCGAGTGCGTACTCGACGGCGCTGCGCACCAGCCTGTCCGTGCCTTCTGACGAAACAGGTTTTATACCAAAAGAAGCCGTTTTTGGGAAACGGATTTTCTTCACGCCCATTTCATTTTGCAGGAAATCCAGCATTTTGGCGCACTCCGGCGTACCGTTCAGGTATTCGATGCCAGCATAGATGTCCTCGGTATTTTCACGGAAAATGATCATGTCCACCAGGTGTGGCTCTTTCACGGGCGAGGGTACACCTTTAAAATACTGCACCGGGCGTACGCAAGCATAGAGGTCGAGTTCCTGGCGCAGGGCGACGTTCAGCGAGCGGATGCCGCCACCGACGGGTGTGGTGAGCGGACCTTTGATGGCGATCAGGTATTCGCTGATGGTATCGAGGGTTTCTTTTGGCAACCAGTTGCCGGTTTTGTTGAAGGCTTTTTCGCCGGCCAACACTTCTTTCCAGATGATTTTCTTTTTGCCGCCAAAAGCTTTTTCAACGGCAGCGTCCAGTACCCGCACGGAGGCGGCCCAAATGTCGGCACCCGTGCCGTCGCCCTCGATGAAAGGGATGATGGGGTCGTTAGGGACTTTTAATTTACCTTTGGCAATCTTTACTTTTGTTCCGGTCATTTCGTTAAGTGGTTTGTGGCAGAGGGTTCGTGGCTCATGGTTGATGGTTTATGTTAAAGCGCAGATTTACTCAAGTTTTGCCATAAACTATCAACCCAAAACCATAAACTACACACCTTTTCAAAGAGGGCGCAAAGGTAATGAACAAGGCATTTTTTGAAAACTTTAACCTTTAAAAATAAGTCATATAAAACGATGAGGTCTTTACTTTTTTTAGCGCTGTTGGGTGCATTGGGCTGCAAAGTGAACCACCAGGCAGCCAACTTGGCCTGCGATGAATTTGGGATCGTGAAAGACTTCAGCGATTTGGATGGTTGCAGCCTGTTGATTGAGCTGGAAAACGGCAACTTGTTGAACCCGGCAAAAGTGCCCAATGGCTTCCAATTGGCAGCCAACCAACGGATCAGGTTTAGCTACAAAAAGCTGGAAGACATGGCCAGTATCTGCATGGCTGAAAAGGCTATCGTTGAAATTACCTGCATCAACGAAATCAAGGAAAACACCGCCGAAACAAGCTGCGTGGACACCGAAAACCCCTTTGCCGTGGGTTGGATGGACAAGGCGCTTGACCTGCACAACCCCAACCAGGTGATCAAGTACAAACATGGCAACGGTTGGGCCTATCTGTTCCGGGGCATCCCAATGTCCTTCCTGTATAATTGCGATGGAACGCTCATCTGCGAGACCCGCAGCAACCACGACGATTGCCACGAAAATTACCTCGCCACCTTTGGCCGGGGCAAGATAATTTGGCAAGGAGAGGGGATTTGGGATTGATGAACTTGATTTGAGATTACATGATTTAAGATTTTTGATTTTAATGCAAAATCCAAACTTAGACCCAAGCGGCGATACATTGACCACTGACGAGCGCCTAGTCGAAAGAGCGCTCCGCCCAAAAGAACTGGACGACTTCAGCGGGCAGTCGAAGATCGTGGACAACCTGCGCATCTTCATTGCTGCCGCCAGGCAGCGGGGCGAAGCGCTCGACCATGTCCTGCTGCATGGCCCGCCCGGCTTGGGCAAGACGACCCTTTCGCACATTATTTCCAATGAATTGGGCGCTACGCTCAAAATGTCATCCGGTCCCGTGCTGGAAAAACCGGGCGACCTCGCCGGGCTGCTCACCAATTTGGAAGAGGGCGACGTGCTGTTCATTGACGAAATACACCGCCTGAACACGGTCGTGGAGGAATACCTTTACTCGGCGATGGAAGACTACCGCATTGACATTATGATTGATAGTGGCCCCAACGCCCGCAGTATTCAAATTGCACTCAACCACTTTACCCTCGTGGGCGCTACCACCCGCATGGGCCTGCTCACTGCCCCCATGCGCTCCCGCTTTGGCATTACTTGCCATTTGGATTATTACGATGTAAAAACCTTGCAGCACATCTTGAAGCGCTCGGCTGCTATTTTAAATGTGCCGATTACCGAGGAGGGCAGTTTTGAAATAGCCCGCCGCAGCCGTGGCACACCCCGTATCGCCAACCTGCTGCTGCGCCGCATCCGTGATTTTGCCCAAATAAAAGGCGACGGCACGGTGGATGTGGAAATCGCCAATATTGGCCTCAACGCCCTCAATGTGGACGAAGGCGGCCTCAACGAAATGGACAACAAAATCCTCGACGCCATCATCAACAAGTTCAAAGGCGGGCCAGTGGGATTGACGACCATCGCCACCGCAGTTGGGGAGGAGGCCGGCACGATCGAGGAGGTGCATGAGCCATTCCTCATCATGGAGGGCTACCTGCAACGGACACCCAGGGGCCGGGAGGCGACGGAAAAATCGTTCAAACATTTGGGCATCGTGCCGCCAGGCAGGGCGGGGACGTTGTTTGAGTTTTGAGTTAATGTTTTCAAATCACCTTATATTTGTGATATGACATTAGACATTTTAAAATCAGAAGCCCTCAAATTGGGAAAAGAAGAAATGTACGAATTGGTACAGTTTATTATTGGCACTTTAAGGGAGAAGGATAGCCATACTGGGTTCCAAATGAATGCCGCTCAAATAAAAGAAGTCGAGAATAGGCTTATTGATATTCACTCCAACCCATCAACATTGCTAGATGGCAACAAAGCCGAAGAGGAATTAATAGCAAAATATGGCCTTTAAGTATAAACTCCACCGCAGGGCTTACGTCGAACTGGACGAGGCTATAAACTGGTACATCAAGCACGGGGGTAGCAAATTGGCCGCTCGTTTTTTCAAGAATTATCAAAAGCTTAGGGACAGGATTTTAGAAAACCCCTTGCAATATGCAGAAATTGAATTGGGGTGCAGGCAAGCTGTTTTTAAAAATTTTCCTTTCGTCATCATTTATTTTCCCACCGAAGACGAAGTTTTTATCCTGGCAGTTTTTCACACAAGCAGAAATCCGAAAAATTGGATGGAGAGAGTATAGTTCCATTAGGTTCACGTGTCAACTTTTCCCACCATTTTCCCCAAAAAACAAATCTATCCTTTGTGTATTCCCGCCCCGCCCCGCATCCCTCCCACATCAAAATCCATTTTTATGAAAATCAATCCTTCAATCTTCGCCTTTGTGTTTGTTGCTATGTTCCTGTCCTGTGGCTACCAAAAAAGCGATGCCGGGTTTGCCCAGCAGGAAATGATGGATCAATCCGCCACCACGGATGCCGATTACGACGAAGCCCCGCCTGCCCCGCCGCAGCAACAACCTCAGCCCACCCAGCCGGGCCAACCAGCGCAGGAAGAAAAAAACGAACCCGTCAACATCCCCCGCCAAATCATCAAGACGGGCCAGTACCGCATCAAGGTGGAAGACGTCAACAAGGCCACGCCCCAAATCGAATCACTCGCCATTCGCTTTGGCGGCTATGTGTCGAACATGGAAATGACCAATTCCAGTTACGAAATCACGAATGCAATTACCATCCGGGTGCCTGCGCAAAGCTTTGATTCCCTGATGAATATGATGGGCAAACAGGCCCTTTTTACCCAATATAAAAGGATTTCCACGCAGGACGTAACCGAAGAATACACCGATGTCCTCACACGCCTGAACACCAAAAAACAGGTGCGTGACCGCTACGTGGACATCCTTCGCAACAAGGCTAAAACAGTGGAAGACGTGCTGAAAGCAGAAGAGCAAATCCGCATCATCCAGGAAGAAATAGAGGCCAAGGAAGGCCGCCTGCGTTTCCTCAAAGACCAAGTGGCCATGAGCACGCTGAACCTGGAAATTTACCAACAACTCGAATACCAGCGGGAGCCTGAAGTGTTCCACGAAAGCTTTTTCAGCAGGCTTTGGGCCGGCATGAAAAACGGTTGGGAACTCATCGTTGACATCTTTGTGGGGCTGGTCAACATTTGGCCGCTGGTACTGCTCGGCGGTCTGGTTTTTTGGAAAAGGAGGTGGTTTTGGGCAAAATTGGCCAGAAAGAAAGCCTAAAATCACTGACTTGACGGGAGATATTATTAAGTTTGGCCTACGTGTAAAACTTGATAAAATCTCCCGCCTTATGAAAAGAACAATTACTGCCTGCCTGCTGGCCTTCCATGCCATTTTTTTAACTGCGCAAACAATCATGTTGTCCACCAACCCAGTGGCAGAGGCTGTCATGCTCGGCAACTACGACCCGATGGACTATTTGCCCGGCCTTGTCATCAACCACCCGGACGACATCATTCCCGGCATCCAAAATGGCGTTTCGCCCGATTCGTTAAAATCCTACTTGGAAAAATTGCGCACGTTTCAAAACAGGAATACTGGCTCTGATACTATTTCAAATGCGAAAGGAATTGGTTCATCCCGTCGCTGGGTTTATGAGCGTTTTGAAAAAATAAGCGCTGATAACGGGGGAAGGTTATTGCCTTCCTATTTGCAGTTCAACCGTGGGATTTGCGGCATCAATCAGCATCGAAACATCTTCGCCGTGCTGCCGGGCATTGACACTTCGCAGCACGGAATTGTGTTGATGGAGGCGCACATTGACAGCCGCTGCAAAACCGAATGCGACACTGCCTGCCTCGCTGAAGGCATGGAGGACAACGGCAGCGGCACCGCTTTGGTACTGGAATTGGCAAGGATAATGAGCCAGTTTACTTTCGACCGCACCATTGTTTTTATGGCAACGATAGGCGAGGAGCAAGGGCTTTATGGCGCCGAGGCTTTTGCGAAATATGCCAAAAACAAAGGGATACCAATAAACGCCGTGTTGAACAACGATGTGATCGGTGGCGTCATTTGCGGTGAAACATCGTCGCCGCCTTCCTGCCCCGGTTTCAACCACATTGACAGCACACAGGTCAGGTTGTTTTCTCAGGGCGTCAACAACTCAAGGAACAAGCAGTTGGCCCGTTTCACCAAACTACAATATGTGGAGGAGTTGTTCAATTTAGTAACAGTGCCGATGATGGTCACCATCATGTCAGCCGAAGACCGCACGGGCAGGGGAGGGGATCATATTCCCTTTCGGCAGCAGGGTTTTGCGGCCATCCGTTTCACTTCAGCCAATGAACACGGCAATGCGAATGCCTCCGACCCCAACTACCACGATCGCCAGCACACGAGCGAGGATATTTTGGGCGTGGACACAAACGGCGACAGTGTTTTGGACAGCTTTTTCGTGGACTTCAACTATTTGTCGAGGAATGCCGTCATCAATGGCGTGTCGGCTGGAATGGCCGCCATCGGGCCGGAAACGCCAGAGGATTTTGTGGTAAACTGGACGGAGGATTCGGTTTTTGTTGAAATAAGCGATCCATTTGATTATGGGGAATACCGGGTTTTTTATCGTTCAAATACCCATGATTTTGACACTGTTTATACAGTTTTTCAAAAAAATGTGGCCCTGCCAAACCCCAACTCCGGCCTGTGGCTGAGCGTAGCTTCCGTGGATGAAAATGGGATTGAAAGTTTATTCACAGGAGAAAAACAGCTAACAGTTGTTAACAACACTTCGGAAGTATCAAAATCCGGGATTTCTTCCAAAATCGAACTGTACCAAAACCGCCCCAATCCATTTGACGAGGCGACACATATAGTATTTAATGTGAAAGAACGATTGGTGTACCGTGAGGCAGCCATTGTCATATCAAACCTGGATGGCAAAGAAATCCAGCGGATTCCTGTCCAATTAAAGGTGGGCGAAAATGAAATTTTATATACCCACGGCTACAATGTGGTCGGCGTGTTTTCGTACAGCCTCCTCGTGGACGGGGGCGTGGTGGATACCAAGCAGATGGTGTTTGCCAATTGAGGCTGGACATTTGTTTTTATTGGAAAAATACACAAGATGACCGTCTGGCCCTGCAACACTTTCTCATAGGAGGCGTTTTGGGAATCGTTGATGCTGCCCAAATGACCAATCACAATTCACCAATTACCAGCGCATGGTTTTACAAGAAAATTTCGACGTACGCAACATAGGCAACCTGGAATTGCTCGCCAAGCAAGTGGTGGAGGGCTTCATCATCGGTTTGCACAAAAGCCCATTTCACGGTTTTTCAGTAGAATTTGCGGAGCACCGCCTCTACAACCAAGGCGAGGCCACCAAGGATATTGACTGGAAAGTGTATGCCCGCACTGACCGGATGTACGTCAAAAAATTTGAAGAGGAAACTAACCTTCGCTGCCAAATTGTAGTGGATGCCTCATCGTCCATGTACTTTCCCGAAGTGTCGGGCGAAGGCAAAAACTATACAAACAAACTGCGATTTTCCGCCTTGGCTGCCGCCGCTTTGATGAACCTTTTGCAAAAACAGCGGGATGCATTTGGCCTGACCATTTTCGACGACAAACTGGAGACGCATACACGTTGCAAGTCGAGCACTGCACATTACCGGCTGTTGCTCACTTATTTGCAGCAATTGATTGACAACCCCGAACGGAACAGAACCACCTCCGCCGCCAAGGCGCTGCACCAGATAGCCGACAGCATCCACAAGCGCTCTTTGGTGGTCATTTTCAGCGATATGTTTGAGCAATCGGAAAATACCGAAGCGATGTTTTCGGCGCTCCAACACCTGAAACATGCCAAGCACGAGGTCATCCTTTTTCATACGGTGGACAAATCGCTGGAAATGGATTTTGAATTTGAAAACCGTCCATATTTGTTCATTGATATGGAAACTGGAGAGCAACTGCGCCTGCAACCGCACCAGGTAAAAGACCAATACATCACGCAGATTGCCCGTTTCAAAGAAGAACTCAAGTTGAAATGTATGCAATATCATGTTGACTTTGTAGAGGCCGACATCAACCAGGGTTTCAGGCCAATTTTGCAATCCTGGCTGGTGAAACGGATGCGGATGAAGGCGTAAATGGTCATTGGGTCATTAGTCATTTGGGTCATTTTTTATGAAAAGCATAAAATCAAATAAGTCAGCTCTTCTATTTGTTATGCAAAAACTCCCCTCTTTTGCCTTTCTCCTTTTTACTTTTTCCTTCCTCACAAGTTGTTACGAGCCAAAGGAAGGCTGCCTTGACATCAACGCCACCGACTACGATGTAGAAAGTGACGATCCCTGCCCCGACTGTTGCACTTATCCAATCTTGTCCATTACGCCGCTGCACCAGGTTTTGGTAAAAAACACCTTGGACAGTTTTGTCAATTTGAAATACAATTTCTTTTACCCTGCGCCATCCAGTGATATGGACACCTTTGCATTTTTGCGCAGCCGGTTTTTTATTTCCAATGTGAAACTGGTCACGCAAGACGGGATAGAAGTCGGTGTGTCGGATACCATTGGCATCCGCTTTCAAAATGGAAGCCGGGTGATTTATGAAGACAATTTTGCCAAATTGGACCGGGATATTTTTGCCGCTAATGCTATCGGCACAGTCGTCACAGAGGGCGTTTTTGATAAACTAAAATTCACTTTGGGCTTGTCGGAAGAATTGCTTTCCCTCGACACGGCCAG
This sequence comes from Saprospiraceae bacterium, assembly GCA_041741095.1. Classification (GTDB taxonomy): domain Bacteria; phylum Bacteroidota; class Bacteroidia; order Chitinophagales; family Saprospiraceae; genus UBA6168. The sequence continues at coordinate 49,826 of JBGSKQ010000091.1, forward strand.
CATTCCGGCCAACCATCCGCTCGACTTCCGCAGCGATTCCATCCTTTACGAGGAAGGCATTGGCTACGTGCCTTTTTTCCTGAGTTTTAAAACTGACACCGCCGCCGCTGCCGTGCCGACCGAACTGCGTTTGTTCCAACCGATCGAAGTCAACTTGCCCATTAATCCACCTGTTAACATTGAGCGGGGCTACAACATCAAGTTAAAATTGCGGATTAATTACATAGCCTGGTTTGAAGGCGTGGATTTTACCAACGACAGCGGTGACGCCATCCGCCAAAAAATAGCAGCCAACTTGCCGAATGCCTTTTCGGTGACAGAAATTACCTTCGATTAGGACGATAATTGCGAACTTGCGCCCAAGTGATTTCCTCAAACATTGTGGCTGGGACTGTGTTTACTTGTTAAAAATTTCAACATGAGAAAATTCCTGCTGTTTTTGCTCCTCGGTATTTTTGTGGCGTCCTGCGACGACGACGATTTAGGCCCAATTACTACTGTGAACCTCAATTTCAAGGCTACATACGATGGCGATCCGCTGGTCTTTACCATCGAAAACTACACCTATCCTGATGGCAAGCTCATCAAATTTACCCGCCTGAACTTCTTTGTTTCAAACATTGCCCTGCTGGAAGAAACTGGAGGCGAAGCGGAAGTAGCTGACATAGAATATGTTAATTTCACAGATAATACCACCTTGGCAGAAGCTGAAACGCCCATCACCATCTCCAATGACAAAGTGCCAACAGGTACCTACAAAGGTATCCGTATTGGCATTGGCGTACCATCCAGCATGAACAACGCCTCAGCCAAAGACCGGCCTGCCGGCCACCCGCTCCGTGACAATTACAACAACGAATACTGGAGCGACTGGGACAGTTTTATTTTCCTGAAATCAGAAGGGACTTATGATGCCAATGGCAGCGGCATTGATGGTAACGGCGACAATGGTTTTGGCCACCACCCTGGCACCAACGAGGTTTATCGCACACTTATATTCAACGATCCGATTGTACTGGAAGAAGGAAAGGCATTTGACTTCAATTTTGAACTGGATGTGCAGAAATTGTATGTGAAAGATGGCATTCCGCTTGACCTCACGGTGGAAGAAAACCTGGATACCCAAAGCCCTTCGGATTTGGCCCTGGCCAAATACATCATGGACAACTTTGTCAATGCTTTTGTGTTGGTGAAATGATTTCCATCGAATTTTAAAAAGCTGTTGCTATGAAAAAAATTCTTATCGCTTCCCTTTTTTTGGCGATTTTGTTGAATGCCTGCCAGGATGACGATGGGCCTACCGGGCCTACTGGCAACAATGGAATTGACCTCACTGGCATACCCTGCGGCCCTACCGACCATGAATTGGTGATTCCTCCCGGTTTGCCCAGCATGTTGATACCTGAAGACAACAAACTCACCGATCAAGGTATCGAGCTTGGCAGGTTCCTGTTTTATGACCCCATCCTTTCGGCTGATAGTACGGTTTCCTGCGCCTCCTGCCACGACATGAAGTTCAATTTTTCGGATGACAAGGCATTGGCCGTTGGCATCAATGGCCAATTAGGGCCAAGGAGTTCTATGCCTTTGATTAATATTGGCTTTTTTAACACCGGGCTATTCTGGGATGGCCGTTCTCCTCATTTAGAGGATCAAGCATTGCACCCTGTAGAAAACCCTTTGGAAATGGGCGAAACTTGGGACAACGTGGTGGTAAAACTGCAAAACCACTCCACTTATCGGAAAATGTTCAGGGAGGCGTTTTGCATCAGCAACAGCCAGGAAATTACGAAAGAACTGGCGGCCAAGGCGCTCGCCCAGTTCCAGCGTACACTCATCAGTGCCAATTCCAGGTTTGACCAGAAGAGGTTTCAGGGTAATACCAATCCGTTTTTGTGGTCGGACGAAGAAGTGGATGGTTATCTGATTTATTTCGACGATGCCACGGGTTCAGAAGTATTGGGCCATTGCGCCCATTGCCACGACGGACAGGCACTGTTGAGTTCTGAACGTTTTGAAAACAATGGAATTCAGGAAGTAGCGACACTGAACGACTTTCCAGATAAAGGTTTGGGAGCGATCACAGGCAAACTCGCCGACAACGGAAAGTTCAAGGCTCCCAGCCTGCGCAATATTGAACTGTCAGCGCCCTACATGCACGACGGCAGATTCAATACACTGGAAGAAGTGATAGAACATTACAATTCGGGCGGGCATTATGCCGATAACTTGCTCCTGGCTTCCATTCAGCCCCTCCATTTGACCGCAAACGACAAGGCCAATTTGATCGCCTTCCTAAAAACTTTTACGGATACTTCATACTACAGCAACCCTGCCTTCCAAAATCCGTTTAAATAAATGGGAATCACTTGAAACCTGTTTTTACCGTTCTTAACAAATAGGTTTCAAGTTTAATTTTCAATATTTTTTAAAAAAATTGCCTTGTTTTTTAATGAGGCACAAAAAAAAATTACCTTAGCGCCGTATTTCATCCTTTCCAGAACCGATTGCCTTTAAGCTGATTCCCACTTACTGCTTTTGATATTTACCTCTGGGACTGTTTCCCATCATCTACCCATCGAATTGCACCGGGCAATTAGGTTTTTTGCCCATGTCTCATTCTCAAGTTTTTGCCCTTCAAATTTGGCTGTCAACTTGTCCTTCAACAAGTTGGTGTAGCGCAATTTGAATTTTAATACTTCTATAAAATGCTTGAACAAATGGGGTCTTGCTCCGTATTCAAGCCATCAATTTTTACCAAAACTGTATCCATTATGAACCCAACTCGACACTTAGGTTTTTTGTTTTCAGGGTTAAACAAATTCATAGCAGCCTTTGCCCTCCTGCTCTTCCCCATCCTGCTTTCCGCCCAACTTTCCGTGAACATTACTGGTACAAGTCCCACTTGCAACGGTTTTAATAACGGTGAAGTGAGCGCAAACGTCACTGGCGGCACAGCGCCATACACCTATTCCTGGAACACAGGGGCCAACAGCAGCATCCTTCAAAATCTGTCTGCTGGCACCTATTCAGTGACCGTTTCAGATGCCAACGGCAATCAGGCCAACAGCTCTTTTAACTTAACCGAGCCTTCGGCCATCAACGTTTCAGTTTCTTTGAACAATGTATGCGCTGGAAATGGCAATGCCACTGTTTCTGCCAGCGGCGGTACTGGTGCTTATTCCTATGCTTGGGACAATGGCGCTACCGGCACTTCTGTAACTGGCCTTCCTGCTGGTTTCCACTGCGTAACAGTGACGGACGGCAGCGGCTGCCAGGCAGTGGGTTGTGTGACTGTCACCGGCCCTTTGACGCTTGATCTTGTTGTTCAAGGTTTGGCATGTTTCAACTTCTGCGATGCCAGCGTTACGGCGGTTGTTACCGGCGGTGCGCCACCTTACACTTATGTTTGGAGCAATGGTGCCAACGGTGGTGTGAACCCCAACCTCGGCCCCGGCGACTACTCCGTGACGGTAACCGACCAAAACGGCTGTCAAATCAGTGGTACTGCCACAGTTGGCAACCCTGTACAATTGAACATCAACGTAACCGTAACAAACCCGTCTTGTACGGGCGGCGGTACTGGTTCAGCGACTGCTACCGTGAGCGGCGGCACTGGCCCATACCTGTATTTCTGGAGCAATGGTCAAACTACTGCATCCATTTCAGGTCTTGCACCTGGCACTTACGGCCTTACAGTTACTGACTTTTTAGGCTGTACGGGCATTTCCTCAGCCACTATCGTACCCGATGGAAATATCACTTTGAACCTAAGTGCCAACCCTTCATCCAGTTGCGGATTGACGGATGGCACAGCTTCCGTGACGATTTCTGGTGGCACAGCACCATATAATATTCAATGGAGCACGGGCGGCACATCGGCCAATATTTCTGGCCTTGCCCCTGGCAACTATTCAGTGACAGTAACTGACGCCAATGGTTGCGGAGCTACTGGTAACGTAACCGTTGGTGGTACGGCTGGCATAGACCTCCATATTATGGGCGTGAACGCAGGTTGTGCCAATAACGGCTCCGCCAGCGCTATGGTGACACCTGGAACAGGTACAGCACCATTCACCTACCTGTGGAGCACAGGTGCTACCACTTCTATCATTAATAACCTGACGCCTGGTACCTACTCTGTGACCGTGACCGACGCCGCAGGTTGTACTGCAACTGAACAGGTGACCGTCACCAGTTCTTCCAATATTTCTGTTTCGGCTACTGGTACCAACCTATCTTGTTTTGGTGGCAATAACGGTAGTGCTACGGCCTCAGTGACTGGAGCCTCTGGCATGATAGCCTATATGTGGAGCAACAGTGGCAACTCGCAGACCATCAACAACCTTTCCACTGGAACCTATTTTGTGACTGTGGTAGAAATTGCCAGCGGTTGCACTGCTACTACGAGCGTTTTTATTAGCCAGCCAACCCAAGTTACTGTGACTACCACGGGTCAAAACGGTGGTTGCAACTCTTTGGGGTCTGCAACAGCAAGCGCCAGTGGCGGCACTGCACCATATACCTATGCTTGGAGCAATGGCCAATCAGGTTCTTCAATTTCCAACCTGATGGGTGGCAACTACACAGTTACTGCGACTGACAGCCAAGGATGCACAGCTACTTCTACCGTGACTATCAACGCTTCAAATGCTCTGTCTGTAACGGTTAATATTACCAATCCAATCAGCGAAGCGAATGCCACTGATGGTTCGTTGAGTGCCCAAGCCAGCGGCGGTACCACTCCTTATACCTATATCTGGAGCACTGGTGCAACCACAGCTTCTATCAGCGGGCTGGGTGCAGGCACCTATTCTGTCACGGTCTCTGATGCAAGTGGTTGTACAGGCACTGATGAAGTAACGCTGACCAACCCAGCATGCCTTGGCGACCGTATTTGGCACGACGACAACCGCAACGGTTGCCAGGATGCGGGCGAATTTGGCTTTGCCAATGTGGCGATTACCCTGACCGGTACCGATGTGAATGGCAATGCTGTTAACATGTCCACACAGACAGCTTTGAACGGTCAATACAAATTTGACGGCTTGATGCCAGGTACTTATATGGTACACATCAGCGCACCTACTGGTTTTACTATTTCTCCAGCCAATTCTGCCACTTGTGGAAACGATTTCACCGATAGCGACTTTACCCCGGCAAATGGCAATTCGCAAATGGTGACTTTGGCAGAAGGCCAGTGTAACCTGACCATTGACGGCGGTTTGTTTGATGATTGTTTGAACGTGTCTGATCCAGGTGAAATCTGCTGTGATCAAACCCTTTGTGGCCCAGGCAACAATCCTGCTCCGATTACTTCGGTGACTCCAGCCACTGGCGGTATTGGTACTATCCAATACATGTGGATGTATTCAACCATTCCTGGCCCATACGATCCAAACACTTGGATTTCCGTCGGCTCAAATGGTGGTGGTACAAGCTACGATCCAGGCCCGCTTCAAGAAACGACCTACTTTGTCCGTTGCACAAAAACTGCTGACTGCGACGATTGGCTCGAATCAAACATCGTGACTATCACGGTTGCTGACGATGCAGTGGCAATCATTCAAGGCCCAGATGCTCCATGTGAAGGTGACATAGTGACTTATACGGCAGGAGGTTCGAATTCCGCAGGTGCTATCTATACTTGGAACTTCGGTTCACATGCATCTCCATCCACTGCTTCTGGCCCAAGTGCTACTATTACATGGATCGAATGGGGCGTGGTGAATATCACCTTAACCGTTACAGCCAATGGATGTACTTCTACAGATGTAATGGCGGTCAACGTTTCCAACGACCCAGTATTCTGTGGCGACGGCCTGATCATCAATGTGAACGACATGAACAATGGCGTGATGGTGAACTGGACTTTGCCACAATCGAATGCAGATTATGAATTCGCCGTTCAGCGCTCGTCAAATGGCCAGGATTTCGAAAACCTTACCATGATGCCACAGGCGCAAACTGAAGGCATGAACGATTATGCATTTGCCGATTATTTCCCGAAAAAAGGCAACGCCTTCTATAGGGTTGAAGTATTGAAGGATGGTCAACATGCCATGTACTCCAATGTGGTTAAAATTTCCAAATTCAAAGCTTCGGAACAGTTTATTCTTTATCCGAACCCAATCACTGACTACCTCACCATTGAGTGCAGCGAACAAGTGAAAACTTCGGTAAAAATGGAAATCCTGACCATGCACGGTAAATTGGTACGCAGTACGACCTTTGCCGAAGGCCTGGTATCGGTTCCTTTGGATATGAGCGACTTGGCGGCTGGTTCTTACTTAGTCCGCTTGGTGTTCAACGACGGTCAAAAAAGCGTAATCAAGATGATAAAAGAATAATAATCGAATTGTTACAGTAAATGATAAGCTCCTGGAAATTCATTTTTCCAGGGGCTTTTTTATTAAAATAAAATGCACTGTAGGGGCAAATATTTACCTTGCTCCCACTTACACTAAAATCATTTGATATGAATATTTGGAACCGATTACTCCATGTTGCTATAGTGTTTCTTTTTTTGGGTTTTGTTTCTTGCAACCAAACAGAGCCTTCCGAGCAAAAATCTAAGCTTCGTACTATTGGCAAAATAGAGCGCCTATCGGCAGAAATGGACAGCTTCTTTTCAAAGGATGCCGTCATTGAAGTCTTGGCCGACGGTTTTGATTGGTCGGAAGGGCCAGTCTGGATTGCTGACGGAGGCTTTCTCCTTTTTTCCGATGTGCCCTCCAATAAAATTTTTAAATGGAAGGAAGGCGAAGGCACTAAGCTTTACCTCAGCCCATCGGGTTATACCAGCGAAAAAATGCCCGGTGGCGAAGGCTCCAATGGCCTTTTACTCGATGCATCGGGCAATCTGGTTTTGTGCCAACACGGTGACCGCCGTATGTCCAGAATGAACGCCCCGCTAAACCAACCAAAGCCAGACTATACCACCCTCGCCGATAAATGGAACTGCAAGCGTTTCAACAGCCCCAACGATGCCTGCTACGACAAAGTGGGCAACCTTTATTTCACCGATCCGCCCTATGGTTTGCCGAAACAAATGGAAGATCCTGGAAAGGAAATACCTTTTCAAGGAGTTTATCGCCGTGGCGCCGATGGGGCGGTTGAGTTGCTAATTGACTCATTGTCAAGGCCAAATGGCATTGCTCTTTCCCCTGATGAAAAGATTTTATACGTGGCCAATTCCGACCCGGAGAAGGCCATTTGGATGGCTTACGATATTTTGGAAGATGGTAGATTGGGCAATGGCCGTGTATTTTATGACGCCACTCCTCATGTGAAAGAAGGTTTGAAAGGCTTGCCCGATGGAATGAAAGTGGACGGCCAAGGAAATCTCTTCGCTACAGGTCCCGGCGGCTGTTGGGTTTTCAAAGCTGATGGAACCGCCTTGGGCAGGATAGATCCAAGTGAGGCGACCGCCAATTGTGCCTTTGGCAATGATGGCAAAACCCTTTATCTGACGGCAGATATGTACGTTTGCCGGGTAGTTTTGAAGTAATTAAAAAGTGCTTGCCAAAACGATTTTGGCAAGCACTTTTTTTATCAAATAGATCTCAATTTATACGTTCTCACCCTTTCTTATCCTCCACAAAAAAGGTCATCACAGCCGCCACGACAAATGAAATACCTCCGATAAGCATGGCATTGATGGCCTGATGGTCAAAGACATTGGCGATGAAAAATCCCAAAATTGCTGCGGCCACTATTTGAGGAATCACGATGAAAAAATTGAAAACGCCCATATAATAGCCCATTTTGTCAGAAGGCAAGGCTCCAGTCAAAATAGCATAAGGCATGGAAAGGATACTCGCCCAGGCGAAACCGATGCCTATCATTGAAACCAGTAACAAGTCAGGGTTTTTAATAAAATAAATAGAAATCAAACCCAATGCACCCACCACCAGGCTGATGGCGTGCGTGGTTTTGCGGTTGGTTTTTTTGGCAAGAATGGGCAAAAGGAATGCGACCAGTGCTGCCACACCATTGTACACCGCAAAACAAACGCCTACCCAATCAGCCCCGTCATTGTATTCCTTGGAAGTGGTATCGGAGGTGCCATAAATGTGGCTGGTCACGGCTGAGGTCGTGTATATCCACATGGAAAAAAGGGCGAACCAGGAGAAGAACTGCACCAGCGCCAACTGGCCCATTGTTTTGGGCATGGAGAGCAGGTCGTTCATCATGGTGACGAAGCCCGATTTGTTGTTGTTTTTTTGCATCAAACCCGCCAGGATAAAAAGCAGCCCTGCCGTCATCAGGCCGATGGCCAGGATGTACAGGTCTTTTTTCATCATTTGCATAAAAAACCAAATGGTGAGCGCCCCGCCAACCAATAAAAAGATGGAGCCGAGCCTGATTTGCCGATTGACGAAACAGTTTTTTTCTGCCTGGCTAAGGCTGGCCAGATTGGCTGTTTCATGGGTAGCGGAATCTGAAAAAGAAGCCAATTCCTCCGGTGAATATTCAAATGAGCGGAACACCGTCCACAAGACAGCCAACAAAAAAATAGAGCCGCCCACGTAAAACGACCATTTTACAGAATCGGGGATGACGCCTTCCGTTGCTTCATTGCTCACACCAAACCAATTGGTCAGCATATAAGGCAACATGGAAGCGACTACGGCCCCTACACCAATGAAAAAACTCTGCATCGCAAAACCGGAGGTGCGCTGCTCATCGGGCAGGTTGTCGCCGACGAAGGCACGGAAAGGCTCCATCGAAATATTGATGGAGGCGTCCATGATCCACAACATGCCGGCAGCAAACCACAAAACCGGGGAATTGGGCATGATGAAAAGCGCCGTGGATGCCAACAAGGCCCCGGCCAGAAAGAATGGCCTCCTCCGACCTAAACGGTTCCAAGTCCGATCGCTGAAATAGCCAACTATCGGCTGGATAATCAGCCCCGTCAATGGTGCAGCTACCCAAAGGATGGGTATATCGTCAATATTGGCACCGAGGGTTTCAAAAATGCGGCTGACATTGGCGTTTTGCAGGGCAAAGCCAAACTGGATGCCCAGAAATCCAAAGCTCATGTTCCAGATTTGCCAAAAAGAAAGGCGGGGCTTGGGGCGGCGGGTGGTGGAGGTTTCGTTTTGCATGATTTGTTTAAAATTGAGGCGGAGTTGCCCGTTCTTATAAGGGATGGTGCTATCAACTTATTTTACTGCGATCTGCCAAGTTTTGGACATGGAACACTTGGTGGATTAAGGCTGGTAGGGTTTATGAGGTTTATTATCAACCCTTATCAACCCATCAACCCTTATCAACTATGTGCAAAACTTGGCGGCGTGAGCTATATCAACCGCTTATAAACCTAACAACCCGGAAAACCTTCAAATTTAGAAACGAAATCAAGAAAAACGAGAGAAGGTAAATTAAATCAATCTGGCAGGCCGATCTCTTTTCTGTTTTTAGGGATAAAAAGGAAGTTTTGCAACCGGGCCTGGATGCCTGTGGTATGGAAGCGGTCGGTGCCGACCCAAATCATAATGTCCTCGTCGTTGCCGATTTTGATGCTCCATTCCCGGTCGTCGCCCACCAGTTCGGAATCAAGGAAAAGGATGGCGTTTTTACCATCGAAAGTCCAGGCCCCAGTGGCTATTTTATTTTCAAAATAACCGTACTCGTAAGTGCCATCAGGCCTGAATTTGAACCATGCACCCTGGTTTTGGCGGTAGGCGGGTTTGTCGTTGATGCGGATTAAAGCATTGACAATCCAGTAGTTATTGGTGAGTACCCGTATGACACGGCTCTCCTGCGGCGTTTTTGGCTGCGGGGCGGTGGGCGCGGGCACGTTGGAGTCTTTTTTCATGGAAGGGTTGTCTGCAATGGCCGTACTGAGGGATTGTATGGGACGTTCAACTTCCAGCATCTCACCAGTAGTTGCATCCAAATAGCTTGTCTTTTCGGTGATGCCGTCGTTATCGGTGGTCAGGTCGGCAGGGGGGGCGGGAATGGAAGACTGGGAGGTAGTGTTATTTTTATTGGCTTCATGCTGGCAGGCGCAGGCTGTTAGCCCAAGTGCGAGGCCGAGTAAAAGATGCTTAATCATGTCAAAATGTTTTGGATGTTACGGGAAAATAAAAAGCGGCGCAAAGATATTCGAGGGATGAGGTTTTTTATTCATAGGAAGTAGAAATTCTTACACATGGTCTTCAAGATTGGCTTTCCTGTTTTCAAATTCTTTTTTCAGCAGGGTCAAATTGTCTTGGTGAAATTTTTTCATCAACCGTGGAAAGCGGTATTGCGACCAAAGTTTATCCAAATCAAAAGTCCGGCCCTTTTCTACCGTCTGCCTCAACTGGCCAATATAGTCCAGCGACTGTTCCTTCCTCAATAAAATCTCTTGAGCCGTAAACGCAACATCGCCGTGGCCCGGCACCATCAGCCCAATGTCGTGTTTGTTTAAAATCGCTTCTGTTTTCGCCAAAGTCTGTTCATAATCCTGGAAGGAATGGTAAATGTATGGGAACTCTACATTGCTCAAATAGTCGCCCGCCAACCAGACCGCCATGCTGTCGTTGGATTTGATTAAGGTAAAAATGCCATCCCGGTTGTGGCCTGGGGCCAGGTAAAAAGTGAGTTCGGTTTTGCCAATAGTTAAAACCTGGCTGTCTGTTTTTACCAAAACATCAATAGCAGGGTACTCGATTGGATAGTCCCTCGTGATATAGTAGTCATCGTCAAACTGCAAAATTTGTTCTATAACAGCCTCTTTGTCAGGGTTTTCCACAAAACTTTGCGAGGCGATGGTTTGAGCATCGGAAAAGGCCCGGTAGCCAATGATGTGGTCGTAATCGGAGTGGGTAAAAAGCAGGAAAAGTGGCTTTCCTTGGCGGTTTTCGGCCACGAACTGGCGGATGGCACTTACCTCCTGCGGCAACCAATTGGGGTCGGCAACCAATATGAGATCGGGCGTTTCAACCACAGTCGCCGTGGTACGAAAAAGTGCGCTTTCAAAAATCTTAACTTCCAAGGATTTGTCTTTGAACTGTATCATGCAATATGTAATTTGAGGCGTAAAATTAAAACGGACAACTAATTGAACATCAGCAACTTTTGTCAAAACCCTATCCAATGATTCAAACAATTGACCTGCATTTCCTCGGCCATCCAGACACCATTGCGGCTTTCCTGATCGAAACTTCCGCAGGGCCTGTTTTGGTGGAAACTGGCCCGCATTCCACCATTGCTTATTTGGAAAAAAGCTTGCACCAGCACGGTTTTTCACTGGAGGATGTACGCCACGTTTTTTTGTCGCATATCCACTTGGATCATGGGGGCGCTGCATGGGTTTTTGCTGAAAAAGGGGCGACCGTTTACCTCCACCCGCTCGGTGCGCCACATTTTATTAACCCAGAAAAACTGCTGGCATCCGCCCGTCTAATTTACAAAGAACAAATGGACAGCCTATGGGGGCAATTGAAACCTATTGACAAAGAACGCATTCGAGTGGTTCAGCACAAGGAACGGATCAAAATTGGAAATATAGCGCTCAAAGCATGGCACACGCCCGGCCACGCCATCCACCACATCGCCTGGCAACTGGATTCGGTGCTTTTCACGGGCGATGTTGGGGGGGTAAAAATCGGCGAAAATGGCATTGTAGTGCCGCCCTGCCCGCCACCTGATATTGACGTGGAGGCTTGGCGGGCGTCAATTCAACTGATTTTATCAAAACGTTTTGACTCGCTTTTCCTCACGCATTTTGGACAAGTGGAACATGTAAAAGAACACCTGAAAGAATTGGAAGGCCGGCTGCTGAACTGGGCCAACTGGATGAAACCATATTTTGAATCAGGCACTGACCATCAGGTCGTTACGCCGCTTTTTCAGCAATATGTGGCCAAACAACTCCAAGAAGGCGGCATCAGCGGGGAGGGTTTGGAACAATATGAAAGCGCCAACCCCGCCTGGATGAGCGTGGCCGGTTTGATGCGGTATTGGAAAAAGCGGGGCCAGTTAGTCTGATCGATATTTACCTCAACAGCAAAATCGCCCAGTGCATGTCCAATTTGGGGATTTCCACTTTCACCATTTTTCCTTTTTTTGAAAAACGGAGCGGCTGATGGTGGGCCATTTTTGAAAAATCACCACTCAACTCGGCTTCTTCGTGGGCTTCGGCATTGTATGCAACAGGCGTCAGCATTTCAATGGAACGGATGCCATTTTTGAAAAAACGTTTTTCGTTGAGCAGGATGCTGAAATCTTCGGTCAAAACTTCCCAATCAATCAGGTGAACGACGACGGGTTCCGTGTCCTGTTTAGGTTTTGCATGTACAAAAGCATGTATTTGCCTTCGGTAATTTTCAAAACTGACAGGCAGTTTTTCCGAATCAAAAAACCTGTTTTCATCCTGCGTGGTGGCGTAAAAAGCATCTTCATAGCCATCGAGCCATTGCGCATTTGCCCGGACAAATGCATAAAACGGGGCAAAACTTTCCGCTTTTCCAAAATAGCGTTCTGGCGATTTCGGCTGCCACACGTCCCAAGGCACCAATTGGTTGCCGCCGCAGGCATAGGTGGTAGCAATGAGTTTTTGCATCAAAAATTCCCGCTCGGCCACAAATGAAAAAACCTGCGCCTTGCCCTGCCGCCTTGTCTCCCGGATGATGGCGTAAATGTACTCGGGGTTTGCCCGCCGCTCAGGCAGTTCTGCCACGCCAAAGTCGAAAAAATCGAAAGGAAAAAGCTCCCACTCGCCCCGGAAATTATTGCAGGAAAAAGGCACGGGGCGGCCAGCAAAATCCTCTGCCCGTTTTTTCATATTTTGATGAAAACTCAATACCGAAGCTTGTTGAATATCAGGTGGTTGTACGCCCAGGCTATCTGCTTTTTGCTGGCAAAAGGAGCAATAGCAGACATCTTCCCACAGGTTTCGCTGCAACAAATAGCCCATAGCTGGATCGTCCACTTGGAAGCCGTAGGCACCAGCTTGCAGTGCCGACTGGATATAGGCAAAATAGATCTCCTGAAAATCAGGGTTGTTGACGCAGCCCCACCAGTTTTCCCAGCCCTTCATCCAAGGAGCGGTGACTAAATCGCCAGTTTTATTGACAATGCGGCCTTTTTTGTGTTCGTTGCTGCCAAAGGGTAAATCCGAAAGGGTAGGGGTGAGGGCAACTTGCATTTTGTAACCTAAGCTGTCGGCTTTTTTGATAAAAACAGGATTGGTGGTATAGACCCAATTGAGGTATGTGGCATGGAAAGTTCGGGCAGCGGAAAAAGTTTCGAGGGTATCCTTGTCATCACGGGGGCGCTCCCAGCGGCTTGAAAAACAGACATCGCTGTATTTTGGAGCACCGGGCAGCAGCGTGGCAGTTTGGGCGATGTCTTGCACCATGATCCATTTTACAGTGGTGCAGGAGATGAAAAATGGCAGGGCTGCTAAATAAAAAATTCGCTTCATGCGCCCAAAGATAAAAGCTGAAAGTGAATGAAGAACGTGTTCCGATTTCGACCGGGGAAACTAAACCCTGTTAGGGTTCCTGAACTCTAACAGGGTTTAGTTTCCCCGGTCAATTGCAAATAAACTGGGTCACTTTATTTATTCATATGCGGTAAGGTGTTTTCACAGCAAAAAAAAGCTCAGGAAAAAGCAAAAAAAAAAGGCAGCAGCCGAGGCCACTGCCCAAAAACAACTTCTATTGAGATAAAGGCTTTCCGAATTTGGGTTGGTTTTTAGATAATGGGTTTTGCCTTGCCATCTTCCACAATCGCCAGTTTTCCATTTTTTAGTGGCAGGGCCATTTGTTTTGTCATAAACATCAGGCGCACTTCGTAATTGGCGCTTTCCTTTTGCTGGTAGTTACAGTATTTGACCAAAACTGGTTGGCCAGTGTATTTAAAAGTATGCCCCACTTTTCCTTGCTGGCTTTCTGGGAAGGCATTGTTGCTTTCATTGAAGGCTACCACTTGGCCTTTGTCCACATCGTACAACTGAATAACAAAGGTTTGATCCATGATGGCCGCTTTGTCTATGTTGTCGAGGTCGAAAGTGATGAAGGTGTAGCGCCAATTGTCTTCTTTTATTTTTTTTAAGTCTTTGCCTGCTTCCTCATTTTTGAGCGAAACATTTAAAAAATTAACACTTGTATTCTCTACTATGTTTACCATGTCCTCGTGCGAAACGTTGGAAGGAATGGCAATTTCAGGCTCGCTCACCTCCCTGTTGGGCGCTTCGTTGATTTTTGGCAGGGGAGCAACTTGAACCCCCTCGTTTTTGGCTGGCTGCTCCATTGGGTTGCCGTCCATTTTCATTTGGCCTATCAACGCATCCCTGTCTTCAATTTCTGTTCGCAGCTTTAAAATTTCAGCTTCGTACCCGGCTTTCTGGCTGGCCAGGGCATCTTGAAGCCGCTTAAGTTCTGATCTGACCGAGTCGTCCACTTCCATTTGGGCCAGCACATTTTCCAGTTCGCTTTGGAGGCGGCTGATTTCCGCCTGGTTGGCGCTATCCGAGCTTTTCAGGTCGTTGATCCGCTTGTTGAGGCGGGCAATCTGATCGGCCTGTTGCTGGATTTTATGGCTTTGGCTGGCAATTTTTTTGGACAAAGACCCAACCTGGTCGTTCAGGTCGGCTATTTCAAAACCCATTTTGCCAATGCTGTCGAGCAGCACGAGGCGCTCGCTTTCGAGGGCTTCGTTTTTTATAATTTCCGATTTAAGTTCATCCTGCGTTTTGACCAATGTTTTTTTGGTCAACATCAGGTCGAGCCTTAAATTTTTAATGACACCGGTCTGTTGGACGGTAATGATTACGAAGGTGAGTGCTGTTGCGATACTGATAATAAGGGGCAACTTTTTAGTCACATTTTCCATGGGTTTGGTTTATGGGCGGCAGTTGCATTTTGGGCAGTATAGGGTGTGAAAAATGCCCGTGAATAGCACGCTCAAAAATGTACACTGCTACCGGTTAAAGGATGTTCTGGTTTTAATTTCGGTAGCCTCCCATTTCTTGTGACCTGGATAACTCTTACGCTAAAAATTTCCCCAGGTTTCAAAGTAGTTTTATTAATTCAAAAAAAAATTATCTGTAAAACTTTGAATCATAAAATGATGAATCGAATTATAAAAGTCAAATATTATTCCAAAACTATATTTTAAGAAAAATTGCTTTTTGCGCTGCATAAAAACAAACAGTGAAATATCCTGTTTTCAGTGTTTAATAGCGATTATTGCCGCCTCAAAATCAAATGGCTTTGGTCGCATCAGATTTTACCATACTTCCATCCACCCATCAACACTCATCTTAAACACATTTTATCAGCATGGCTGTAATTACCTTTTTTGTTTCTCACTGGTTTGGCTCATTGTTTTTTCAAACCTTCTTCCACCACCGTTATGCTTCCCATAAAATGTTCACTATGAACAAGTTCTGGGAGCGCTTTTTTCATTTTTGCACTTACGTGTCGCAGGGCGCATCTTACCTGACCCCCAGGGCCTACGCCATCATGCACCGGATGCACCACGCCTTTTCGGATACGGAAAAAGATCCCCACTCGCCCAACTTTTTTAAGGACGTTTTCGGGATGATGATGCACACCCGTGAAATTTTCCACGGTTTGGCTACCAATACGCTGAAAGTCTCCCCCAAGTTTCTTGGAAATTACCCTGTTTGGGATTTTTTGGACAAATTTGGCTACGCTTGGCCATCCCGAGTCATGTGGATTGTCGGCTATGTGATTTTTTATGCCTTTTTTGCTACGCAATGGTGGATGTACCTGCTCCTCCCCATCCATTTCCTGATGGGCCCAATCCACGGCGCAATCGTCAACTGGTGCGGCCACAAATACGGCTACCAGAATTACGACAACGACGACCATTCCAAAAACACCCTTCCCTTTGACTTTTTAATGCTGGGCGAGTTGTTTCAAAACAACCACCACAAGCACCCCAACAGCCCCAACTTCGCCACCCGCTGGTGGGAAATTGATCCCGTTTATCCAGTCCTGCGTTTGTTGCACTGGGTGAATGTCATTAAGCTGCGTAGGGCTTAGGAAGTTGGGTTTCAATAGCTGGCAGTTGCAGGCGTAGGCAATTACGGTTCATCATAGCGCTCGCCGCCAAGTTTCGTATGGAAGGTTTAGGAAGTAGATATGGTTGATAAGGTTTATCAACTCTTTGCAAACCTTATCAACCATGCTCAAAATTTGGCGCTTTGCAGGATAAATCAGTGGCCATGTTGAAAATTTTTGAAACACAGGATGGGTCTTCGACGGTGCTTTCAGAGCAGTTTGGCGTCAGCTACCATTCCAAATATGGGGCAGTGCAGGAGAGCCGCCACGTGTTTATCGAGGCAGGGCTTTTTTATCGGGCCATTGCACAAAAGGCGCTGAAGGTATTGGAAATTGGGTTCGGCACCGGCCTGAACGTTTTCCTCACCTATCTGGAGGCCCAGCGGCTGGGACTGGACATAGATTTTGTTGCCATTGAAAATTATCCGCTTAGCCTCGAAATGGCCGCCCTGCTCAACTATCCCCAAATGCTCCAGGCAGATGGCCAATCCACAGTTTTTCAAAAAATACATGCTATTCCCTGGGGTGAAAGGCAGGCTTTGTCAGCCTTCTTTCATTTAAAAAAATTGGAAATGCCATTTGAGGAATTGGCCTTGCCTGCCCAGTTTGACCTAATTTATTTTGACGCATTCGCCCCGGATGTGCAACCTGAGCTTTGGGACCAGCCGTTCGCACAAAAAATGTACGATGTGCTCAATCCGGGCGGGGTACTGGTTACGTATTGTGCAAAAGGTGCTTACAAAAGAGCCTTGAAAGCCGCTGGTTTCGCCGTGGAGGCACTAAAAGGGCCACCCGGCAAACGTGAGATGACCAGGGCAATAAAATCCTGAATATGTACCCAGCTTACAAAAACCGTTTGGACAATTTGAACCAATCCCTGGAAACCTTGCTGTCCCTCATGGGTCAACATTCCCACCAATCACTCAACGCCAAACCTTTCGCTGGAGCATGGTCTGCTTTGCAAGTTGCGCAGCACCTCATCGCAGCCGAGCGCCTGTCCGTTTGGTACGTCAAAAAGAAAACCACCGATCCAAATGCCTTGCAGCGGGCAGGTTTGGGAGCCTGGGCGAGGCAGCAATTGTTGGGTCTTACTTTGTCTTCCCCCGTAAAATTCAAAGCCCCTGCGATGGTGAGCGAAGAAAAATTCCCTGCCGAAGCAACTTTTGAAAAGGTAAGCGAAGATTGGCTAAAGGCAAGAATGGAATTGGCAGAACTGCTGGAAATAGCACCCCGCGATTGGCAGAAAAAACTGGTCTATCGCCATGCCTTGGCTGGGCGCATGACGCTGATTGGCATGTTGGAGTTTTTTGAACAACATTTCAACAGGCATCAGAAGCAAATAGAGCGGACGCTTAAAAGTGTTAAGCTTTAAACCAAAATCCCAGCGATAACAGCGGTCATAAAAGAGGCCACCGTACCACCGATCATAGCCTTAAAACCCAATTCGGTCAAGTTTCTTCGCTGGCTTGGTGCAATGGCACTGATGCCGCCAATCTGGATGCCGATGGAAGCGAAATTGGCGAAACCGCAAAGGGCATAAGTAACGATAATGACTGATTTAAACTGCAAAGTAGATTCCACCGCAGGCATTTGTGCGTAGGCGTAAAACTCGTTGATGGCAGTTTTCATCCCCAATAATTGGCCAACCACTAAAATATCCTGTCCCGGTACGCCCAACAGCCATGCAATCGGCGCAAAAATCAAACCCAATATGTACTCCAAGGTGAAGCCTTGAAAACGTCCATCCGTTACTTGCACCACATACTCGTTCAGCCCTGTCCAGGTGCCGATACCTTCTTGTAAAATGAAATTGAGCATGGAAATAAAAGCCGTGAACACCAGGAGCATGATACCTACGTTTACTGCCAGCCTCAGACCATCCGTCGAGCCACGGGTAATGGCGTCAAGCATATTGTCACCCGACGATTCTTTAGGTACGTCTAATTTTTGATCCTCCATCGATATTTCCTTGTCTTCCGGAAGCAGTATTTTGGCACAAACAATGGCCGCCGGAGCCGACATGATGGAGGCCGTGAGCAGGTGCCGGGCAAAAAGTTGTTTCATTTCGGGGTCGTCGCCGCCTAAAAATCCAACGTAGGCCGCAAAAACGCTACCTGCTATGGTGGCGAAACCGCCGCTCATCAGGCACATGATTTCAGAGCGGGACATCCTTTCCAAATAGGGTTTTATGACCAATGGGGCTTCTGTTTGGCCAATAAAAACATTGGCGGCGGCGGCGAGGCTTTCGGCCCCGGTGAGTTTCATCGTTTTGCTCATCACCCAAGCGATGCCTTTGGTGATGACTTGCAAAATGCCGAAATAGTACAACATGGAAGATAAAGCCGAGAAGAAAATAATGGTGGGCAGCACTTTGAAAACAAAGTTGTTGAGGGCTATGTCAACGGTGCCTTCGCCAAAGGGCGTGAGCAGAAACTCGATGCCCGCTCCGGTAAAATCAATCACTTTTACAAAAAAACGGGCTATCCAGTCAAAAAACATAGTGGCAACATCCACCTTCAGCACGAGCAAACCTACCGCCAATTGCAGCAGAATCCCTGATCCCACCAGTTTCCAACTAATGTGTTTGCGGTTGTAGCTTATTGCATAAAGTATCCCTATCAATACTGTCATGCCCAATAGCGCCCTTAGAATACCGAAAACAGTTTCCATGTTTGTTTGTAGTTGATTTTGCCAGCAAAATAGCTGCTTGACAATTTGTTTTGTTGCCAAGCCAAAAGTAGAAATTAATTGCTTTTCGGTTGGTTTATGGTTTGGGGGCTTGCTACCAATTTGTAAATGCTTTATTGAAAATCCGGTCGGCCAATTCCTTTGTGATGTTGTCAATGAGGTTGGCCTGTACATCCAGCAGGTTTTGGCTTGGCTCGAAGAGATCGTAAAATTCAAACGACGATTTCCAATTGGCTTTTTCGTTGCGGTTATTGACAAAATTCACATTTACACTGATGGTCAGTTTGTTGAAACCAATCTGCTGTTCGGCTTTCGGCGCTTCTGGCGTCACTTCAAAGCGGGTGATGATCCCTGAAAATTCGATGTCCGGGTCGGTATCGTTGTAGGTCAACCTTGACTCCCGGCGGATCTTATCTTTGAGCAACTCCGTAAAATCACGAGGCAGGGTAGGGGGCAAGTCCTCTACCTGCGGCTCGAACAGTTCAACATAGTAAGTATTCACATCGGGCGGGATGCTGATGCCCTGGAATGAGTAACAACCGCTGAAAAAAGTGCCAAATAAAACAATGGCAAATGCGACGGCTTGGAGATTGATTTTATTCATTACTGTTCAATTGATTCCACAAAACAACGTTATGGCCAGCAAAAAGACGTTTAAGTTTGCTTTTCATTTAGCTTTTGGGCCATGCTTTTTTTGATAATCCTTTTCATCATCGTTGCTGTCCTGCTGTCTTGGTACTTTTTGGTGCCAAAAGGGACGTTTTTTTATGAAAGCATCCGCTTGCTGGAGTGGTATTGGCGGCTGCAGCGTTTTCCAAAAGGCGATTTTGAAGTGGCAAAAATCCCTTATGGCGATCACCCACGGCAGTATATTTTGTTTTACAAACCCAAAAAAGACACCCAGCGGCGGCACGTAATCCTTTATTTTCATGGTGGCGGATGGCAATTCGGAAAGCCAGAGGCATTTCGCCCCAATGCCAAGGTTTTATTGGAAAAAGGCTATTATGTGTTCATGCCCTCCCACCGCCGCTTGCCGAGCCATAATATCACGCACATGCGGCAGGATATGGCCCAAATCACGATCAAAGTCCGTGAAATCATGGAGCGGGAAGGCATTTTGGAAAAACGCATTATCACAGGCGGCATCTCTTCGGGTGGCAATTTGGTGGCATTGAAAATTTTTGATCAAAGCATCCTCCAAAGCGTGGGTTTTGAGCGCTCTCATTTTGCCGCCGTGTTTTTCCTGGGTGCGCCCCTGAACCTGAGCGGCATGTGGCACTCGCCGCCCCTGCGTTTTTTGACTGGGAAACGCACTGGCGAACGATTTAAGTTGGCCAATCCATTTGACCACCTCCAAGCCAATGAAAAGCTCCCCATTTTCATTATGCACGGCACCAAGGATGGGCTGGTGGAGTACCGTAGTGTGCTGGCATTTTATGAAAAACTGAAAGAACTTGGAGCAGAAAACGTGCATTTTGAAATTTTGGAAAATGGCGTCCACCTCGACCCCGCCAGTTGGTGTTACGAATGGCATCCTGCCTACCGGCTGATGCTGGACTGGCTGGAAAGAATGGAAGAAAAGTAGCCCTTTTCAATGCACAATCCGCCAAACCATTTCCTTCATCAACTCGCCGTCCTCCTTCCCTACCGTGTTGAATTCCACACCTTTGGATTTCAGATCGTACTCTTTTAAAATGGAAATGACCTGCTCTGTTTTTGCCAGGGAAAAATAACGGAGTGCGCTGCGGTAATCCTTCAAGGCGTAGGTTGAGCGCAAGTTGAGCTGTTTTTGCAGTTCGCTGTCGCTGGCGTTTTTTAGAAAATGCAGCATATAAACCTTGCTGAAAAACCCGGCCAATGAAGAGATGACCATGATAAGCGGATTGCGCTTTGGATTGGAGATAAAATTTTGGAGGATGCGGCCAATTTTGGCCATATCACGCTGGCCCAATGCCTTTTGCAATTCAAAAATATTGTACTCCCGGCTGATGCCGACGAACTCTTCCACGTGATCGGCAGTGATTTCAGTACCTTTTTGGAGGTGCAGTGCCAATTTGTCCAGTTCGTGGGCCACGAGCGAAAGGTCGGTGCCAAGGTATTCTGCCAAAAGGTCGGCAGCGCCGGGCGTGATGCGGAGCGAATGGTGCTTCAAGTAGTCGAGTATCCAGTCAGGTACCTGGTTGTCGTAAAGTTTTTTGCTGTCAAAAACGACCCCCTTTTCTTGCAGCAACTTGCCGAACTTGGTGTTGGTGTTAAACGCTTTGTGCTTGTGGCACAGCACCAAGACGGTGGTGGGCATTGGGTTTTGCACATATTTTTCCAGGTCTTTCAAATCCTTCATGTCCTGCGCCTCTTTCACGATAACAACTTGGAAGGGCGACATCATGGGGTAGCGCCGGGCATTGTCAATGATGGCCAGGTGGTCCACATCACGGCCATACAATACCACTTGGTTGAATGATTTTTCAGCCTCACCCAGGGCATGTTTTTCAATATAATCCGCAATGGCATCAATGAAATAAGGCTCGCTGCCATGCAAAAAGTAAATGGGTCTGAACTTTTTGCCTTTAAGATCGGAAAGGATTTGCTGGAAAGTCAAGGGTGGTGGTTGACGATGAATGATAAACGATAAACTTTGCAGATCCGGAGACTGTGGACTGAAAACTACTTTAAATAATTTTCTTCAAAAAAAGCCTTGTAGCCACTGGCAGATTTTACCCGCACCACTTGCTCGTAGTTTGTTTTGGACAAAGCATAATAGTCATTGGTCATGCCCATTTGCAGGAAATCGGGGCGGTTTTGTTTCAGGCCGTTGTAAAAAGTCATCACCTGGTTTTTGTTGGCAAAACCAGAAACCAGGATGAGCGGCACGTTTTCCAGGTCGCCGCCAATTTTGATCTGGGTGATTTTCAGTTTGTCGTTGGGGTAGTACTTCCAAATGTATTTCGTAATGCCGGTTCGCAGCTCTTGCAGATCGTTTGGGCGGTTGTTGAGCAGGAACAAGAAATTATGTTCTTCCGAAGGGTTGGCAATGAATCCACCCTTGGCGGTCATTTCGGCTTGGGCGGCGACGCTATTTGAAAAAGCGGATAAAAAGAGGATCGTTAATGGGATGAACAAGATACGCATGGTAGAGGATTTATATCGGAGGATGGATGGTCGTTGCTTTTTGCTGTTGGCAGTTAGCCAATAACTAAGGGCCAACAGCCACCAGCTTCCATTTTAAGAGAGCTCGAAAGCCCGTCCCAATAAAGGACAGGCTCCGAGTTTCTAACCAAAAAAATGTATTTTCAAATGTCTTGACGACCTTTTGGCTCTTTTGTGGCTCAAAATTAACCAAAAACTGTGTCACTTCGCCCCTTTGGTGCACAATTTCAAACATTCGCCCCTTTTTTTCATAAATATCCTATTTTGGCAGCGTTTGCCGATTGTCAAGCCGGATTTTTCACAAACACCTTGATTGCGTACGCACCCAATTCTTCACAAAACTGTGACCAAAGACAATCCATACCAGGACGAAGAGATACTGAGCTTACTGCGCTCCGACAGCGAAAAGGCCATGGAACTGATGTTTCGGGAGTATTATCCCTTTTTGTGCAAAATCATCGTCCGGGTGCTGCCCGATGCCCATGTGGCGGAGGATTTGGCGCAGGAAGTTTTTTTTGACCTGTGGAAAAAACGGGACAACTTCTCTATCAATACTTCCTTGAAAGCCTACTTGCGGCGGGCAGGCATCAACCGTACCTTGAACTATATCCGGGATCGAAAAATCCGCTGGGACGACGAGGAAAAGATCGCTTTTCAGGCCAGCAACCTGACCGACGCCAGCCGGAAATTGGAAGGGGAAGAACTTCAACAAAAAATTGACAATGCGATTGACCAATTGCCTGAAAGGTGCCGCCTTATATTTTCCCTCAGCCGTTTTGAAGAAATGTCGTACCAGGAAATTGCGGATCAATTGGGCATCTCCATCAAAACAGTGGAGAACCAAATGACCAAGGCACTAAAGATTTTGAGGGAGGCATTTGAAGAAGAATTAAAGAACCGCTGAGCCCAACTGGGCATTGGTCATTTAGCTTGCAAATAGCTAAGGAAATGTTTTAGATTTTAGCAGGGCAAATAGGGGGGGCAATCGAAAAGCGTGTCAAGTGGGTGGTTTTGCAACTAAAAATTAATAACCGCCTAACGATGGCATCTGGGTTGCAATGAATTTAAGACAAATAAGATCATACCATGACTTCGAAAGAAAAGAAGGGTTTTGAACAGTGGCTTGATGCAGATGCTTCTGATCAGCAGGGGCAAAGCGCATTGAAAAAACTTTGGGACCTGACCGGAAACTACAAAAACAGTTACGGGCCAAGCGTTGATACTGGCTTGGCTGCTTTGCAGCGCCGCATGTCGCAAACGGAAGCTCCCCAAACGAAGTTGGTACGGCTGAACCCCCTATCCAAACTTTTGCGCATCGCAGCAGTATTGCTCGTTCTGGTTGTCGCTGGATTGATGGTGAAAAACTGTTTCATGGCTCCTGAAAGCAATACCGAAACCATCATTGCCGAAGCCACTTCCATCAAAACCATCCCACTTGTTGATGGAACTGTTGTGACCCTGAACCAAAAAGGCAGCCTGACTTTCCCGGAAAAATTCTTGGGCGACGAACGGCGGGTACGTTTGGAAGGAGAGGGATTTTTTGAAGTGGCACACGATGAATCCAAGCCTTTTGTGTTGGAAACTGGTTCGGTAGAAGTGAAAGTGTTGGGTACTTCTTTTAATGTGCGTTCTTTTCCAAATGAACCCTCCGTGCAGGTGTATGTGAAAACTGGAAAGGTGGAAGTAAAACTGTTGAACAGCGGCAAAACCTACACCCTGGCACCCGGCGATATGTTGACTTTTCCCAAAAACAAAAAAGAAGCAAAGGTGGCTCCAGCCCCACAGGGCAACCTCATAGGCTGGAAGGAAGGAAAATTGCGTTTCAAAGAAACCCCCCTGAAAGAAATATTGGCCGAGGTACAGCAACAATTCGGGGTCACTTTTGACCTGGACAATGCAGCCAAACTGGATTGTCCTTTTACTATTACCATCGAGCAGAAAAACTTGAGGGATGCTTTTCAGGCACTTGAAGCTTCTTGCCCCTTAAAGTTCGAACAAGTAGGCGAATCCAGGGTCATTGTAAAGGGACAATGCTGCGAATAAGTAGTAAATGCCAGCTTGTCAGCGACAGGCTGGTTTGTGATAAAATGGTTTAAAAATATTGAAGGGCGCTTTGCTGAAAGCGTCCTTTTATATTTTCAGCAAAATCAAAAACTATCACATTTTCTGGCAGCCTCTTTTATGGTTTTATTGTAAACTATAGTGAATTGGCTGGACAAAACCTGTCCTCATTCCAAAGTGGATTCAGGGCAAACTTGTCAACTAACATCCATTTCATTGTCAATAAAAAATTTACCTTTGGTATCATTCTAACCAATTGTAAAATGAAAAAGACAGGGCTGATATTTCTCCTACTTTTGGCACTCGGCCATTTGGGTGCCCAGCCCCTGTTGGATAAAAAAGTGACGGTAAAAGCAAACAATACCCCGCTCGACGAAGTGCTTTACCAATTGGTTGACCAAGGCATTTCCCTTTCATTCTCCAATAATATTATCCCGGCTGATAAATTGGTTTCTGCCAAACCGGGCAGCCAAAAACTTGGAATTTTGCTGGATGAAATTTTGGCAGAAACCGATGTGAAATACAAAGTGGTCGGCTCCCAAATCGTGTTGTACAAAGGTGAGGAAGCCAAAGAAAACGTGAATTTTACCCTCAGCGGATTTGTAAAAGATGCCGAAACGGGGGAGGCCATCGTGGGGGCGGTAGTGTATGATCCAGGGCGCCCGATCGGCACCTACACCAACGAATTTGGCTATTTCAGCCTGACCATTCCTGAAAGTGATTTGACCATTTTGGCTTCCTTTTTAGGTTATACCACCGACACCTTCCTGGCCTCCTTGCACCAGAATATTTATCAAGAAATGACCCTGCGTCCTGCCTACCTCTCAGAGGTCATCGTCAATTCTTTTTCCGATTCGGTTTTGTTGGAATCCGGCCTCAGCGAAATCACCATGAACATGGCCCAGGCCGCCAAGATGCCTGCCCTCGGCGGCGAGGCGGATTTGCTCAGGCTGGGCCATACCTTGCCTGGCGTGCAGACTGGCACGGATGGCTTCGGGGGCATCTCCGTGCGGGGCGGCAATGTGGATCAAAACCTCTTCCTGATGGACGGTGTGCCTGTCTATAATGCCATGCACGGGGCTGGAGTTTATTCGGTCTATAATGCCTCGGCAGTGCGCAGTGTACAGCTTAGCAAAGGCGTTTTTCCAGCACAATATGGCGGCAGGATTTCCTCCGTGTGGGATGTGCAGACTAAAGAGGGCAACTCCAATTTTTTTCAGGGTGAAATGGACCTGGGGCTAACCTCTGGCAGCTTGACCCTGGAAGGCCCTATTCATAAGGGCAAAGGCTCATTTTTCTTATCGGGCCGGAGGGCCTTTTTCGATTTTTACAGCGAGCCGATTACCCGCAGGCTGCGCAAGGAAAACAACGTGGACGGCAGCATCGGCTATTATTTTTTTGACCTCAATATGAAAACCAACTACCGTTTATCCCAAAAAGACCGGGTTTACCTCAGCTACTACCAAGGCAAGGATTTTTTTTCGGATCGCTATGATCAGTTTCAATGGTTTAACGATACCCTGGTCGCCCTAAAGGACAATGAGGACATCGAGTGGGGCAACAAAATCGCTTCCCTGCGCTGGAACCACACCTACAATACCAAGCTGTTTGGCAATACCAGCCTGACTTTCAGCCGTTACTTTTACCGCTCCGAAAAACTGATCGATCTCGAAAATTTGAAAAACGACCTGCGCATCCGCCGGGATATTGATTTTTCAAAATACTTCTCCGAAATCAAGGATGTTTCCTTCAAAACCGACTTTGACTATGCCGCCTCGCCCATGCACCAGTTCCGTTTTGGAGCCAGTGCCACCAGGCACCGTTTTCAGCCGGGCATCATCAATTTCAACCAATCCACCATCGTCGGCACCATTGAGTTGGATACGCTGGGTGAAACCGACAAACAGCCCCTGGAATCCAACGAATACGACCTCTATGTTCAGGATGAAATGAAATTTGGAAGGCTGATAGAATTGAACATCGGCCTGCGGGCATCGGGATTGAGCGTCAACGACAAATTTTACTTTTCGCCGCAGCCCCGGATTTTACTCTCCTATTTTGTGGACAAAAATCTCTCCTTCCACGCTTCTGCGGGTCGGGTCACGCAGTTTTTGCACCTGCTTAGCCCCTCCAGTTTTGGCCTGCCCAAAGACCTATGGGTGAGCGCCACCGAAAAAGTGCCGCCCCAACAATCGTGGCAATACGTGCTGGGGGTGAAAAGAAAAGTGGCCACGGGCTTGCACCTCACTTTAGAGGCTTATTATAAAACCATGAAGAACCTGATCGTTTTCAAAAACCTCTTTTTGGAACGCATCAACGCCCAAAACTGGCAGGAACCAGAGGCGATTTCCTTTGGAAAAGGCTGGTCGTATGGTGCCGAGGCCCTGCTGCAATGGGAAAACGAAAAAGCCAGCGCCTGGCTCAGCTACACCCTCGCCAAATCGGAACGGCAGTTTGACAAAGAAATAAACGGCGGCAGGAAATTCCCCACCCGCCTGGACAGGCGCCACAATTTCAACCTGCAGTTTTTGTACAAATTCAACCAAAAATGGGAGTTTTCACTGGGCTTTGTCTTTGCCACAGGGGCGGCTTTCACCTTCCCGCTCACAGAGTACGTCTTCGTGCAGCCGCCCGGTTCGCCACCCATTGATATCGTCACCACGCCCCAGCCTGTTGACAACCTCAACGACTACCGCCTCCCGGCCTACCACAAGCTGGATTTGTCGCTTAACCACTACTTCTGGCAACGGAAAAGCAGGCACGCCATCCGCATCGGCGTGTTCAATGCCTACGACCGCCGGAACCCCTTGTACTACAGCCTGCGGGATCGCTTCAACGAAAACGGCGAACTGGAGCGGCAAATCATCCAGGTGAGCTTGTTGCCGATTTTTCCGACGCTGCGGTATAGTTTGGAGTTTAGGTGAGAAATTATCTAATCTAAATTTAATCTAAATAAAATCCCCAAATCATTTCCCTTCGCCTATCTTTGCCCACGTTTTAAAAAAAAAACAGCAGGCTACAGATGAACACCATTTCCGTCGTCATTGCAGATTCTCAGTACCTTATCCGGGTGGGTTTGCGTCACATCTTGGATGCCATGCCCGCAGTGGAGGTGGTGGGGGAGGCGTCGCACGAGCGGCAATTGGTGGAACTGCTGAAACGCCACCAGCCGTCCATCGTGGTGCTGGACTACGACCAGGAGGAAAAATTTTCGCCCGAAACAGTCGAGAAAATCAGGAAATTTTCGCCTTACTCTAATGTGATCATCATCAGCGGCGACGACGACAAAAAGACGATTTACCAAGTGTTGGAAAGTGGCGTGAGCAGCTATCTCTCCAAGCAGTGCGACGAAAAGGAAATCATGGACGCCGTCATTGCCACCTCCAAAGGCGAGAAGTTTTACTGTACCAATGTGCTGAATTACTTGTTGGAGAAATCTTTTCCCAAAAACATGGCCTGCGCTGCAACGCCGCTTTCTGCCCGTGAAATCGAAATTGTGCGCCACGTGGCCAGCGGCCTTATCGCCAAGGAAATTGCCGGGAAGCTCAATCTGAGTACCCACACCATTTATACCCACCGCAAGAATATCATGAAAAAACTCCAGATCGGCTCCACCTCGGAATTGGTGCTGTACGCCGTGAATGAGGGGATTGTTTGATGGATGTGTTTAGGTGTTTTTGTGTTTAGGTGTTTTTTGGGTCTCCAAAACACGCAAACACATAAGCACAAAAACACAATCACTCCACCATCGCCGTTTCAAATCCCCACAGCCCTTTCTTCACGGGCAATTCGACCATATCGCCTCTTTGCCTTCCTTGAAAATGGGAGCGTTTGCTTCTAATCCGCTGCAATTCGTTGTTGTAAAATACAAAAATATAATAGCCGTCAGGAGTGATGGTTTCGCCTTTTATGAAGCCAAACCTGCTTTGTGCAAAGGGTTTTTCTTCAAAAAACTCAAACTGCTTGTTTTCGACAGGGTGGGGCGACAACAACCTGTTACTCCAACTTCCGAGCAAGGGCGCAAACAGGGCAGGAACGAGCAGGCAGACTGCCCAAATCCTGATTTTGTCCACTTGCTCCTCGCCATTTTTTTGAAATTTCCAGCCTAAAAATGCGCCTATCATCAAGGCAGCCATTATGGAAAACCCAACCAGTTTTTCCGCCTCAAAAGTGTTCCCCAACCAATGGAATTCGAGCACATAAGCGGTCGTCAAGCCAACGACGGCGAGGATAGTTAACCAGGCGAGTATTTTGGTTTTTGCGCTCATACATGTTCAAACTGCAATTTTGCCAAACTGTTGTACAGGCCGTCTTCCATCATGGACAGTTCTTCGTGGGTGCCAGCCTCCACAATTCTTCCGCTGTCAATCACATAAATTTTGTCCACGTTGCGCACCGTGGCCAGGCGGTGGGCAATGATGATGGAGGTTCGGCCTTCCATGAGTTTGTCGAGGGCTTCCTGTACCACCTTTTCAGACTCGGCATCCAGCGAGGAAGTCGCCTCGTCGAGCAGCAAGATGGCAGGGTTTTTCAAAATGGCACGGGCAATGGCAATGCGCTGCCGCTGGCCGCCGGAAAGCTTGATGCCCCGCTCGCCTACAAGGGTTTCCAGGCCTTCGGGAAAGGACTTGATGAACTCCCAGGCGTTGGCCTGCTTGGCGGCCTGGATGACTTCTGCTTCGCTGGCATCGGGCTTGCCGTAGAGCAGGTTTTCACGGATGCTGCCGCCAAATAGCAATACTTCCTGCGGAACGATGGCCATGTTTTGGCGGTAGGCGGTCGTGTCCATTGCATAGATGCTGCGCCCGTCCACTTCGATGGTGCCGCTTTGGATGTCGTAGAATTTCAAAATCAACTGTACAATGGTGGACTTGCCCGCCCCGCTCGGCCCGACGAGCGCCACTTTTTGCCCGGCCGGCACTTTGAAGCTGATGCCTTTTAAAATCTCGATGTCCGGTCGGGTGGGATAGGTGAAATGGACGTTATCAAATTCGATTTCTCCGAACAGTTTTTCACTTTTTGAAACTGGGTCTCCGCTGGCCATCACTTCGCTTTTTTCAGCTAAAATCTCCCGCACCCGCTCCGTGGCGCCGATTGCGCCCAGCAGTTCAGTGTAAAAATTGCCCAAACCAGCAATAGCACCCCCGATGGCGGCGGTGTACATAATGAAATTGATCCATTGGCCGGGTGTGATTTCGTTATCGGCCACCATTTTTGCCCCCAACCAAATAATAAAAAACAGCGCCCCAAACAAAACCGTAATGATGAACGCCGCAAACAAGGCACGGGCGCTGGCATAGCTCAGTGAGACTTTTACCGTGTTGTCAATGGACTTACCGTAGCGCATGCGCTCGAAGACTTCATTGGTAAATGCCTTCACCACGTGGATGGTCATCATCGTCTCGTTGAGGATGATATTGGTACCGGCCAATTCTTCCTGCCTTTGTTTGGACAGCTTGCGGATGTAGCGCCCAAAGAACATGGCGCTGATGACGATCACCGGAAAAGTAGCCAGCATGATGAGCGATAGCTTCGGCGATGAAATGGCCAGGAAAACCACGCCCACTATCAGGATGATAACTTGTCGCAGGAACTCCGCCAAGGTGATGGAAAATGCGCTGTACAGTTTTTC
The DNA here is from genome assembly GCA_041741095.1 of Saprospiraceae bacterium. GTDB lineage: Bacteria > Bacteroidota > Bacteroidia > Chitinophagales > Saprospiraceae > UBA6168. The sequence goes on from JBGSKQ010000091.1 coordinate 79,385, forward strand.
CACATCGGCGGTGATGCGGCTGATGAGTTCGCCGGTCCGGGTCTTTTCAAAAAACAAAATGGGCAGGGTAATGAGTTTTTCGTACAAAGCATTGCGAACACTGGCAATCCCCTTTTCGCTCACCACGGCAAAGAGCCTCACCCGATAATAGGAAACCACGCCCTGCGCTACCAGTACCAATATCAGGATGATGCCCAATTGGTTGAGGCTGATTTCGTACTTGGATTTTCCCAGGGCGATGTCCACCATTTCGCCGGGCAACTTGAGGAAGACCATGAACACCGAGCTTGAGATGAACAGCAGCACCAGGCCAAAGATCAATGACCATCGGTAAGGGCGGATAAAAACGAAAATTTTGAGGGCTTCACGCAGGCGTTCCGTGGAAAGTTTTTTGGATTCCATGCCTGCGGGTACCTGTTCGTTGATGTTGGCCATGTAAGTGAACTATGAACTATGAACAATTACACCAGTCTGCCTTTGGCAGGGTGGTCGTGATAAATGGACTGGCAAATGTAGGAAACACGAAGGGTGCAGAGATGTTGCAAAGCTGATGGCAGAATGATACGTTGAGTTTTTAAAAATTAAAAACCCCCATCCACACTGGAGAACAGGGGTTTTTAGTTGAAGAGAAATGTGAAAGACTGGCAGGTACCAGTTCATTCCCGAAGTAAATTTGGGACAAGCTATTCATCGTTCATCATTATTCATTCACCCTTTCAGCTCCTTATAAAACTGGTAATAATAAGGTATCGTCTCGATCCCTTTGTAGAAATTGAACAGGCCATAGTGCTCGTTCGGCGAGTGGATGGCGTCGCTGTTCAGGCCAAAGCCCATGAGGATACTGTCTTTTCCTAACACATCTTTAAATAGTGCAACGATGGGGATGTAGCCACCCTCCCGCTTGGGAATAGGTTCCTTTCCAAAGGTTTTTTCCATAGCCTGATGGGCGGCTTTGTATTCGGGCGTATCAACGGGCGTGACGCCCGGCGTACCGCCGTGCATGCGGGTCACGGTCACCTTTACCGATGGCGGGGCCAGTGATTTAAAGTATTCCTCAAACAGTTCATAAACTTTTTCAGGGCGCTGGTGCGGCACGAGGCGCATGGATATTTTGGCAAAACCCTTGGCGGGCAACACTGTTTTGGTGCCCTCGCCAGTATAGCCACCCCAGATGCCGTTCACGTCCAATGACGGACGGATGGAAGTGCGTTCATTGGTAGAATAACCTTTTTCACCCTGCACCTCGCCGATGCCGAGGTCCGATTTGTAATTGTCGAGGTTGAAAGGCTCCTTCGCCATCGCCTCCCGCTCTTTTTTGCCCACCACTTCCACGTCGTCGTAGAAGTTGGGGATGGTGATTTTTCCGTTTTTGTCAATCAATTTTGAAATCATGTCGGCCAGCACGTTGCAGGGGTTGGCCACCGCACCTCCATACACGCCGGAGTGCAGGTCACGGTTGGGGCCTTCCACTTTTACCTCCAGGTAGGCCAGTCCACGCACCCCGGTGGTGATGCTGGGAATGTCGTTGGCGATGATGGAAGTATCGGAGCAGAGTACTACGTCGCAGGCCAGTTTCTTTTGGTTTTTTTCAACAAATGGGCGGAAGCTGGGCGAGCCGACCTCCTCTTCGCCTTCCACGCAAAACTTCACATTGCAGGGCAGGTTGTTGGTTTTTACCATCGCCTCGAACGCCTTTACGTGCATGAAGGTCTGGCCTTTGTCGTCGCAGGAGCCACGTGCGAAAATGGCACCCTTTGGGTGTACCTTGGTCTTTTTCACCACTGGCTCAAAGGGCGGCGAATCCCAGAGGTCGAGCGGGTCGGGCGGCTGCACGTCGTAGTGGCCGTACACCAGTACGGTGGGCAGTTTTTTGTCAATGATTTTTTCACCATAAATGATCGGGTAGCCCTCCTGGCTTTTCCCGTTTTTTTGGTAGGAGGTTGGGCAAATTTCAACTTTGTCGCAGCCCGCATCCCGTAGGCTTTTGGCCACAAAATCAGCGCAGCGCAGCACGTAGCCCTTGTATTTTGGGTCGGCGCTGATGGAGGGGATGCGAAGCATTTCAAATAATTCGTCGAGATAACGCTGCTTATTTTCTTTGATATACTCTTGGGTGTTTTTCATGTTGAGAAGTTTTATTTTGAAAAAATTGTTAGGCAAAAGTAGGTTTTCAGGGCTAAGTAACTTTAGCTTAAAGAAGGGATTTGCCCTAATGATTTTACTCATAGTGCTCAAACAAAGCCTCGTTCAGGCGTGCCTCGTTGAGGTTCATTTCTATTTTTCCTTGGCTGGCAAAACTCACGGTCCCTGTTTCCTCCGAGACCACAAAGGCGGCGGCGGTTGTTTTTTCGGAAAGGCCCAAAGCCGCCCTGTGCCGCAGCCCAACAGAAGCTGGCAAATCCCTGCTTTCTGAAACGGGAAGGATGCAGCCGGCAGTGAGGATTTTGCCCCTGCCGATGACAACCGCCCCGTCGTGCAAAGGGCTTTCTTTTTGAAAAATGCTCAACAAAAGGGAATGGCTGATGGCAGCATCGAGTGAGGTGCCGGAGTGGCCGATGTTGCCTACATCAAGGTTTTTTGAAAATACGATCAGGGCACCTATTTTTTCACGGCTCATGCGCAGGATGGCGGATTTTATCTCCAAAATTTCGGAGGAGTTGTCCACTTTGGGGTTGACGGTTTTGGCCAGCCACTGGCTCAAAATATTGCTGCGCCCGCTCAAGGTCGTGCTGCCGAGCAATAGGAAAAAGCGCCGAAGCTCGGGTTGGAAAATGATGATGATGATAAGGAAACCGACGTTCACGAAGCGGTTGAGCAGCAGCGAAAGCATATCCATTTTCAACAGGCCCACCAGCCACCAAACTACGTAGAGCACCACCACGCCCACGAAAATATTGAAGGCAATGCTGCCTTTCAACAGCAAGTAAATCCTGTAAATAAGATAGCCTACAATGAGGATGTCCAACACATCCCAAAAACTGATAGGCAGGAATCCAATCTCAAAAAGAAAAACCATACGTAATTTGGTGGCCTGTATCCGCAGGATAGCAAGAAGGCGTGAATATCGGTAAAATTTCATTCCTCCAAACTTGTCCTACTTTTGCAATAGACCAACCAACCCGATTACTTTGAAAAATTGCCTTGTCACCCGGTTTTTTCAAATACTGTTCCTGCTTGGAGCCGCTACGGCAACGATCGTGGCCCAGGAAGTGACGGTCAATGAGCAAGGCCGCCGCATCGTGGTGTATCCTGACGGTACCTGGAGCTATTTTGAGGAGGATTCATTGCGGGCAAATGACAATCGGCTCTACGAGCCCGATGCACTGATGGTGGAAGAGCGGCAAGCTGAGATCAAAATATTTCAATCGGAAGCAAACCGGTTATTACTGGAACTAATTCAGATCCGTTTGCAGGGCGCTGAAAAAAGGTTGGAGTTAGATTCCCTACGGCAAAATAAAGCCTTGGTATCTACGGAAAAGATGATTTTAGCTGAGGCCCAACTGTCCGATGTGCTGAAAAAAGAGGCCAGCTTGGAAAGGCAATTGGAGTCGAAAAAGGCGAAAATCCAATTTTATGAAAGTATGGTTTATGTGCCTGGGGAAATTCGGGCAAAAAAAATAAAAGAGTGGGAAGACGAAATGGCGGACGAAAATGCCGTCGGGAATGCTGATAATCAATTTCTTGTAAAAAATAAAACAGACAGCAGCTTTGTTGATGTGATTTTAAACCCGCCGAAGCCGCCGTGCAGATTTATTTATGAAGGCCCCGACCCACAAACAGGACAACAGCGCAGGGATTTGGAGCCTAACTTATTTTTTAACTACACTGCCAAAGACTTGGAAACACATTTTAAATATAATGATCTGGTCACTTGCGAGGCCAACCTTACTGCCCTGACCGGAGGCTACCAGTTCCTTAACCTTGAAATCGCCATAGCCTCTAAAAATGCGCCACAGCTTTTTGGGCTGTTTCCCGCTGGCAGCCTGGCCGACCTTACCCTGCTGGACGGCTCGGTAATCAGGGTTTTGAATCAAAGGCAGGACAGCGGAAATTGGCAGCCAAGCAGAAATGCCTATATTTACAAATGTTCTTTCCCATTGGGCAAAAAAGAAGAAAAAATGCTGCGGGAAAGTGAAATTGACAAAATAAAACTGCGTTGGAGCAGGGCCGAAGAAGAATTTGAAGTGTATGAACTCGACTTTTTTATCCGGCAGTTTCAATGCCTTGACTAAGAGCTTGTTTGGGATTTGGTCACTTGGCTCAAAACGGCCATTTTTCGCCACTTTTCCACCTTTTTTCAGTTAAATAGCCCGCTATTCTCCTTCAAAAAGCTGAAAAATTGACGAAAAATTTCTCGTTTTTAGCTCAAGCACCAAATCCCAAACAAGCTCTAAACCGCTACTTTTAACATGTTGGGATTAAAATTGCCGACCGACCCCCGTTGGGTCAACCTGGCAGAGAAAGATTTGACTGAAATATTGACCGACCACGCCTATTGCGAGCAAAAGGCCGCCACTTCCTGTATTTCGCTCATTCAGCAATACCCCGATAAGCAGGAAATGGTGAAAAAACTGTCGCCCATCGTTACCGAGGAGTGGGGGCATTTCAGGATGGTATTGTTGGAACTGGAGAAAAGAAAATTGCAACTCGGCTACCAGCGAAAGGACGAATACGTCAATGAATTGATAAAATTTGAAAAAAAAGGTGGCAGCCGGGAAGACAGGCTGTTGGAAAAATTATTGATCTGCGCCTTGATTGAAGCACGTAGTTGCGAGCGTTTCCGACTGCTTTCTTTGCACATGGAGGAAGAAGAAATGCGGGAATTTTATCATAAGTTTATGGTATCTGAAGCTGGGCATTACCGCCTGTTCATTGATCTGGCCAAGCATTATTTTGACGAAGAAAAAGTCAAAAACCGTTGGCAGCAATACCTGGAACGTGAAAGGGAAATTTTGGCAGAAATGGAACTCAGGGGCGACCGGATGCATTGAGTTTTATTATTTCTTTTTCGGCCATGAAGGACATTCTGCAAAGATTTATGAATTTTACCCATGAACTTTCCGCAGTGGCGCTTTGTTGAAAATTCGCCGATTCGTTATACAATATTTGTTAAAAAGTCAAGACCTGAATAAAATTTGTGGCAACTTTTTTGATTAGATTGGCGTAAATTTTAATCAATGCTATTCGGAAGTTGCCTTTAGCGTATATTCAGGAATACGTTATCAAACCCAACAACCTTCCTTAAACTACACCATTCCCTGAACCGTCAATCATCGAGATATGCGCCAATTAAAGATTACCAACAAAATTACGACCCGTGAGAGCCTTGCCCTTGACAAGTACCTGAACGACATCGGCAAAATAGACATGCTCACGGCCGAAGAGGAGGCCGAAATGGCCAGGAGGATCAGGACTGGTGACCAGGAGGCGCTTGACCGCCTCACCAAAGCCAATCTCCGCTTCGTGGTATCCGTTGCGAAGCAATATCAAAATCAAGGCTTGAGTTTGAGCGATCTCATCAATGAGGGCAATGTAGGTTTGATGAAAGCCGCCAAGCGTTTCGATGAAACGAAAGGTTTTAAATTTATCTCTTATGCCGTATGGTGGATCAGGCAGTCCATCCTGCAGGCCATCGTAGAATATTCCAGGATTGTAAGGCTGCCGCTGAACAAGGTTGGCTCTTACAATAAGGTCAACGAAGCGTTTATTTCATTTGTGCAAGAATTTGAACGGGAACCCAGCGAAGAAGAACTGGCCGAAATCCTTGATCTGACACCCAAGGAGGTTTCCAATATGATGAAAGGCACTATCCGCCACGTATCTGTTGATGCACCCATTGGCGGCGAGGACAGCGATTCTACTATGTTGGATATGCTGAGCGGCGACTCTGGCAACAGCCCCGACGAAGCGTTGATGGAGCAATCCTTAAAAGATGAAGTTCAAGCGGGCCTATCTATACTTTCGCCAAGAGAGGTAGAAGTTCTTTCCGCTTACTACGGCCTCAATGGCCACAAAGCGCTGACCCTCGAAGAAATTGGCGAACTATATTGCCTGACCCGTGAGCGGGTGCGGCAAATCAAGGAACGTGCTATCCGGCGCCTGCGCAAAGCCTACAACCGAAATGCGCTCAAGTCCTACTTGGGGTAGTTGAAATCTGCTTCTAAAAAAAGCCCTGGCCTACTGGTCAGGGCTTTTTTCATTTATGTCGAAATGGGTTGGCTTTGTGGGAGAAAAGTTTTAGACTTGGCGTCGAAAAACAAAAAATTCAAGACATATTACCATGGGCGGAGTAGCATTATCATTGTTGACGATTGTAATATTGGGTTTTTTAGGAGTTTACCTGTTGCTCAATATCCTAAAAAACCTCAAACCTGGCAGGACAAAAGTCCAGAAGGACTTGGCAGTGATCAAGTCCGATTTGCAGCCTTGGCTGGCGGATTTGGTGCCCTGGTCGGAAGAGGAAATGGAGCAACTGTCGCTCAACCAAATCAACCGTAAGAGCAAAAAAGGAGTGTCCGCATCGGCGAAGGGCATCTATACAACCGTCTATCACGAGCCAGTCATCGCTTGGGCTTACAAAAAATACGTTTCACAGAAAGAAAATGCAGTGGCCTACGCCCGCACGACCGATCACGAGTTCATTTACCGCATCAAAAACAATGAGGTGGAAGTAGTAGCCAACAACAAGCTCGTAGGAACGGTGGATGCCAAGGGAACCTTGATACCCGCCAAGGGCCAAAAAATGTTGGCTCAAATCAACCGCCAGGCTGAAGGTCTCGTGCTGCCCGTCATTGTCAATGGAAAACAAGTAGGTGGCCTGGCAAACGCAGGCAAAAGCCCCAAACCCAACGCCAGGGCATTCCAGTTGATTTCCAAAATGAGCAAGGAGGAAGAAGAAATGTTCCTGGCCTTGGGGGTGCTTGAACTGATCAAAAGAAGTGTTTGAGCATACATTCACGTTTTTTTTCCTAAAAAATTGGTAATCAAAGGCCCATGTGGAAAAATAATACTAACAAAGTTGTGGAAAAATGAGCGTTTGGGATACATTTGGGTCGAATTGACATTTGCCGCCCTAATTATGGAACCGATCGCAATAAAACACAAAACCCTAAATAGCGGCCTGTTTTGGAAAAACACCAGGGCATGTCTGCTGCATTTACCTGCCAAGACTTCCCACACTACTCTTAAAGAGGCTTTGAGTTTGGAAGGAAACATCCGGCCAGATCAAGCGTATAATCAAACTCGGGGAAAACTACCACACTACATTTACGGAAGGGTTAACTGCTTGTAAGCAATGCGGCGTTATGCCGCCATCAGGTTATTTGAATCATTGATAGGGTTGTCAATCCCCTTTTTTGATAGATTTATTTTAGCAACTTCACAAAAATCTGGACACATGAAAGTTCCTGTACTTAGAAAAACTTTGACACGACATGCCGCCCTGTTTGGGCGAAATGCAGTCTGCCTATTGATTACGGTCATGTTCCTATGGACGAAATCCGTACCCTTGCTGGCCGAAGGCTCGAAAGATTTTGTAAACTATCCCGGCTATCGCCTCTTCCTCGACACCAGGGATGCAAACCAACAGCAAATGAAAGTTTTTGCTTTTGGTGGGGAAACTATCAACGTTGGTGCCAGCCATGTAGGTATCCAAGGAGGATATATCAAGGTGTATAGCCCTGGTGGCACACTGATGGCAACATTTGACAATACCGGGGCTTCTACTGGGCAGGCCATAATCAGCAACGATACCCAAGAGGCTAACGGGCCTATTGGCATACCCAATGGTTACAATCCTGGCATAATAAATGTGCCAGCCGACAGTGCAGGTGTCTGGACGGTTATTTTTGACTATCCAACCTACGTTGACACGCCTTTTCCCAATATTCTGAACGGTGTATCATGGACACTGGCCAACCAACCTAACACGCCCAGGGTGGTTCTCGCTTGGGACATCACGGTAACGACTGGCCCGGCTACTGCCAATAACCAATTGACCGGTCGGGTTTTCACCAATGAATATGTTTCTGTACTACAAGGTAACGGCGTCACCACTTCACCAAAATTTTATGTACTCACCCAGGACGGTTATTTGTACCGGGTAAATATTATGAATGCCGATCCTTTCCGTTTCCCTATTTCCTCAAATTCCCTGGGCTTGGTGAACAATGAATTCAACCCATTATACATATCTGACGAAGAAGCAAACATTTCAAGAAATGCCAATCCCCTGGCCTGGCTACCTGGGCAAGCCTATTTATATGAACCACAGGCGGAGGATTTCGGTGAATTGATCAACAATAAGATCTTTTTCAATATCCCTGATCCAAATCTCCCTGCATTGGCCAGGACAACTGACGTTTACCGCTCCAATCCCCATACCACTTGGTTGTACACTGGATTACAAGCACCAGAAATAAGCAATTATTTTGCCTTGGGATTCAACCCTGGTGGATTGCCTTGTGGGCCAAATATTATCGAGTTCGGGAAAGGAGCCAATTTCTTTTTTGAAACCAATGATGGTGGTAGCATTACCTTGCAGTTAGACCTTGACAACAATGGCAATTTTGACGATCCGATTGACGTCCAAATTGTACAGACATTGAGCGAAGGGCTTGATTCTGTTTATTGGAACGGTATAGATGGGCTTGGCAATGTGATTGCTGTACAAGATTCATTTCGATTCAATTATCAGGCAACCATCCGTTTTGGTGAAATCCACATTGCTCTTTCCGACGTGGAGAATAACCTTGGCGGGGTCACATTCGACTCAATAAACGCCATTACTGGCCCAGCTCCTATTGAATTTTTATACGATCATACACTTGCTAACGGGCCGGTGAGCGGTGGAGGTACAGCAGGAAATCCTTTGCCCACTCTCGATCCTTTTATGTACGGACCAGGTTTGCCCTATGGCAATGATTGGGGCAATATCAAATACCTCGATCAATGGTCATTCGTTGATAGGGAAATAACCTCCACCCCCATCGTCGTCCAAGTCGTCCCTGAATGCGACTGCGTCACCACCACACCTGAACTTACCGCTGGCGACGACGACGTTACCGTCTGTGCAGGGACAGATTTGGTGATGACCGCCTCCAATTCAAATTCACTTTCAGAAGATTTGGATTATAACTGGACGGGGCCGCTCAACTTCCTTTTCAATGAAACAGTGGGCGCTCTGGACGTCAGCACAGCTACCATTGCCGATGCTACTATTTTGAGGGCTGGCACTTACACAGTCATTGCTACCAATCAATATATGTGTGCCGACACAATAGATATTAATGTGTCAGTTGATCCAACTCCAGTGGTTGATGCCCTGCTTGGCGGCGGTTCCTATTGCGCTGGAGAGTCTTTAACCTTGACGGCCCTCAATCTTACCCTTGGAATTGATTCACTCTTTTATACCATCACTGGCCCAAGCAATACCTACACAGGGGTCGTCCTGGGTGGTTTGACTGCCATTTCCGTCACCATAGATCCGCTGACAGAGGCGGAAGAAGGTACTTACACACTGGTGTTGACGACCGAAAATGGTTGTGTTTCCGAGCCAATCAGTGCCAATGTGATAGTTAATGCAACGCCAGTTTTGGCAGAAGTCTCTGGCAGCGGTTCCTATTGCGAAGGGGATAATGTGACACTGGTAGTGGAAAATACAGCGGCTGGAATTGGTGCCATGACTTGCACAGTCACGGGGCCAAATGGATTCTTTTCTCAAAATCAGGTCGCAGCAGGCGCACAGTTGGAGATCAATTTGACCAACATTACTGTTCAGTTGGAAGGCAACTACAATTTTACCTGCACATTCAATGGCTGCACTTCAGAGGTACTCAGTTTAAACGTTGACGTGGAACTGACGCCGGAAATCAATGGCATCAGCCCGAACGACGATTTCTGTATTGGCGACGATGTGAATTTTGATGCCGAAAACGTGGTACCCAACACGGGCCCACTTACTTATATTTGGATTGGCCCGAATGGCGATACACTTTTTGTTGGAATGAACGCCCCAGAATTAGGCCCATTCCCTTATACTTTGCAAAACGTTCAAGCGAGTGATGCAGGGCTTTATACCTTGATTCTCATTACTTCTGCCGGTTGCGAATCTGTACCGCAGACAGTGGAAATCGGCGTTTTGCCAACTCCTGAAATTTGTTCGGTGACAGGCGGTGGAGATGCTTGCGTTGGCCAGACAGTGACTTTGAGCGCTATGAACTGTGCAGTTGGAACTGGTTCTATCCAATACGTTTGGCAAGATCCACAGGGCAACCAAATCAGCAGCGGAACCCTCAACAACAACGGGCCTTTTGAAGCGGTTTTGACCAATATTCAACTGACCGATTCCGGTAATTATACCCTCACGCTAACTTCTGTGGGTAGTGGTTGTTCGGATGTTGAAATTGTCAACCTAAACGTCTTGCAGGGTCTAAATGTCATTGACATCACGCCCGATAGCAGCTACTGTGAAGGCACCAACGTGACCTTGACTGCCACCACGACGGTCAACTCAGGCCAAATCACCTACACCTGGACTGGCCCGAACGGATTTAACGTAACTGAAACAGTCAGTGCCCCTGGCCCTTTGACAACCATCATTACTTCAATTTCCGTTTCTGACACTGGCACCTATATATTAAATGTGACCTCGGATGCAGGTTGCGAAGCAGGGCCGTTTGAAGTGTTTGTTGGTTTGAACCCAACGTTTAACATCACCAATATCACAGGTGGCGGCTCCTACTGCCTTGAAAATGTGGATGATATTATTTTGACAGGGACGGGCAGTGGCACCGCAGATTCAGTCACATGTGTTTGGGTTGATCCGAATGGTGTGATATTGTCAAGCGGGACGGTGGCAACTACCGATCCTTTCACGGTGTCTCCTTCCGATACTGTTTCAGGAACTTATACGCTGATTTGTACCACTGTTGAAGGCTGCAGCGATACGGCATCGGTGGATGTGGAAATTATAGAAATGCCAATCACCAATATCCTAAACGATGATACTATTACATTGTGTGAACTGGATACTTTGTTGCTGTGCGGTCAAAACCTAAACCCAAATATTGGCACTTTCGACTATATTTGGACAACTCCCAGTGGCACAACAATTACTGGCCAAGGAAACGGAACTGCCACCTTCTGCGATGAACTCCTGCCCATTGCTACCTTTGGAGAAGGGCTTTATACTTTGGTCATTTCCTACCAAGGCTGTGTTTCGGTTGATAGTGTGTACGTGACATTGAACCCTAATCCCGTGATTTCACAAATTTTTGGCGGTGGCACTTATTGTCAAGGAGATACGGTGGTATTGCAATTTTGGAACACCAACCCTGCTGTTGACAGTGTTTATCACACCTGTATCATAGGAAACACATCAGTGACCGGTTTTATAGGTGGCGGCGATACGGTGACCATTTTCGTGACTGAACCAGGATTTATTTGCTGCTCACTTGAATCATTTGACGGCTGCGTTTCGAGCCTGGCTTGTACCGAAGTCATTTTTGAAGAAGCTCCAGATATTGAAATTACCACCAATTCACCAGTTTGTGCCAATGAAACCTTGACTTTAAACGGCACCAATAATGCTACTTGTACAGGCGATGTAACTTACACCTGGACAGGCCCGAACGGCTTTATGTTCACTGGTACAGCACCATGCGGCGGGCCTTTCCCTGCCAGCGTACCCAACCCAACGGCAGGTGAATATTGCCTCATCGTTTCCAATGGCAACTGCGCAGACACGGCCTGTGTGGATGTAGAAGTTTTAGAAATACCATTTGTGGAAGGTGGCCTGGTGAATGGCGGGGGCGACTACTGCCAAGGCACTGATGCGACCCTTTCTGCCACCATCGTCAATCCAAGCGGTGGAGACATCAATTATGTTTGGACAAAAGACGGAACGCCTATCAACTCCGGCACAGCACCCAGTGGTACAATCTTGACACTTGATTTACCGGGATTGGAATTGGCAGACGGCGGCGAATATTGCCTTGAATTGACCTGCGTAACCACTGGATGCCAATCTGATGGAGATGATTGTGCAACTGTCAACGTGCTGCAAGCCGTCCAAAACCTTGAAGCTACTGGTGGTGGCGATTATTGCGAAGGTTTGAATGTGCCGTTGAATGGTACAAGCGATCCTGGCCCTGGTAACGTGACCTATACTTGGACTGGCCCTGGTTTCAATTTCTCTTCTACAGCTCCAAATGGTGGCCCGTATCCTGCAACTGTTACTGCCATCACTGTTTCGCAAAGTGGAGTTTATGTTTTGGTAGTAGAAACAGCCGATGGTTGCATTGATTCTGCTTCTGTAGTTGTCAATGTAAATCCGATGCCTCTTATTACTAACGTGAGCGGCGGCGGCGAGTATTGCGAAGGCGAAACAGCGACTTTGACATTTACCATTGATCCAAATGGTGCCAATAGCGTTGACTGGACAGTCACTTGCCCAGGTTCTGATACCAGCGGGACAGTCACCACAGTCACTACTATTACCATTGATATATTGGTGACTGCTGCGAATGCAGGGCAATGCACCATCACCGCAACGTCGGATGCAGGTTGCGAAGCAGAGCCTGCTAGTCAGACCATTACCATTATTGAAGTACAAGACCCAGTCCTCACAGCAACGCCCAGTGTACTTTGCCCAGGTGAAAAATTGACCCTTACGACAACGGCCCAATCCGGTACCAGCGTTTCTTATGAATGGTTCAGGGACGATGTGAGCATTGGTGTTACTCCTGACCCCATGCTGATGGTTGATCCAGGGGTGGCAGGTGAATATACGGTTTTGGTGACGGTGGACGGCTGCGGTTCAGGAGTATCAAATCCTGTGACGGTGACGGTCATCTCCGATCCGGATGCTGTGGATGATACCAATTCAACCAATGCTGGAGAACCCGTAAGCGGAAATGTTTTAGGTAATGATTCACCACAAACGGGTGTCACTGTTACGGTAGTGGAAGGCCCTACCAACGGAACTGTTACGGTAGATGCCAACGGCAATTATACCTATACGCCTGACGAAGGCTTCGCTGGGGCGACGGATCAGTTTACTTATGAAATATGCCTGACCGACTGCCCGGATGCCTGCGATGAAGCCATTGTTACCATCACAGTCAACCTTGTGGAATGCAACATTCCCAATGTCATCACGCCCAACGGTGATGGTGTCAATGAGGTGCTCTTTATAGATTGCGCTCCATTCAGGGAAAACAACCGTTTGAGGATTTTCAACCGTTGGGGCGACGAAATTGCCGTCTTTGAGCCATACAACAACGAATGGGATGGCACCTACGGCGATGACAAAAAAGATGTGCCAGCTTCCACCTACTTCTATCTTTTTGAAGAGGACAAGACATCTGGCAACGAACCTAAAGCTGGTTATATCAAAGTGCTCAGGTAGTGATTCGTGAATGGCGGTTGGCCAGACAATGGCCAACCGCCCCTCATGGATTGCCTTTTTCACGAATCACCATTAATAAATTACTGAAAAAATGAAAAAGTTAACATATACACTACTCATCACATTCATCTCCATTTCGGCCTGGTCGCAGAGCGAGCAATTGTTCACTCACTACATGTTCAACAGGCTGAACTTCAACCCTGCCTATGCCGGCTCGAAAAAAGTGCTGGACGTGGTAGGCATCTACCGCAACCAGTGGTGGTCTGGCATAGAAGGTTCGCCTGAGTCGGGCAACATCGGTGCGCACATGCCATTTGCCAAACTGACCAGCGGCATCGGCATCAATTTTATTTGGGACAAAATCGGCCTGGACAGGACATTTTCGCTGGGCGCAAGCTATGCCTATCGCATCCGTTTCAAAAAAGGCACCTCCAAGGAAAGCGCCATTGCGTTGGGCTTGAATGCCCGTTACGAAGGTGTGCGTTCCGATTGGACAGAGGCCAACGACCATGTCACACAACCTGATCCTTTGTTTGGCAACACCGCTGAAACCAAATCCACCTTCAACGTGGGGCCTGGTGTTTATTTCAGCAATCGGCATTTTTACCTGGGGGCAGCGATTCCCCGTCTGTTGGCCAACTCGCTTTATGACGACAAAGGAGAATTTAGTGGTAAAGTAAATACCTACTATCTCCAGGGTGGAGCGGGTTTTTATGTAGTGCCGGACAAAGTGGAGTTGTTGCCTAATATCCAGGTGCGCATCAACCCAAATGCGCCTTTTGATTTGGATGCCAACCTGAACGTAATGTTCCTGAAGCATTTTTGGGTGGGTGCCAACTACCGCAAAGGCGAATCGGCTTCCCCCGAATCCATTGACGGCTTGATAGGTTACCAGTTTAACAACGGCCTAAAATTGGGCTTCGCAATGGATTTCACCACCTCGGATCTGAACACCGCAACAACTGGAAGTTTTGAGATCATGCTGGGCTATACCTTCCCATGTGAAGATTGCGTCATCAAAAATCTCAGGTATTTTTAACCAGGCTGTTGGATGATTGGGAGGCTCTACCCCCTTCCGTCCCCAAGCTTTTTATCTTTCATTCCCTTATTTTTAAAAAGACAAAAGATGAAAAATATGAAACCCTTGCTTCTATTTATAAGCCTGGCTTTTGGCTGCGATTTGCTGGCGCAAGGTGTTGAGTTTCAAAACATTAATGCGACCAACACTGAAAGGCTTGATTTCAGTCCAATGCCCTTTGGCAACGGCCTGATTTATACTTCTTCCAAGACCAACCGTTTTTTGAAATGCCCTTCCGACAATCCAGGTGACTATACCGATGTATATTATGTGGAGAAAAAGGCTGATGGCACCTTTGGCGAAAGGGAATCTTTGGACGGTGGCGTAAATGGAAAATACAATGACGGCAATGCCACTTTTAATCCTACGGGCGATTTGATGTTGTTCACCAGGAACAACCTGAGCGGTAAAAACGCCATGGATGTCATTGACCTGAAAATTTATGCTGCACAAAAAGAAGAAGGTGCCACCGAATGGGGCGAAGCCGAGCCGCTGCCTTTCAACAGCGACGACTGGTCAACCTGCCACCCGGCATTGACCAAGGATGGCACAATGCTGATTTTTGCTTCCAACCGCCCAGGTTCTATTGGCGGCAGCATGGACTTGTGGTCAGCTAAATATGAAAATGGAGTATGGTCAATTCCCGTCAACCTCGGTCCTTCGGTGAATACGGATGCCAATGAGATTTTCCCTTACTTGGACGAAGTCGGTAACCTGTTTTTCTCCTCTGACCGGGCCGGTGGCGAAGGTGGACTTGACATTTATGCCGCAACAGCCGGGACTGGCGATGAATGGAACCTTGAAGGCAATATCGGTACTCCATTTAACCAAAGCGGCGACGATGTCAACTTTGTGCCTTTGAACGGAGCCACCGAAGGCTATATGGCCAGCGACCGTGGCCATCAGGATGCCAAGGGCATGGACGATATTTACTACTGGAAAAGGACGCCGGATGCCATTCAGGCTAAGATTCTGGTGATAGACAGTTTAACGAAAAAACCCATCCCGCTGGCCAGTTTGAGCATTGACCCAAAGAAATTTGACAACCCGTCTTTGATGAAATATGGGCCTGTGCTCGACAAATTGTACGGCAAGCCTGGTGTGAAATTTATTTTGGAAAATACCAAATTACAACAAAACGCAGCTGGCGACCCAACAGACATGATGGTTCACAAAGGCGGCGAATACACAATTTTGGCCTCAAAAACGCCTGAGTATAGAAGCAAAACGGTAAATCCATCTACGGCCAATTTGACCGAAAAAGATGTGTACATCATCGAATTGGCACCTGATAACCCGCCACGCAACCTGACCATTTGCATCGTGGAAGACGGCACGAATAATCCGATTCCTTTGGCTGACATCAAGGTGTTGGACAAAACGACTGGCAAAGTAGTCAGCCTGACAGGCGACGGCGGCGGTTGTGCCAACCTTCAAATAGACTGTGAACACGAGTACGAAATCACGGCCAGCAAGGCTCCTTATTACACCAATACAATGGCTCTCAGGAATCTGCTAAGTGAATTGGACTGCAAAAAGATGCCCAACCACAAAGTGGAAATTCCGCTTAAAAAGCCAATCGTTGTCATACTGGAACCCATCTTTTTCGACTTCGATCGCTACTACATCCGCAAGCGGGATGCGCAGCCCACTTTGGATTCCTTGGCCATTATCATGAACCGTTACCCATCCTTGCAAATCAGGTTGGTGGGTAATTGCGACGCAAGGGGTACATTGGGCTATAATGATATTTTAGGCTCCAATCGCAGCAACAGCGCCAAGAAGTATTTGGTGAAAAAAGGCATTGACCCAACCCGCATTGCCACTGACGACGACGGCGAAAGGAAACCTGTCAATGAATGTACGGACAATGTATTTTGCCCTGAACCTAAGCACCAGCTTAACCGCCGTGTTGACGTAGTGGCCGAAAGGCACCAAGAGGGCGGAATTGATTTCAAAACCAGGGACGTGAAAGCAATGAACGTCGTTTCAGATAGAAAATAAGCTGAAATCAGCCAAAAAAAAGAGCCGCAGCGGTTTCCCGCTGCGGCTCTTTTTATGTATTTTCATAGTTCATAGTTCATAGTTCATAGTTCATAGTTCATAGTTCATAGTTCATAGTTCATAGTTCATAGTTCATAGTTCATAGTTCATAGTTCATAGTTC
>JBGSKQ010000092.1:0-110323 GCA_041741095.1 Saprospiraceae bacterium
CCATTACAAAATGTCAAGAAACTTAATTTACAAAGTACTGAGTATTGGAAAATTTATTGGCCATTCGCAAAAATTGGGCTTCTCAATTGCTACCTCTTAATCCTTTGCCCATGCCCTTCTCAAAAAACGTATCCAGTTGCCGTTCATCATGTTTTCAACATCGCTGCTTGAATATCCCCGCTTGTTCAGGATGGTAGGCAGTTTTTGCAAATCGGCGATGGTGTCCAGGTCACAAGGGCTTTGCTCTATTCCAAATGCACCGTCCAGATCTGAGCCGATACCGACATGCTGCGCATTGCCCGCCAGTTGGCAAATGTGGTCAATATGGTCGGCCACTGTTTCCAATGATACATTCATGACTTCAGGAGTAGAAATGCCCCGCTGCCAGTTGGGCGCAAGCATCCACGCATCGAGGGCAGCGCCAATGACAGCGCCCCGGTTTATCAAGGCTTTTAGCTGTTCATCGCTAAACTGGCGGTTGTGGTTGACGAGTGCCCGGCAGTTGTTGTGGCTGGCCCAAACGTGGCCATTGAAATGATCCATCGCCTCCCAAAAGCTCTCGTCGCAGAGGTGCGTGGCGTCCAGGATGATGTTCAGTTCCTCCATTTTCCTGAGCAGTGACTTTCCTTTTTCACCTAAACCGCCGGAGGCATCCGTGCCCTGGGCATAGGTGCCGGGGCCGTAATGGGCCGGGCCAATGGCCCGCAGTCCATATTGGTGGGCAAATTCCAAATGTTCCAAACTCACCAGCGAATCCGCCCCTTCCAGGCTGAGGATGTAGCCGATTGGGCTTTTTCCCTTGGGTTTTTCCCATATTGCTAAATGCTTTTCAAGGGAGGGCAAATCGGTGATTTGGCTCATTTCGCCCAGGGCTTCCATTTCTTTGTACCAAGCCAATTGCGCTTGCGTCATGGCCCAAGCCTGCTGCGGGGAGCGCCAGCCGGGCAGCGTATTTCCTTTTTTTACAAAACGGGCAATCTGGGTAGCCACGCAGAGGCCAACGGCTCCTTGGCGCATGGAGGGCAATGAAACAGTGCCTTTTGCCCGGTCGGGCTTGTCGGCCATGCCTGCTTCGCTTTTGCGAATTTCATCAATATTCCAAGTCAAATCCCTGTTCCATTCCACGGCGTTCATAGCCAGGTCGAGGTGGGCATCGAAAATGAGCATTGGGTGTTCGTGGGCAGGCATTTTTTACACTTCAATTTCAAAAATAGCTTCTACTTCAATGGCCATGCCCCTGGGTAAAATCATCCCGACGGCACTTCTGGCTCCTTTTCCGTTTTGTTCGCCAAAAACGGCGGCCATTGTTTCGCTAAAACCGTTGATGACCTGGGGCTGCTGGCCAAAACCGGGCTTGCAGTTGACCATTCCCAGTACCTTGATGAGGCGTTTTACTTTTTCCAAACTTCCGATTTCGGATTTGATAGTGGCCAGCATGGTAAGGGCAGTTTGTCTGGCAGCGTCGTAGCCTTCTTCAATGGTCATATCGTCGCCGACGCAGCCAAGTATGATGGTGCCGTCGCTGCGGCAAGGAGCTTGGCCTGAAATGTACAGCAGGTTGCCGCAGATAACCGACATGTGGTAATGCCCGCCCACAGAAGGCGCTGGCGGCAGGGTGTAGCCGAGTGCTTTGATTCGATCTTCGATTGTCATTAGCGGATATTACAATTTGGAACAAATGCAAAGAAATGCGTCACCTTCATACTCCAATTACCATTCTCTCACATCTCTCATTTCTCTCACATCTCTCACTTCTCTCGCCCCTCTACCCAATATCAACCAACCACCAGAGGTCTTCGTCGGAGAGGTTGCCGAGCCAGTTTTCCAACATGCCTACATTCATGGAGGCGAGCTCTTGCCTTGTCCTGATCATTTCGATCAATTTTTCCTCAAAAGTGCCCTGTGTGAGCAGGTGCCAGACCAGCAGGTTTTTCATGCCCGACATGTTGAAGGTCCTGTCCATGATGTGCGATTCGATGGCAGGGTTCCACCAATGGTCATAATGGATGGCGTGGGTGGCGGCGGTCAATTGAAGCGCCGTGCCGCCCGCATGTATGGAAACGATGAAAGTATCCGTGTAGGGGTCGTCCTGAAAGGCTTCGATCATGGTGTCCCGGCTGGAACGGGAAGTGGCACCGTGCAGGAACAGCGGTTTTTTGCCAAAAGCAATGGACATTTGCAGGGCCAATAACTCGCCCACTTCTTTCGATTGCGTGAAAACCACGGCCTTTTCCCCGTTTTGGTAAATATTGCCCAAGAGGCTGAACAGCAGGATGTTTTTGCCGGAATATTGCGGCTTTTTGCTTTCTTTTTTGCGGAAAAGATGCGGATGGTTGCAAATCTGCCGGAGGGCAATCAGCATATTGGAAACGAGGGCATGCCTGCGGCTGGGGTTGGTTTCCTGATAAATGGCCTCCATGTCCACCTCCAAAACCCTGCGGTAAAGATCGGTCTGCTCAGGAGTGATGAGGGCGAAGCGGTCGTTTTCTACTTTGGAGGGCAGGCTGGCCGCCACGTTTTCGTCAGCTTTGCTGCGCCGCAGCAAGAATGGTGCGGTAATTTTATGCAAAACCTCCTCCCGATGGCGGTCGTGTTCCCGCTGTATGGGTTTTGCAAAATTGTTGACAAACTCTTCGTGCGTGCCCAAATAGCCAGGATTGAGGAAATCCATGATGCCCCACAGTTCCAGCAAATGCATTTCCACCGGGCGGCTGCTGATGGCTATTTTTACATGGGTCGGCACTGATTTTAAGCTGATAGCCTGCACTTGGTCTGGGGATTTTATTTTCTGCGCCTCATCAATGATGATGCAGTGCCAGGGCATTTTTTTCAACAGCTCTGCCTCGTTGCTCAAGATGGTGTAGCTGGTGATGATGATGTCGGGGTCGGCTACGCCCATGGGTCGGCGGCCGCCATAGTAGATGGCCGCTTTCAACGAGGGCGCCTTTATTTCGACCGATTTGTGCCAATTGGTCATCAAGGAAGTTGGCACCAATACCATCGCCTTGTTTTTGCCCAACACCCCTTCTTCTTTGAATTTTTGCAATACGGCCAACACCTGCTGCACCTTGCCCAATCCCATTTCATCGGCGATAAGGCTTCCAAAGCCCAAGTGGACGTTTTTCATCAACCATTTGTAGCCGCACACCTGGTGTGGCAACAAATCTGTTTCCAGGTTTTGGAGCATAGGAGTTTGCTCGTTGGCATTGAGCAGTTGATCCCTGATGGTTATGACTTCTGGCGAAAGGCCAATCTTTACGCCCTCGTGCTCCTCAGCAAATAAGGCCCTCAGCGCTTCAAACCCATCAATTTTGGGCGGGTCGTCAAACATTTCGAACAGGTCAATCAGTTCGTCTTCGTCAATACAGGTATAGTGGTTTTTTATTTTGGCAATACCGTTCAGGTTTGTGACGAGTTCCTCGAATTCATCCACCGGGTAGAGATCGTTGCCCAGCGCCACCAGCCACTCGAAACGCAATAGGCTATCCAGGTTGGCAAATGAGACTTCTTTTTTGGAGGTGGATTTTTTGATGAGGAAAGATGCCTGGGGCTGTACGATTTTTTTCAGGCCCTCCGGCATTTCGATTTTGACGCCGAACAAGCGCAGCATGGGCAGTATGTTCAGCAGCACGTCAACAAAGTAAAGCTCGGTAAACTCTAGTCGGTGCTTGCCCTTTGCCTCTATTATTTCATGGAGTTTTGGGAAAAATTCGGCCATCAGGAGCACGTCTTTTAATACGCCCGACTTGATGCCTTCGTGCCTTTTCAGTTGCAGCACGTCGTTGAGGTGTATAGGCTCCTGGGTTGCGCCTTTTCTATATTCAACAAAAACCTCCACCACGTACTGCCCTTCTTCTTCTGAGACCCGCAGCATCGGGGCAATGTCTTTTTGCGAGAGGTTGAAGTCGTTTAGCCAATGCTGCAACAGTTCTGCTGTGTCCGGCCTGGAAAAAGTAATGGGCCCCTTTCTGTTGCTGTGCAGGAACATACTGGTGAGCGGGTCCTTCTCCATGCCTTTCGCTTCGCCCACACAATGGCCGATGAAAAAGGAGCATATAGTCCTCAGCATTTCCACCAAAGACTGATCACGTTCTTCGATGCCGGACAGCACGACCGAAAGGCCGAGCGGCATGTTTTCCAGCATTTTATCAAAAACATCCTTCACGGCTTCGTGCATGGTGGTGGGCACCCAACGGATGCGATAACTGCCGGGCGAGCATTCCAGCAACTGGGGCATAATGGCGCCCTTTTGCACGAGTTTTAAGGAAAAAAACATTACGTCATAAAGGGCGGCAGTAGAGGGCTGGGTTTGGTGCAGGGAGTCCGGATCCCAGCGCATCAGCACATTGATGAGGTCTTCCGGCTTGAAGTTGCTCAGGGTTTTTTCGTTGCCTCGGCTGTCAAAAACCTGGATATATTTAAAAAGCAGATTTTCGTCAAAAACCAACTGGAGGTCGTCGCCCTTGTTGAGGTTGTAGCCCAGCTTGCCGATTTCAATATCTGTGTTCAGGAGGCTTACAGCATATTCGGCACTGTCAGAGTACAACTTTTTGAGCACCTCTTTGAAGTCCTGGTCAAAAAAGGAGGGCCTGGGTTTATAAAGGGAAAGAATATTGGTGCGTATGTCGGGGATGTTGGTAAAATCCAGGCTTTTGGTGCGCTGCATGTCCTTTTTTGACAACAGGCTTTTTTCTACCATATTGTCAAATGCCGACTCGATAATGAGGCTGGAAACCCTTGTTATCCGCTCTACGCTTTTGTCGGCGAGGCGCACATTTTCCTTTTTCAACTCGTCAATCAAATCCAGCCCATGCAGTTCAAAAACCATAAAAGGGTTTTTGTCAATTTCCTCTGCAACGGCGAATATGGTAGCGGCGAGGTGCTTGCACGGCGTAGTGCGGTCGGGGCATGAACAGTTCATGCTGAAATCTTTCCAACTATAAGGGAAAACCTGCAAGCCAAGCCTTTCCGCAATTTGCAGCAGCTCGTCCGGCAATTCCTGGTGGAATAGGCGGGCGACGAGCGCGGGGTTGCGGGCCAGTTCACCGATGAACAGCCTTATTTCCTTTTCCGTAAATGATGGTGCATATATTTCAATGCGGTAGGGATTGGGATGATCGCCTTTCACCTTAGCCTTTATAGCGTTCCCATCAATATCTATCGAACGGACATTTCCCGCATTTGCATAAGCACGCCCAGTGGGCAAGCGGTTGCTATAATCTATATTTTCGAGTGCAGACAACCATTGTTTACCCCACCAGGTAGAACCATAAGAGTTTCTCGCCATAGACCACTTTCTCTTTTAGCCGCAATGGTACTATTTTTTTTGACAAAATAAGTATCCAAAAAGCAGCAAGGTGACTAAAATTGGAACACGGTTGCGTTTTGTACAAAAATATAAACTTTTGCTTACGATTCTGGCTTGTTATTACATTTTTTTCCTTTGAAGCATTTTACTGTAGGAAAATTGTTGAAGTTTTGTTCCTGGACAATCCCGACGCATAAAATTGCTTGAATAAAATATCCGAATGCCTATCAAAAATATTTGCCTTTTGCCAGGTCTTGCCTTTGATCGCAGGGTGTTTCAATTATTGGATTTATCGCCCCATGACATACAATACCTGGATTGGGCAGAGCCGCTTTATCATGAGAGTTTGAAAGATTATGCTAAACGGGTTTCCCAACATATTGTACAAAATTCACAGCCATTGATCCTCGTCGGCCATTCTTTTGGCGGAGTGCTGGCCCAGGAAATCGGGACTTTGTTGGCGGTTGAAAAAATCATCCTTATTTCCAGCATAAAATCCCCACGGGAGAACACGGCACTGTTCAAGACCATTGGCGCTTTGAGGCTTTACTGCCTTGTCAATAAAACGCTTGCACTATTTACTTTTCCTTTTTGGTGCAAAAAACACGGCTACGAAACAACGGAAGAACAGGCCCTGTTCAGGGAGATGGTCGGAGGGCATAGCAGCCATTATTTGCGATGGGCATTGAAATCTTTGTCGTGCTGGCAAGGGGTGGATAAATTGGCATGCCCCATCGTCCACATACATGGCGATCAAGACAAAACCTTTCCCCTGCATTTGATTGAAAAACCGGTGCTGGCCGTAAATAGCGGGGGCCATTTTATGGTGTACAAGCAAGCCAAAATCGTCAGTGATTTAATTTTGGAAAACCTTTAAACATAGGTGTGTTCAGGCTTTTTCAATAACCACCACAGCACCCGCCATGCTTTTAAGGTGGGTCAGCGAAAGCAGGATTTTTCCAAGCCCCTGGGCGGCCGCCCAGTCTTTTACTTTTCCATGTAAAAGTATTTCGGGCGTACCGGCCCCGTTGTTGCGTATTTCCACGTCCCGAAGGTTGAAGTGGCCCATCCAGCCAGTGCCGATGGCTTTAAAAAAAGCTTCCTTGGCAGCGAATCGGGCGGCAAAGCCTTCGGCAGCGTTGGCCGTTTTTTCACAATAAGTAATTTCGGCTGGCGTGAATGCCAGTTCCCGGAAACCCGGCTTGGCGATTTTTACCGCCACCCGCTCCACTTCTATGAGGTCCATCCCGATTCCAAAAATCATGGTTGATTTAGTTGTAAGCTTTTTCTCTTAAGGCCGCATGACGATAAATGGTTTGGTGAGCCGCTCATCGCCCCGCCTAAAAATCGCTGTATAAAAACCTCTTGTCCAATCATTTACGTCTAATCTTAAAAAATCGCTGGCCTGTAGTTTTTCAAAAATAAGCCTTCCCAAAACATCATACACCTCAACATCATACACAGCTTTTTCATCCATAAACCAAATTTGCAACACCTCGCTAGCGGGGTTGGGCCGCAGCTCGACTGTTTCCAAAATAATCGGCCTGGGTTCAGGGACTTCTGGCACTTCGACATTGATTTCACAGCCAGGAAAAGTAAATGCATCACAGCCTACGTATAAAAAGTCAAATGCATGGTGAAGGTAAAAATTGATGTGGTCCAGCACTTTAATGTTATCTCCTGTTTCATTTGGGAAAAAAGTAAACGCCATCTCAAGTTCGTTCACTGCGCCGGGTTGAAGCGTAAAAGGCCCAAAAGATACAACTATCCTTCGCCTCCCGGGAGGGTTTCCAGCATTTAATTCTGTCCAACTGGTAGTATCAAAACCGGGCAAGCCTGGAAAGGCAAAATCCGTGAAACTGGTGCTGGCGGGATTATAGCCGTCGCCACCAATGGTCATGGGCGTTCCATCTTTCCATGTGCCCGAAAGATAATGGTAAAACTCGTAATATGCTTCCGGCATCCCTTGGCCAGAATGGGCAGGATTTTCAGGCAAAACCATAAAAGTGGAAAGCGGCAATTCTTGCCGGAATTCATTGTAAGGCCCCCGGAGCAATCTTAACGCCACGGCAGGTGGATTTTCGCCATAGCCTTTATAGTCATCGCAATCTTCGTCGAAGTCATCTGCATTATATGCGAATATGATACTCTTATCTGGGATAGAGCCAACGTAATCGTCGTCGGGGCAGCCCAATTGAAAATCTATGAACATGCCGAAATAGCAGGAATCAATATCTTCGAAAGCATTGTTTATCAAGCGGTAATTGAGCAATACGGCGTTCGAGGCCAATTCATTGTCAATACAATCAAAAGTGATAATCTGGTTTTGAACCGTCATTCGGAGTGGATAAGCCCCACCAGATTCTGTGTGAATTATATTATCATGGAAAGTATGCCATAGTATCTCATTGGTAGGAAGTGACCAGCCACAAGGTTTCCTATCAAATATTGGGTATTCTCCTTTTTCTGGTTCATAAATTCCGTTGTGGTTTTCATCATCAAATGGGCAAGTTCCATGTCATTGTCTGGCAAATCAAAGCCGTTGAATTGTTTGAAATATTTGTTGCCTGTTCCTGGCCATGCGAAAATGGAGGGGATGGTGTCCTTTACCGCACCGTGGATTTGAAAATATTTTTGGTGGTATAGAACATCTTCTGCTTTTGCCCGCCATATTTTGTTCCAATGAAGGTTTTCTTCCTCGCTCAGGTTGGCCATGCCGGGTGCAAAGTCCTGCTTTCCGTTTTCATTGTAGCGTTGGGCTGAAACTTTTAGATTTCCAACTGCGTCTGTGCCCCCCAGCCAAACCCCTGCCGCACGGATGGGCGAGCGGCCCGAATCGTCTGGGAGAAATTGCCCTTTTTCAAAATCGTAAAACAGGGCACCATTGGCATTGACGAGCGCTTTGATGTTGTTGCCATTGGTAAAAGCGGTATCAGGTATAACGGTAGGTTGCGCCTGTAAAAAATGGGGCAGCAGGAACAGAAGGAGTAGCGTCTTTTTCATACACTTGATTTTTATAAAAAGGGGATGATTATCCTGCCCAAAGTAGCTGTTGTTTTTTGTTGGGGCAATTTATTTTCTGCTAAAAGTCAGGTTCCTGAGAAATTTCCCGCCAAGGATTTTACCGGTTATTTTAAGCAACTGGCGAGCCGCCCAATAGGGGAATTTATTCACCCAGCCCATCTTTCTTTTGAAACAGCGCCTATTTTTTCAAACCTTTCCCCAAAAACCAACCTTTAAGTTTTACTTAAAACTGTCTTTCTATTGTGTATTGAAATCATTGGTCCGCTCTTTTGGACAGCTTTAGGGCTTATTTTTGAAGGATTTAACATGCCCGCACACAACAGTTCCCGATTGTTCCAACGTTTTACCAAAAAGAAAAAAATTATGAAAACTGTTTCCGCTTTTTCCCAAATGCTGATTGCCTTTTTGCTCATCACTGTTTCTGCCTGCAAAAAAGACGATGACTTAGGCTCGGTGGATTTCACCAAATTCTATCGGTTGAATTCCTTTGAAGTAGGTGTGATACCTGAAAGCCGCATGGTACAGGTGCTGTTCCAGGTTACTGATTTTGATAAAAAAGGAGTCTCAAAGCTCACCCAAGCTGATTTTATCGTGTTGGAAAACAATGGCGAAATTGACTCGGAAGCCGACCTGCGGGTGGGACAGGGTTCCATCCCTTTTACCCTGAAAACAGTGTTGCTGCTCGACATTACCCGCAGCGTGGAAATGTTTGTCCCGCAAATCAAGGAGGCCGCCAAGTCATTGGTGCAAAAAAAGCTGCCGGATCAGGAAATCGCCATTTATACTTTTGATTCCGAAACGAATATGGTGCAAGATTTTACAAAAGATCAGCAATCGCTTTTGGATGCCATCAACGCTATTCCCGAAAGCGGCCTCGTCAATTCTACCAACCTCTACGGCGCTGTCATTGACGTGGCCGATCTGTGGGAAGACAACTACACCATTGACGGCATAGTGGACGGCAGCATGATCATCTTCACGGATGGCAGGCACAATGCTTCCCAGACCATCACCCTCGACATGGCGCAGGATGCCCTCGGTAGCCGCCGGGCCTACGTGGCCGCACTTGCCAGCCCCGATTTGGACGAAACTTCCTTGAAAGCCCTGGCCGGTGAACCTGACCGTTATTTTAAAGCCGATGACGTGATCGGCCTGGAGCAGATGTTCCTCGATATACAATCTGAGATTCAGAGCCTGTCCAACAGCATTTATTTCCTTTACTACCAAAGCCCGATCTCCGATCCAACGCCCTTTGAAAATGACTTGACCATCGAAATCAGAGACAACATCAACACTGGTTCAGACCGGCACATCGTGGAAAAATTCAACAGCGAGGGCTTCGGAAACTGATGGCCCCTGGAAAAATTTTTCAGCAAAAAAGCCCCGCTGCGCAGCGGGGCTTTTTTATTTTAAATGCAATCCAACTTATATGTGATTTTTGGCAAGATAATTGTCCATATTAGAATATGTCATTATTTGGCGCTTAGACAAAGTTTTACACAAAGGAGAATAATTTAATTTGTCTTTTTGATTGTTTGCGCCCCCAGCATTGACACTTTTTAGAACACATATATCCCATGCAACATAGACTTAACGATTTTATTGCTTTGCGGGCAATGAGTGCCAGCGAAGCAAAAGGAAAGTTGCATGGGATTTTTCTTCCCACCGTGTAGAGATTTCCCATCGTAGTTTTCCTTCCATCACTATTTCCTCATCTCAAAAACGATTTAGGCTATGTTAATCCTACAATTAGCGCTCGGTGCATTTCTCTTTGGTGGAGGCATTATTACCTTGACCAACTGGCTCACTGAAAAACTGGATAGAAACTCTACCGTAGGGGGCCAACGATAAGCCGTGGGCAGCAGGCAGGGAACACGTATATTCTTTTTCACTTGCAATGGTAAAATTTCCGCACACTGCCTGCTGCCTTACGGTCAGTTTCCCAGTTCTTTCACCGCCAACCAGGCCATCAGGCCCATTCCCGTCTCCAGGCTGTCTTCGTCCACATTAAATGTATCGGTATGAATTGGCGACACAATGCCCTTGGCGGCATTGCCTGTCCCCAAGCGATAAAAGCAGGCAGGCATTTCCTGTGAATAATAGGCGAAATCTTCGGCGGTCATTCGCATGGGCAATTCCACCACGTTTTCTGCGCCCAAAAACTCGGCTGCCCACCGCTGCGAGCGCTGCGTTAGTTTTTCATCATTGATTAAAAATGGATAGCCTTTTACGATGTTGAACTCGCAAGTGCCGCCCATGCTTTCGGCCATGCCTTCGGCCATTTTTTGCATGAGCGTATGCGCCCTGGCCCGCCATTCTTCGTTCATGGTGCGGAAAGTCCCCTCTATTTTTATTTCATTGGGAATGACGTTGGTCGCACCGCCCGTGGAGTTTATTTTGCCAAATGTCAGTACGGAAGGAATGATGGGATTTCCCTTGCGGCTCACCACCTGTTGCAGCGCCACGATGATGTGCGAGGCAATCAGCACAGGGTCAACGCACTCATGGGGCATGGCCCCGTGGCCGCCTATACCTTTCACCGATACATATATTTCATCGGCGCTGGCCATGAACATGCCTGGCCGAAAGCCAACTTTCCCCGTCTCCAAAGCCGTCAGCACGTGCTGTCCAATGATGGACTGTGGCCTGGGTTTTTCCAAAATCCCTTCTTTTATCAAAATGGAAGCGCCGCCCGGCAGCTTTTCTTCGCCCGGTTGGAAGATGAGCTTTACTGTGCCTTCAAATTCGTGCCGCAGCGACTGCAATATTTTAGCCGCACCCAGTAGGGAGGAGGTATGCACGTCGTGGCCACAGGCGTGCATGACGCCTTCGTTTCTGGATTTATAGGGGACTTCGTTTTTTTCCGTGATCGGCAAAGCGTCAAAATCCGCCCGCAGGGCAATGGTTTTTTTTGCTGGATTTTTTCCTTCAATCATCGCTGCTGCCCCATTGCCGCCCCAGCCGCTGGTGTATGGAATGTCGAATTCTTCGAGTTTTTTGGCAATAAATTTCCCGGTTTCTACCTCCTGAAACGAGAGTTCCGGATATTGATGGAGTTGACGCCGGATTTCGATAATCTCTGAATGGTTCTGCTTGGCGAGCTGTTTTATTTTTTCTTTTAGCATAAAACTCAATTGATGACCACCTTTTCTGTCCGTATGGTTTTTCCATTTTTTGAAATAGTGGAAAAATAAACGCCGGGTGGCAAGCCTTGCAGCGGTATGCTGGCTTGATTTTCAATTTTTGCCCGTCGCAGGATTTCCCCTTTGATACTGATCAAATTGAAATCAAACCTTTCAGCTGTACCTGTATTGACAAACAAGTTCCCATGCTTGTTCGCCGGATTGGGGTAAATGGACAAGTCTAAATCGGAAATTGGAAAGTCATCCGCCGAGTTTGGCTCCGTGTTTATGTGTAAATCCCAAATGCCCCGGCCATAGGTGCCAAAACGCACAATGTCCTCACTTTCAATGTATTCTACACAAGTGTACCATTGCATAGGCGTCTGTTCGCCGATGAGGTCGTACCATTTATTGTCATCAGCAATAAAAACGAAAGGCCCCACAGCCGAAGCGGCGAATAGCATGCTTTCGTCAGGGCTCGCCACTATTTCCTGGATTAGCGTGGGTGGCAGGCCATCAGATATTTGGATAAAACTCTGACCGCCATCGGTTGATTTATATACTGGCGGATTGGAGTAGCCGCTGCCTGAAATCCACAATACATTGGGATCAAGTTTGGAGGCCAATATGCAGGCAGTGTAAAGCCATTCCACTGTAGGCCCGCTAAAGCCGGACGATTTATTCCAATTGACGCCACCATCGTGGGTGTAAAAAAATGTTCCGTCATCAGTTGACACAAAAATACGATCGGGGTCAAGGGGCGATTGCTCTATGGCAGAAATCAGCCCGTTTCCTGTGTTGGAATTTTGTTTAAAATTAAAATCAAATTGGTTAGCCGTTATGGTAAAGGGTGCAGAAGAAGCTGCGGCCAAATAGATCAAATACGAGCCGGGGCCACCATTTATATTGCCACCTGCAATGAAAAGGATATTGCCCTCCACGTATGCCGAAGGTGCGGTTGGCAAAATCCAGCCCACGGCTGGCAGGTCGTCGCCCATCATGCTCCATTCCGACTCTGGCCAAGGGTTTGGGGGGCCAAGTGCATAATGGTAATAGTCAACAATGCCGCTGGGGTATTGCGTCCAAAAGCTTTCGTAATTGTTGGTAAGGGCCATCATGCCGTAGTCGCCGCTCCATTGTTGTATGAAATCAACCGCCCCGTCAGCAGAGCCGTTTGAAGTCCATTGCCAGCCCTGATCCTGCGAACCGGCGTAGATGTAGTCCGGCAGCAGCGGGTTGGTCACCACATCATAGTATTGGCTGATGTTCAAATTTTGGAGGCTAATGTTTTGGGTGGATACCAGGTTGTCGTAAGAGACATGCAGGCCGCCGTGATTGGCGATGAGGAAAAATGGAGTGCCATCGCTTTTTTCAAATGCTTTCAGATCCATGATGTCGGCGTGGAGTAGGTCGAGTTCGCCATAATATTCCCACCATTCGTTGAGGGTGGACCAGTTTTCACCGCCGTCGTAGGTGCTATGGCAGTTTACTTCGCCAGTTACCAAAGTTTCGGCATTAAATGGCGAACAGAACATGCCGACCGACCAGGCTTCATAAGGCACAGTTCCTTTTAGTGTCCAATTAGCCCCCGTATCGGCAGAAACATAAACATCCTTGTTGTTCGCAAGGGAGTATAAAGTAAGGCCATTGCTGGATTTGTTACCAGTTAAATGCAGGGACGCATCATTAGGCAATCCTGTGGCCGTATTGATAGGATTTATGCTGTCGTTTGAAACAGAAAACAGGTTTTGCCCCCTGTCCATAATATAAACTTCATCGCTTTTAAAAGGTGACCATAAACTTATTTCCCGATCCTTGTCATGGTTAAAAATGCGGATACGGGAAAAACTTTCACCATCGTCTGTTGACCAATATAGCCATATACGTGCGGCCCACGGGTCGCTGTCCCAAGTGTAGGCCATGTAATAAATGGTTTTGGCCGAATCGCTCATTATTTCCAGGTGCATTGGATTTCCCCATCCATCATAAAAATTGGGGAAAAGGGAAGCGTTTTGCCAAGTGATTCCTTCGTCGTCAGAATAGACGATTTCTTTGCCAATGGCCGAAATGATCCTCATTCCGCCCGAATCGTTGCTGGTCAATTTCAACACCTCCGGGTGCAGCCGGATGTCGTCGTTCAAGACCGTCCATTGACTGCCATCCAATTCACCTTTCCAAAGGCTGCCGCCGTCAGATATACCGTAAATCTTGTCGTTGACAGGGTCATAATCTACGGTGCGTAGGCTGCCCGCTTGGTTGCTGCTGCCCTTCTCCTTCCACTCGCCCTCCAACTGCCCATCGGCGAATAATTCGTTGCCCCTTCCTCCAATTCCTTTGTTTTTGCGCAATTTGGATAGGAGAAAGGTGCTGTTCCGATCCATTTCCCTCCAATTGGTGCCAGGTGCGGCTTTGTGCAGATGCTCAATCCAGGCTTCCCGGCGTTCGTGTTCTTCTTCTCCTTCGTCTTGTTTTTCCCGGTATTTTTTTCCGGTCGGGGCGGGCATGTCTGGTGAGTTTTTTTCGGAAGAAAAAAGCAGCCAGAGGCCAAAGAGGGCAGCCATCAGGAGGGAAGAGGCAAATAGCAATTTTTTCATGGTGTGGAATGGTTTGTATTTAGGAGGAGCAAGTTACAAGGAAGGTGCTGAACGGAAACAAAAAATGACCAACATCAATGGGCATTGTCGTTGAGCAACAATTTTTCCAGCCCAATGCTACGTGAGCCTTTTATTAAAAAATGGCTGTCTTGAAAATCCTGCTGCAAGAACCAGGTTTTCAGGGTCTCGGTATTTTCAAAAAACAAGATGCCCATCTTTTGTGCAGCTTCCTTAAATTCATTGCCCACTAATATTACTTGTGCCAAGCCAGATGAACAGGCATTTTGAGCCAGTTTTTCATGTTCCTTTGATGAATAGCTGCCCAATTCCAGCATTGCCCCAAGGATGGCAATTTTATTTTTTGCATCCAATTGGTGGAAGGACCCAAGGGCATTGTTCATGCTGCTGGGGTTGGCATTGTAGGCATCCAAAATAAAAGTGTTGGTGCCAATTTTGACCAACTGTGAACGGTTGTTGGCGGGCAGGTAATTTTCAATGGCAGCTTTGATTTTTTCCGCCGGTACTTTGAAATATTTGCCCAGCGCAATGGCGGTCATAATGTTGTTGAAATTGTATTGCCCAAACAACTGTGAATTCACGTTGATCAACTCGCCAGTTTTATCCAAAAAAGCCACTTTCAACATGGGCTGTTCAGCGATGGGCTTTACTTCAATGGGTGAATGCTCCATGGCCGGCTCATTGCTTTTTTGGTAAAAAATCTTTCGCTTGTTTTGTTGGGAAAGTTCTGTTAAATGAGGCTCATCGGCATTGATAAAAACGATCCCGTTCTTTTCGGCCAGGTAGCGGTAAAGTTCCGATTTTGTTTTTTTTACCCCTTCAAAACCTCCAAAACCTTCCAGGTGCGCCTTGCCAACATTGGTGATGAGGCCGTGTGTCGGTTCGGCAATCCTGCACAAAAAATCTATTTCACCGGGGTGGTTGGCCCCCATTTCTATCACAGCGACTTCTGTCCTTTCCAGCATGGCCAGCAGGGTCAACGGTACACCGATGTGGTTGTTGAAATTGCCTTTGGTGAAATGGGCGGGATACTGGCTGGAAAGCACTGCACTCACCAGTTCTTTTGTGGTGGTTTTGCCGTTGGAGCCAGTGATGGCAATCAAGGGTATGTTGAATTGCCGCCGGTGATGGTTGGCCAGTTTTTGCAAAGTTTGTAAAACGTCGTCAACCCTTAGCAGGCGATCGTCAGAAGCTGCGTTTTCTTCGTCCACGACGGCAAAGGCAGCGCCATTTTCCAAAGCTTTTAGTGCAAATGCATTGCCGTTGAAATGATCACCTTTTAATGCAAAAAAGATACAGCCCGGCTCTATTTGGCGGCTGTCCGTTGTGATGTGGCGGTGCTTTTTGAAGATGGAGTAAAGCTGTTCAATAGAAACCATGTTGCTGGGCTGTGGCCAAAGTTTTGTTTCCACAAAAATGAAAAAGTCTCCACATTCGCAATGGAACATGGAGACTTTTTCAGGTAAAAACCCCAAAACTATTTTGAAGGATTTTACTTGAATTTCCTTTTGGTCTTCCCTTGTTTGGTTTTGAAGGTCAAGCCACCTGCATCTTCGTTGCCGGTTGGGCCGCCTGTACGGGTCATGGCGCAACGGAAACCAAGGTCACGGTAGGCGTGATCTTCATCCCTGAAACGGCGGGCACCAGGTGCAAGCCAGAAAGCACGGTCTTGCCAGGAGCCACCTTTTATCACACGTGCTTTGTCGCTGATCAAGGTGTGCTTGCCAAAGTCATAAAAAGCTTCGGAAGTTTTGTCGCCATCGAGGAAGTTGTAGGGCTGGCCTACTTTATAGTTTTCCCTGGTGGCTACTTCGTCGTCTTCCACGTAGCGGTAGCGGAGGCGGCCCATGCTGTCTTTTTCAACTGGCTTTCCGTCTTCGTCCAGCACTTTGGTGCGGAATTTATTGCCACGGAAGGAGTTCAAATCTTGTTGCTCAACGTCTTCAATGGTCATGCTGGTAGTCGGGCGGAACAAGTCCATGGTCCATTCGTTCACGTTGCCGGCCATGTTGTAGAGGCCATAGTCGTTGGGCATATAAGTACGGACAGGTGCAGTGATGTGCGCACGGTCGTTGAGCTTGCCGGCCATACCCATGTAGTCACCTTTTGCACGCTTGAAGTTGGCGAGGATGTCGCCTTGGTACTTGTTGCGCTTTTGGTAGCGGACGGTGTTGCCGTTCCAAGGATAAATCCTACGGTCGGAAATGCGTTCGTCCTTTTCAGAAACCAGATTGCCGACAAGGCCGATAGCTGCGTACTCCCACTCGGCTTCTGTAGGGAGGCGGTAAGATGGCAACATAACGCCGTCTTCAAAACGCACCGGGCGTTCGCCGCCAGTCCTGGTGTCTTTCAGGTTTTTGCGCACGTCGCCCTGATATTGGCCGGCCAGGTAGGATTCTGTATTAAAGTTGTCCTCGTCTTTCTGTTCGGAGTTCGGGTTCAAAATGCCCCTTTCGATCAGGATCATTTCGTTTACCCGGTCAGTACGCCATTGAGCGTATTCGTTGGATTGCAACCAGTTTACGCCCACTACAGGATAATCATCGTAGGCGGGGTGGCGGAAATAGGTCTCCACAAAAGGCTCGTTGAAAGCCAATTCTTCCCTCCATACCAGTGTGTCTGGCAGGGCGTTGAGGAACACCTCTGGGTAGGATTCGCCAAATACCCTTTGTAACCAGTACAAGTATTCACGGTAGTCAATATTGGAGACCTCTGTTTCGTCCATGTAAAAAGAAGAAACTGTTACACGGCGGGGTACTGCGTTCCAGTCGTAGGTCACGTCCTGGTCGGTTATACCCATCGTGAAAGTGCCGCCTTCTACCAAGACGAGGTTGGGGCCAGTGGCCTGGCCTTCATAGTCGAGCTTTTCGAAGCCTCCCCATTTGGCGTCGTTGTATTGCCAACCAGTGGTGGCAGACCGTTCTTTTTTGCCGCAGGAACTAAGCACTACCAGTGCAAGGAAAAGAACCGAACCGTACTTCAACATTTTTTTCATCACTGCTTTATGTGTTTTTACTTTGAAAAAAGACGTGCAAATATAGAAAAGTAGAATTCAAAACAATGTGGCCCAAGGTGTTTTAACAGTTATTCATTTTCTGGAGGGGGTTTATCGGAAAATTTTGAAGCAATCATTGTAGCGATCCGCAAAACGTTTCCGGCGCATTTTTTCACTGTTTTCAAAATTGATCACTAGAGAAACTTCATGCGATCCGCCTGTTGAGCTGGTCAGGCCAGAAACGGTAAAATCATAACTGTATCCAATTTTCAAAATATCATACTGGAAACCGACCATTCCGATGACTGCGTCCGGGTTGCCAAATGCGTGGCGGTACCAGCCTCCAGCAAAAACTAAACCCAAGCTATAATAAGCGCCCAGGTTGATTTGGCCCATGTCGCCCTGTTTCAAAAGGAGGATGTTCGGCGAGATAAACGATGCTGGTTTTCGCTTATTGCCTTCCTTAACGATAAACTGTGCCCCGCCGTGCAAAGTCAGCCGCAGGGGCAGCCCGTCCGCCAAACTTGCATTGGAATTTACGAAGCCTTCGTCCGGCGTGGTGAGGTGGTGCAAGGCCAAGCCACCATAAAAGGTACTACTGTATGCCAGTAGCCCGGCACCCACGTCAAATATTGTTTTGTTCAAATTGTCGGGCCGGATTTCATTGGTCGGATTGGGGTTGCCTGACGGATCGATGGGGCCAGTTACACGGTCGAGTTGATCCAGAAAGACGAGGCGATCCCAGTCCACACTACTTTGCTTGAAGCCTGCCTGTACACCCAATTTCAGCATAAAATCATCGTTTACCACGATGCGGTAGGCATAGGAGGCGGAGAAATTGGTTGTTTTTATCAAGCCGCCACCGGAGTTGTCCGCCAAAACCAATATGCCGATGCCGCTGTTAAAGGCTGGGATAAATTGCTCGTAGGATGCCGCATAAGTACTGTAAACGGTCGTGCTATTGTCGGCAAAGGTGGGCCATTCGTTGCGGTAGGTCGCAGCTATCCTGGGGGCATAGGTAGTGCCGGAAAAGGCTGGATTGATAACCAGCGGTGTGGAATAAAATTGTGAAAAAATTGGATCCTGGGCCTGTAAGCCCAAAGCCCAAAACAGCGTAGCACTTAGTATTGATAGTATTTGTCTTGGCATTGACTTCTGCAATTAAATTTCAATAAAGCAAAAGGCTTATTTTTGCAAATCTTCCCTTTTGCGTGGTTAAAATTCGCCCCTATCTACCGCTTTTCCGGGCAAAAGCTTTAAAATGTCGGTAAATATCAATCTGAATGTTAAAAACCAGCCATAAAACATAGTAGCTGTTCCACAACGTTTTCGGTACTGTCCAAATTATTATGGCCACTGTTTTTCCAACAACAACTATTAAATGTATGAAAAAAATTGGGACATCCTTACTGGCACTCTTTTTTGCGTCCTTGCTTTTTGCCACTCCACCGCAAGTCATCCAAAAAACGCTGAAATGGCAACCGGAATCCACCATATATCCGTATGAGGGCAGCACTGAAGCCGTCCATATCATACGCTTTGATGGTGCCAATTTTGACGAACAGCACCCGACGCTTCCCTATTTTACCCAAAGGTTCAAACTGGATGGCTACCAATCGGTGCAGGCCATTTTTACCAGCGAGGTGTACGAATCTTTTGACAAAACACCCTCGCCGGACGACGCCTACATTCCTGACAATATTAAAATCGCCACATCGGTTGAACAGGATCGGCTCGACTATTTCGGCAGAATTAGTTTTATGCCCATCCGCAGGAGTGGCAGCGGCCAATTGGAGCGCCTAGTTTCCTTTGAAATCAGGTTGATTTATGCCACGCTTCCTGCTCCCGCCAATTTTCGTGGCGGCAATACCTATAATTCTGTTTTGAAAGAAGGTGACATCTACAAATTTGCCGTCAGCCAGGCGGGGGTTTATAAATTGGATTTTGATTTTTTGAAAAACTCGCTCAAAATCCCCATTGAAAACGTGGATCCCCGCAGCATTAAAATTTATGGAAATGGCGGTGGTGTACTGCCCGAACTGGCAGGCGCTCCACGTACCGACGACCTGATAGAAAATGCCATCGAAGTGGTGGGCGATGGCGACGGTAAGTTCGATGCGGGCGACTACATATTATTCTATGGCGAAGGGCCCGACAAATGGTATTTTGACACGACTTCCCAAACTTTTAAACATCCTGCGAACCACTACGACACTAAAAACTATTATTTCATAAAAATAAACAGTGGCAACGGTCTGCGCATTGCAAACCAAGCCTCTCTTTCAGGTGCTACAAACACCGTCAACAGCTTCAGCGATTTCAAACGCTATGAAGAGGAAATATCAAATGTGCAGCACGATTGGGCCTCCGGCCAAGGATCTGGCAGGCGCTTTTTCGGCGATTCGTTTAAAGTAAGAACGGACGAGGACTACAGCAATGAATTTCAAATAGACAACCTTGTGCCCAATGTGCCCATCAAAATGGCGGTATTGTTCGCAGCAAGGATAAAAAACGGTTCATTTGGCAGGTATTCCATCACGGCAAATGGCACCACTTTCACCAGCGGAAATTTCGGCACGACTTCAGGGGAATCCACCAGCCAATTTGCCCAATACCAGGCACTTTCCGGCGAGTTTTCGCACAGTGGACAAATACAACTGAGCCTCAATTTCACCAAAGGAAACGACGTGATAAACGAAGGCTGGTTGGATTATATAGAACTCAATTTCCGCCGGGCATTGACCATGAGCGGCAACCAACTGTTTTTCAGGGATGTAGCATCCATCGGCCAGCCCGTCAGCAATTTCAACCTGTCAAATGCCAGTGAGGTCACGGTCTGGGACATCACCAACCCGCTTTCGCCCAAGCGCCAGGAAGGCAGCCTGAACGGTAGTGTTTTTTCTTTTGGTGCCAATACAATGGCGCTCAAAGAGTTTATCGCCTTCAACAACACTGGATTTCTGGTCGCAGAAGCTGTTGGCAAAATCGAAAACCAAAACATCCACGGCACGACGGATATTGACATGGCCATCATTTACCACAAAGATTTCAAGAGCGAAGCAGAAAGATTGGCCGAGCACCGCCGCAGCTATAGCAGCATGACCGTGTCGCTGATTGATATTGAGCAATTGTTCAACGAGTTCTCGTCCGGCAGGAAAGACGCCACTGCCGTCCGTGATTTTGCCAAAATGGTCTTCGACCGCAGCCCGCTGCGCTTCCGTTCACTGCTGCTTTTCGGCGACGGCTCTTTCGATAGCAGGGATATTTACAAATTGGGGGGAGATTATATCCCAGTTTATGAAACCGACGAGTCGCTCAGCCCTATTCAGGCATTTCCCTCCGACGATTACTTTGCCCTATTGAGCGATACGGAAGGGGCCAATATCGGCTCAGGTTCTATGGACATCGGCATCGGTAGGCTGCCCGTGAAAGATGCTGATGAAGCAAGGGCTGTCGTGGACAAAATCATCGAATACGATATGAACCCCTCCAGCCTAAGGGACTGGCGCAACCGCATCATGTTTGTGGGCGACGACGAAGATAACAATCGTCACACTGGGGATGCTGATTCCATTGCCCGAAAAATTGGCACAAAAAACCCAAACCTCAATATTGACAAAGTGTATCTGGACGCTTACCCG
The DNA here is from genome assembly GCA_041741095.1 of Saprospiraceae bacterium. GTDB lineage: Bacteria > Bacteroidota > Bacteroidia > Chitinophagales > Saprospiraceae > UBA6168. The sequence continues at coordinate 20,703 of JBGSKQ010000092.1, forward strand.
CAGGTCTCCACATCGGGCGGAACAAGGGTGCCACTGGCGACCGATGCCGTCAACAACAGCATGTTCAAAGGTGTATTGGCCATGGTTTATCTGGGACACGGCGGCTCAAAGGGTTGGACGCAGGAGCGCATCGTTAAAATTGAAGACATCCTGAGTTGGAAGAATTTGGAAAAAATGCCATTGATCATCACCGCAACCTGTTCGTTTGCAGGTTATGACAACCCGGCCTTTACCTCTTCAGGGGAGCTTTGCCTGCTCAATGAAAAAGGCGGTGCCATCGCACTCTATACAACAGTTCGGCCAGTCTTTGCCTCTGCCAATGCTTTGCTCACCGAAAGGGCAGTTGATACCTTGTTTTACAAATTTGACCACGAAATACCCACGCTCGGCGAAGTGCTGCGCATTAGCAAGAACAAAGAGTCGGGTACCAACGGCAGGAAATTCACGCTCATCGGCGACCCATCGCAAAAACTCGCCCTGCCCAATTACCAGGTGGCGACCACAAAAATCAACGGCCACGATATTTCCTCGACGGTCATTGACACCATCAAGGCGCTGCAAAAAGTGACCATCGAAGGGCAGGTGCAAGATGATTTTGGCAACTTGCTGTCCGATTTTAACGGTATCGTTTACCCAACGATTTATGATAAAGAAATCACCTACCGCACTTTGGGCCAAGACGAGAGCTCCCCTGTTTTCGATTTTGATTTACAGAAAAACATTATTTTTAAAGGAAGAGCCAGCGTGACGGACGGCAAGTTCAAGTTCACCTTCGTTGTGCCGAAGGACATTAACTATAATTTTGGCAAATGCAAAATCAGCTATTATGCTGCCGACGAATCAAAGTTTGAAGACGCCGCAGGCAACTACCAAGAGGTCATTGTGGGCGGCACCGATGCCAATGCCCTTGCCGACGACCGTGGCCCAAGAGTGGAAGTTTTTATGAACGATGAAAACTTCGTTTTCGGCGGGCTGACCAACCCCGATCCAGTACTTTTGGTGAAACTGGAGGACGACAACGGCATCAATGTGGTGGGCAACAGCGTAGGTCACGATCTGGATGGCACTTTGGACAAAAACACCCAAAATACCTACATCTTGAACGATTTTTACGAAGCTGCCCTGGACGACTACACTAAAGGCGAGGTGCGCTACCCATTGTACGAAATACCCGAAGGCAGGCACGAAATCAAGGTGCGGGCATGGGACATTGCCAACAATCCATCGGAAGGATTTACAGAGTTCGTGGTCGTCACATCCGAAGAAATGGCCTTGTCGCACGTGCTGAATTACCCCAACCCTTTTACCACTTCCACCTGCTTCATGTTTGAGCACAACCAGGCCGCAGTTGACCTTGATGTATTGGTGCAGATCTATACTGTTTCAGGGCGTTTGATAAAAACTTTGGAGGAAAGAATAATTTCTGCAACAGGCCGTTTAGGGAATGACAATTGCCTACAATGGGACGGCCGTGACGACTACGGAGACCCCTTGGCCAAGGGGGTTTATATCTACAAAGTGAAAGTGAGGAGTGCCAACGGCGGCGATTTTGAGTTGAAAGGAGAAAGCGATTTTGAAAAATTGGTCATTTTGAAATAAAAATAATGCTTGGCAGTTTAAAAGGCTGGACGGTAAAATACCGTTCAGCCTTTTAAAATCCCTGACCACACATACACTATATTTGCAAACTTTTTAAAACCGTAAGATCATCTCATGAAAGATTTACTCTGCAAGCCTTTTTATCTCATCCTGGCGGTAGGCTTCTTTTCTACCAGCCTGAACGCCCAGGTAGGCGGCTGTTTTAAAAACGCCGATACAGGCCAGTGGCAAAACCCCGACGGCTCCGATTGTACCAACACCATCCTGACCGCCGTACCATTTTTACGGATTGTGGCCGATGCCCGCTCCGGCGCTATGGGCGATGCCGGTATTGCACTCTCCCCCGATGCAAATGCCATGCACTTCAACCAGTCGAAAATCGTATTGGCCGACAAGCCTTTTGGCGTATCCGTTACTTATACACCCTGGCTAAGGGCCTTGGGCCTCAACGACGTGTACCTGGCTTATCTGACTGGCTATTATAAACTGGACGACCTACAGGCGGTTGGCGTGGGCCTCCGCTACTTTTCCTTGGGCGACATCAATTTTACCGATGAAAACGGCAATCCGCTTGGCACTGGCCGCCCCAATGAATTTGAAGTAACGGCTGCCTATTCCCGCAAACTGTCTGAAAAATTCTCTGCCGCTGTTGGTGCCAAATTCATCTACTCAAATCTGGCCTCTGGCCAACAAGTGGATGGCCAAATCATTGACGCAGGTACAGCCGGGGCCGCTGACATTTCTTTTAACTATAAAACAAATGTGGACGTCAACAACCGCAAGAGCGATCTGATGGTTGGCTTGGCCATTACCAATGTGGGTTCTAAAATAACCTATACCGACGCCGGCAACAACCAAAAGGACTTCCTGCCTACCAACCTCGGACTTGGTGCAGCTTGGACGCTGAACCTGGACGACTATAACAGCATCACCATCGCTGCCGATATGAACAAGTTGCTCGTGCCGACCCGTTGCCTGGACGATGACTTGAGCGATGGCAACGACTGCGACGAAGACGGCAACGGTGTGCCAGATTGGCGGGAAGAATCTCCCATCGGTGGCATCTTTACTTCCTTTGGCGATTCTCCCAATGGCGCAGATGAGGAACTGAAAGAACTCATGTTTTCCTTTGGAGCGGAATATTGGTACGACAAGCAGTTCGCTGTACGGGCTGGTTATTTCACAGAAAGCCGCAGCAAGGGCGACCGCCACTTTTTCACCGTGGGTATTGGCTTGAAATACAATATTTTCGGCCTGAACTTTTCCTATTTGGTGCCAACGACCAACCAGCGCAACCCGCTTGACAATACACTCCGCTTCTCGCTGCTGTTCGACTTTGGTGGCAACGAAGAAGGGGATAATGGCTAATAAGTTTCACGTCTTATTTTGCAATCAAAAAAGGCCCGGCGGATTCCGCCGGGCCTTTTTTGATAATGCGCTGTTTCAAATTTTACTATGAAAAAGGATTGTTCAATTCTTTCAGGTCGCCCTTATTGGCCTCGTACTTTTTGATGTATTCAGCCACGATGTCGCCCAAAATATCTTTCAGGTAAGCCTTTTCGATGCGGGCGATTTTTTTCAGCTTCACCAGTTTTTCTTTGTCAAAACTGACAGTCAGGCGTTTCTTGCCCGTGTCTTCGTCCATTTCTACCGACCCCGATTCCACTGTCCTGCGGATGAGCATGTCTAAGCCCATGTTCGGTCGGCGGCGATGGGTCTGTTGATGGAAGACTTGGGCTTTATTGTCTGTTTTTTCCCTGGCATCCATTTGCTCCTGAAAAGTCTCCTGAAGAGCTTCTTCGAGCAAGGAGTCAAGGTCCGTGGTAAAATTTTTCCTTGATGCAGGGCGCTTGGCCACCGATTGAGTACCCTCCTTTTCTTCCGGGGAAGGGTCTCTCAAAAAGGCAGTCCCTTTTCCGCTGACATCCTTAGGGTCAGAAGAAAAAAGGCTTTCCAGGCCGTCCGTGAATCTTTTTTTGCTCAATATGCTGGGTGTTTTTGGATGAAGGTTTTAGGTTGATGTTTTATGCAGGCACTTCTACCCGTTCCAATATTTCTTTGCAAAGTGCCATATAGTCCTGTGCGCCCAAGCTGTGGGGGCTATATTCAAAAATATCTTTCCGCTGGGAGGGCGCTTCGGCCAAAGATACGTTATCACGGATAAGGGTGTCGAACACCTTTTCGCCGAAATATTTTTTGATGGTGTCCACCACGTCCCGGTTGAGGATTTTGCGGCTGTCGTACATTGTAGCGATAACCCCGCCGATTTCCAGTTTTTTGTTCAGGCGGAATTTTACCTTGTCAATGACCTGCTTGATTTTGGCAAGGCCCTGCAAGGCGAGAAATTGCGTTTGGAGGGGGATATATACGTAATCGCTGGCAGCCAGTGCATTGAGGGTCAACAAGCCCAAAGATGGTGGGCAGTCAATGATGAGGTAATCGTATTCTTCTTGCACCGGCGAGCACAGTTCACGCAAGATATATTCCCTGCCCGCCTCATTAATGAGTTCCATTTCTGCGCCGGAAAGGTCGAGCGTTGACATGATCACATCAAGGCCCTCCCGTATTGTGTAAGGCTCCAGTTCGGATTCGCCCCGTAAGGCTTCGTAAATCGTATTGGGCTGGCGGGGCACCCCCAACGACAAGGAAAGGTTGGCCTGCGGGTCAAGGTCTATCAACAAAACCTTTTTGCCCAACTCCACCAAACCAGCGCCGATGTTGATGGTGCTGGTAGTCTTTCCTACGCCCCCCTTGTGGTTCAATAGCGAGATGATTTTTCCCATATCGTTCGTTTACCTATTTTTCAAAAAGATACACAAAGTATTTTGGGCAAAAGTAGGGAATAAAATCAGTGTGGCAAGTTGATTTTTCCACATTATACGTACGCTGTTGTTTTAAACTGGCCCAGGATTACATGAAAAATAAATTTTTTCAGGGCCTATTTTTCAAAATACCAAACCAAACTACGCCGCACCCGTTTTACCAAATCAAATTCCACGAATAGCGCTACCTTGGCAGCTTTCGTCAACAACAAAATCCTAAACCACATGATGATTTCTAAAAAAATGGAAGAGGCACTCAACCAGCAAATCGCCTTTGAGGGCTATGCCTCTTTCCTTTATTTATCTATGGCTACCTGGTGCGACAAGCAGGGCTTGCAGGGATGCTCCAAGTTCCTCCTACGCCAGTCCGATGAAGAGCGGATGCACATGTTGAAAATATTCCAATACATGAGCGACGTGGACGGGTATGCCCTCACGCCCGGCATCAAGGAGCCGCCCCGTGATTTCAAATCGGTGCAGGAAGTCTTCAAATCCGTTTATGAACACGAGCAAAACGTGACGAAAAGCATCAACAAACTGGTGTCGCTGGCCACGAAGGAAAACGACTATTCCACACAGACTTTCCTGCAATGGTACGTCAATGAACAACGGGAGGAGGAGTCGTTGATGCGGACCGTACTGGATCGGATCGGCCTCATCGGCGATGGCCCGCAGAGCCTTTATTTTATTGACAAAGAAATTGACGCCCTCAACCAAGCCGCAGCAGCGGCTGCTGGAGGAGGTGCGAATGCTTAAAAAATGAAAGACGTTTGGGGATATCTGAAAGGGCTTTTTCAAAAAGAAGAGGAAAGCTCCGCTTCCAACCCTTATCTGCACGAGCAGATTGAAAGGACGGATGCAGAAATGGCTGCCTATGAAACCTGGAAAGGCTCCCTGGCCCACCGCCGCCTAATGGACTGGTTGGACAACCAGTATGCTGTCTGGCAGGTACTTCCCGATGATGCCGATCCTGCCATTGATTTTTTGGATACGCCCTCCTCCAAAGGTTTCGCCCTGCATTTGCACAAAACAGAATATGGCAAAGAGGAAGCTACCTACCTACTCGACTTCCTGAAAGAACAGGTGCAAAAGCTCAATTACAAAAGCCAGATGTCCGACACCCGCACCTGGACGCAAAAAAATTGGGTGGAAATGGTGGAAAGGCACTACCTCAAACCCCGCACTTTTTTGGAAGCGGAGAAAAAAATCAACCAGCGCTTTGGCAATATTACCATCGAACTTTCTTTCCGCAACGACCAGCCGCACCATTTAAAATTCAGGGCCACAGGCTACTCCGACCGCCTGTATGCGGAAGCTGCCGATTTTAAGGACTTGATGCAGGCAGTACTCGTCAGTTGGTAGCCGCTCCACAATCCTTTTCTATATTTGCCGCCATCTATTGGGAAAAACCGGATTGGAAATTCGCAACAGCCCTGCTTGGGAAGCTACTTTTTCCAGTTCCAATTTCAACTTCCATGTACCCGGATCTTTCATACCTACTCCACGACCTCTTCGGAACACAGCCCGACAACTGGACTTCCATTTTTAAAACTTTTGGGATGATGCTCGTCATCTCCATCTTGTCGGCGGCCTATTTTTTTTACAAAGGGCTAAAGCGAAAGGCCGATCAGGGCATTTTCCAAGCTACCAAAGCAAAAACGGTGACCGGCCAGGCGGCCACTCCGTGGGAATTGGTTTCAAATGGCATCTTTGGTTTTTTGCTTGGTTTTAAACTGTTGTACATCGTCCAGCATTTTGAAGAATTCCAGGCGGATGCCGCCGGGGTCATGTTTTCAAAAGAGGGCAACTGGCTGGCTGGCATCGTAATGGCGGCCATCATGGTGGGCATGAAATATTGGGAGCGCAAAAAACACCAATTGCCCAAGCCAAAGGAAGTAGTGGTCTCGGTTTATCCGCACGACCGCATCGGCGACCTGACCATCACGGCGGCCATCACCGGCATCGTTGGGGCGAAGATTTTTGCCATCCTGGAAGAACCATCTGGCTTCATGGCCGATCCTTTCGGCACTTTCTTTTCGGGCAGTGGCCTGGCCATTTATGGCGGTCTGATTTGCGGTTTTTTGGGCATCGTGTGGTATTTGCGGAAGCACAACATTCCAATCTTCCATACTTTGGACGCCCTGGCACCCGCTTTTGTGATAGCTTATGGCGTGGGGCGCATCGGCTGCCAACTGGCGGGCGACGGCGACTGGGGAATCGTGGCGGCACCGCAACCAGCTTGGTGGTTCCTGCCCGATTGGCTTTGGGCTTATGACTATCCGATGAACGTCAACAAGGAAGGCATACCAATTGAAGGTTGCCAATGGCTTTACTGCAACCGCCTGCCCAATCCCGTTTATCCCACTCCCCTGTACGAAACTATCGCTTCTTTCCTCATTGCGGGCTTCCTTTTTGCCATTAGAGACCGCTTGAAAAAGCCTGGCATGTTGTTTTTTATCTATCTCATCTTCAACGGATTACAGCGTTTTTGGATTGAAAAAATCCGAGTCAACGTCAAGTATGAATGGATGCCTTTCCAGCCCACCCAAGCCGAAGTGATAGCCGTTATTTTGATGATAATAGGCGTGGCTGGCGTGATTTGGTTGAAAAACAAGAAACAGGCTGCCACCACTTCATAAATCACTCTGATCGCAGTGCTTCCACCGGGTTCGACAAGGCTGCCTTTACCGATTGCACGGACACTGTAATAAAGGCCACCGCCACTGCCAAGGCACCCGCCGCCACAAATACCCACCATTGAAGGTCAATGCGGTAATGGTAGTTTTGCAGCCATTCCTTCATGGCCAGCCATGCCAACGGGATGGCGAACACGGCGGCGATGCCCACCAATTTCAAAAAATCCTTGGCCAATAGGCCGACCAGCCCGCCCGTCGAGGCACCCAGCACTTTTCGGATGCCGATTTCTTTGGTCCGTTGAACAATGGTCAGCACGGCAATGCCAAACAGCCCCAGGCAGGAAAGCAAAATTGTAAGCCCGCCCGATGCGGCAAATATCTGGCTCAGGGTCTGCTCGGTTTTATATTGCCTTTCCGAATTTTCATCCAAAAAAGTCCCCTGCCAATCAGATTGCGGGGCAATTTTTTTCCATTTTTCTTCCAGCAATGAGAGGGTGCGGGGCATGTTCTCCGGGGCGATTTTTACAAAAATATAACCGAGGCCAAATTGGGAGCCGAGCACCAGGGAGGCGGGCTCGATGGCTTCGTGTAGGGGGTTGAAATGAAAATCTTTGACCACGCCCACAATTTCGCTTTTTGGCTCAGTGTCCATCAGTTGGCCGACGGGCAGGCTGCCCCCTTCCATTTGTTTTACAAAAGCCTCGTTGACAATCAATTGCGGCCTGGACGTATCGGCAGGGTGGGTTTGGTCGAACGAACGCCCTTCGAGCAGTTCGATGTCTAAAGTTTCGATATAATCATAATCCACGTTGAGCCAGTACGACATCAGGTTTTTGCCTTTTTGATCCCAACCAATGATAGAGGTTGTTGTGGAATTGTCTTTTCCCAGGCCCAGGTTGCGCCCAGCGCCGCTGACGCTGAGGATGCCCGGCTGCCCGGCCAGTTCGTTGCGCATGAGATTCAATGCCTTATAGCCTTCGATCGTGTGGCCGATGGGAATGCTCACCACTTGGGTTTTATTGTATCCGAGCGGTTTGTTGCGCAGGTAATCGAACTGCTGCAATACAACCATGGTGCAGGCGATGAGGGTAATGGAAATGACGAATTGCACCGTCACGAGCAGGTTGCGCACCGTGCCGGAGGTTTTCATTTTGGTGTTCCTTTTCAGCACTTCCGCTGCTTGAAAACGGCTCAATACCAAAGCAGGGTAGCCGCCCGCCACTAAGCCTACCAGCAATAGTATGCCCGCCAGTGCAGCCAATAAAAAGGGGCTGTTGATGTGGATGTCGCTTCGGAGCAGGGCATTGAATTTTGGCAAAAACCACTGGACCAGCATCAGCGCAATAGCCGATGCAATGGCAACCACCAACAGCGCCTCGCCCCAAAATTGCGCTAGCACCTGCTTCCTGTCGGCGCCCATCACCTTGCGCACGCTCACTTCCAATGAGCGCACGATGGAAGTGCCAATGGTCAAATTCACAAAGTTGATGCTGGCAATGGCCAGTACGAACAGGCCAACGATGAACAGTCCGAGCGGCAGGATTTTCTTCATGCCCCTGTCGTTCAGGTCGGCGGCAAAGTGCCAGTCTTTGAGTGGGTAAAGCCGCAGGGTACTCACATCCCCTTGGGCGTCGGGAATGAAGCCATTGTTTTTCATCATTTCGATATCCTCTGCCACATGCTTTCGCACAAAGGGTCGCAAACGTTCCTCGAATTTTTCCGCTGTGATGGACTTTGGCAATTGGATATAAACGCCGTGGTTGTGGTTGCCCCAATGGGTATCGTTGAAGGACGGGGCATTTTCAATCCTTGCCAACAAATTGAAGCCAAGGCTTGAATTGTTGGGCGCTTTTTCCATAATGGCCGTTACTGTCAAGGGTTTCTGCTCCCCTCCCGTTTGCCAGTTGAGCGTTTTGCCAATGGGATCATCTTCGCCAAAAATGACCTTTGCCGATTCCTCATCAATGGCCACAGAATTGATATTTGGCAACGGATCTTCTGCATTGCCTTCCATTAATGGGAAAGAAAACATCTTGAAAAATCCAGTATCCACCAGGTCAATGCCGAAGCGGAAAATTTTGCCGTTGTACTCTATGTCGCCGCCGTTGTCTTGAATCCTCACGGCGTCCGTAATGTCGGGAAACTCCTCTTTCAACGTGGGCACCAGCACCATTGGCATCCCGCCGCTTTTCTCCACGCCCTCCGGGCGGTTATTCTGCCAATACAGCACGTACAGTTCATCGAGGTTTTTGTGAAAATGGTCATACGAAAACTGTTGCAGCACCGTCGTGAACAGCAAGAGGCTGACGGCAATGGCAAGGCTGAGTCCGAAGACATTTAAAGCAGTGAATCCTTTTCTTTTGCGAAGGTTGCGAAGGGCGATTTTTAAAAAATTTTGGAACATGGTGTTTTGCTAAATATGGTTGTTTTCAATTGGATGCTTGACAAAAAAAAAGAGGAAGCGAGCAGAAAAACCCCACCCCCTTCCTTCCAATCTTTTATCCGCTGGGGTGAAATCAATGGCTGTGCCAGTGGTGCAATGTGTTGTTTTTCAGTTTATTGTACAAAATAAAATAGCCTACGTATTGAAAATTTTGTGCGGCGGTGGACGCACAGTGTCCATAAATGGACACGATCATTTAGCAAATTTTAAAAAACAGGCAACGCTCACTACCTTTACCCAAAAGCATTTTTTCCAAAACAAAACGATGATGAAATATTGCCTTTATAGCCTACTCGCATTTGGATTTTTTTCATGCAAAACATGGCAAGTGCCTCCGCCCGAACCACTTGGCCCATTGCCTTCCGAAGCCCAAATGGCCTGGCAGGAAATGGAGTTCAACGCCTTCGTCCATTTCAATATGAACACCTTTACGAACAAGGAATGGGGCATGGGCGACGAATCTCCAGGCCAGTTCAATCCCACCCAATTGGATTGCCGCCAGTGGGCCAGGGTGTGCAAAGAGGCGGGCATGAAGGGCATCATTCTCACCGCCAAGCACCACGACGGTTTTTGCCTCTGGCCGAGCGCTTACACGGAACATTCGGTGAAAAACTCGCCCTGGAAAAATGGGCAAGGCGACGTGCTTCGTGAACTCGCCGACGCCTGCCGTGAGTACGGCCTCAAAATGGGTGTCTATCTCTCGCCCTGGGATCGCAATCATCCCGAATATGGCCGCCCTGCCTACCTAACTTACTACCGCAACCAACTTCGGGAATTGCTCACAAACTACGGCGGTATTTTCGAAGTCTGGTTCGACGGGGCCAACGGCGGCACAGGCTACTACGGCGGTGCCAACGAAGAAAGAACTGTGGATCGCCAAAACTATTACGACTGGCCAACGACCTGCGCCCTCGTGAAAGAGCTGCAACCCAATGCCGTCATCTTCAGCGACGCTGGCCCCGATGTGCGCTGGGTGGGCAACGAAAATGGCTTTGCCGGGGAAACGAACTGGAGCGCCCTGCGCCGGGACGAGTTTTACCCTGGATCGCCCAATTACAAGGAGCTGACCGAAGGCCACGAAAACGGCACGCATTGGGTGCCTGCCGAGTGCGACGTGTCTATCCGGCCAGGCTGGTACTACCACCCGGAAGAGGATGCCAAAGTGAAAACCCCTTCCGAATTGCTCGACATTTATTACAAATCCCTTGGCCGCAACGGCCTGCTACTGCTCAATCTGCCCGTTGATCAACGTGGATTGGTTCACGAGGCTGACGCTGCTCACCTGAAAGAACTCGGCAATGCCGTCCGTTCCGATTTTGCCAATAATTTATCGAAAGGGGCCAAAGCCACCGCCACCAATGAACGTGGAAAATTATTTAAAGCTAAAAATGCCGTGGACGGCGACGCCAGTACTTATTGGGCTGTCGGCGATGGCGCACAAGCAGCCAGCATTGAGCTTGATTTTGGTAAAATGCTTGCCTTCGACCGTATTGTTTTGCAGGAATATGTTCGACTGGGGCAGCGGGTAAAGGCTTTCCAGGTTTCTGTTTTTAAAAATGGAAAATGGGAACAAGTGGCGACTGGAGCGACAATAGGCTACAAGCGGATTTTGAAAATCGGCAAGCACGAAGCGGAAAAAATGAAGGTAGAATTTGAAGGCAAAGTGCCTTGCATTTCAGAAATCGGAGTGTTTTAACCATCTGAAAATGAATATTTTAACCACCATCAGTCTGGATGTAAATCCAATTTGACCACATACGAGCCGCCTTCTTTATTGGTCACTTCAAAGCCCCGTTTTTCAAACATGCCCAGCATGACCTTATTGGAACTGAGCGCCTCGGCGGTGATTTTTTCCAGGCCCCGTTTTCTGGCAATATCAATCATGTAATCCATCATCGTGTTGCCCAAGCCTTGGCCGTGCCAAGGATCCGCCACGATGATGGCGAACTCGGCGCTGCGGTTGCCATAGTCGTTGACGAGGCGCACGACACCTGCCAGCATTTTTTTGCCTTGTTCCTCCACTTCGGCCACAATGGCCAGTTCCCTATCGTAGTCAATGTGGGTAAAACGGATAAGGAATTTGTGGCTCAGTTTGGGCACATAGCCAAAAAAACGGTAGTAAACCGACTCACGGGACAGCTTTTCAAACATCTCGGCCTCCAGCGGCTCGTCTTCCGGGCGGATGGGGCGCAGCAGCACTTCCTGTCCGTTTTTGATGCTTATTTTTTTGGTAAAATGCGCTGGATAGGGCGAAATGACCAAATGGTCGTAAGTAAATCTGCCCTTTCGTGCAGGCACTTTTTCCAAAACAATATGCGAATCCAGCACCACGCTGCCCTGTTGGTCAACGGCCAACGGGTTGATATCAATCTCCCTTATTTCAGGAAAATCCATCAGCAGGTAAGAGAATTTGACCAATAAAAACTGCAGCGCCTCCAGGTCAACCCCTGGTCGGCCCCGATAGCCTTTCAGTAGTTTGTAAATCTTGGTACGCTCGATGATGCGCCGGGCCAAGGCCATGTTCAGCGGTGGCAGGCCGAGATTGATGTCCTGAAAAATCTCCACTGCCGTACCGCCCATGCCAAAAGCAATCACTGGCCCAAACACAGGGTCCTTTTTTGCCCCCATCAACAATTCAAACTCCTTATCAATCATTTTTTCTACCAAAACTCCAGATAGGTGGGCTTCCGGGCGGTGTTGGCGTGCATTGGCCATCAATGTTTCAAAAGCATTTTTGGCTTCGGTTTCCGAGCGGATATTGAGCATCACCCCGCCCACATCTGTTTTGTGGCCAATATCGGGGCTGTCAATTTTCATCACTACCGGAAAGCCTATTTGCCGGGCGGCCTCAGCGGATGCTTCAGCCGAGGTTGCCACCTGGTTCGGTGCCGAGAATATTTGGTAACAAGCCAGCAACTGCTTGCCTTCCTGTTCGGTCAAGGTCAGCCGCCCACGTTCCATTGCTTGGTGGATGATGCCTGTGGCCTTGTCCCTTTCAGGAAAAAACTCACCCGGAGTAGCGGGCGGCGTTTCGTACAATACCTCAAGGTTGTTGTTGTAGCGGTACATGCGCAAGAAGGCCAGCACAGCCTCTTCGGGGTAGCGGTAATGCGGAATGCCGCCTGCTTCGAGTACTTCCCGTCCGGCAGCCACGTCGGTTTCGCCCATCCAGCATGCCAGCAGGGTTTTTCCATTTTTTTGTGATGCTCCGACCACCGATTTTGCGATGTCGGCCTCGCTGATGACGGCCTGGGAAGCAGTAATAGCCAGTACGCCGTCCACATTTTCATCATCCAATATCAGCGACAATGCTTGGCCATAGACCTCAGCGGGGGTGTCGCCCAGCACGTCCACCGGCACACCGTGGCTCCAGGCATCGGGCAGCATTTCGTTCAGTATCTTCAGGGTTTTTGGGGAAAGCTTGGCTATTTGCCCACCGTTTTTCATCAAAAAATCAGTGGCCAGCACGGCTGGTCCGCCCGCATTGGTGATGATGGCGAGGCGGTTGCCTTTGGGCCTCGGTTGTTTGGCCACGGCCTGTGCAACATGGAAAAGCTGCGAAATCGTTTCCACCCGGATGATGCCGGCCCGGCGGAAGGCTGCGCCGTAAGCTGCATCGTTGCCAGCCAAAGAACCAGTGTGCGAGAGGGTCGCTTTGGCACCTTCCTCGCTTTGGCCTGCCTTTAAAATGATGATGGGTTTTGAACGGGAAAAAGCCCTGGCGGCGCTCATAAACTTGCGTGGCTCCTGGAGGCTTTCCATGTAGATAAGGATGCAGGCCGTATTGGGGTCCAGGCCGAAATAGTCAATCAAATCATCGTAGCCTACATCCACCATTTCGCCAATGGAGATGAAGTGGCTGAAACCTACGCTTTGATCCACCGCCCAATCGAGAATGGCCGTGCAAAGTGCGCCGCTCTGCGAAATAAATGCAATGTTGCCCGGCAAGGCCATGCGGCTGGCAAAGCTGGCGTTCAGGCCCTCGGAAGGGGAAATGACGCCGAGGCAGTTGGGGCCAATGATGCGGATGCCATACTTGCGGGCGATTTTTGCAATGTCGTTGTACATGCGCTTGCCCTCCTTGCTGGCTTCTTTGAAACCCGCCGAAATGATAACTACACCGCCAATGCCCTTTTCGCCACACTCTGTCACGATGCCAGGCACTGCCTTGGCCGGGGCGGCGATGACGGCGAGGTCCACCTGGCCAGGGATTTTTTTGACGGAAGCATAACTCTTCCTGCCCCTGATGGTGCTGTGGCCGGGGTTTACAGGGTAAATTTCACCTTTGAAACCACCTGTGAGCAGGTTTTCCATAACGGCAAAACCGACGGTGCCTTTTTTGTCGGATGCCCCAATGGCAGCAATGGCAGTGGGGCGGAATATTTTATCGAGTGGGTACATGCGCTAAGGGTTTGACGGCGGAAAGTTTAAGGCAAAGGAATATCCAAAGTAGGGGTCATGGGAGTGATAAAGGTCAGCAGGCGATGAGATTTATTTGCAGGCTGGTTAGGGAAGGGTTTCTTTCGGAGGGTGTTTTTCAATGGTTTTTAACCCAATTTCCCAATTTCTAATCTATCTGGGGTATTTTTAAAAAATTCAGCCCTTAACCAAAACACCCGCTTAGCACTTTCGGTTACCTTGCAGCACTATGTAACAACCTATGAGCAAACCACCACCAAATGAGAACTCCCATCCGCATTGCCATCGTTCAGGAAAGCCCCGTTTTTCTCAACCTTGAACTCAGCCTTCAAAAAGCAGAAATCCTCATCAAAGAAGCCGCCGCCGAAGGTGCCAAATTAATCGTCTTTGGCGAATGTTGGCTTTGCGGCTACCCGGCCTGGCTCGACCATTGCCCCGAAATCGCACTTTGGAACTACGAGCCTACCAAGCAGGTCTTCGCCCGAATGTACAAAAACAGCACAACTGTGCCGGGTGAAGCCACACAAAAACTATCCGCATTGGCCAAAATCCATTGCACCATCATCGGTATCGGTATCAACGAAATAGTAGAAAAAAGCCCCGGAAACGGCACTATTTACAATTCTTTTTTGCTGTTTGGCGAAACGGGCGAACTGCTCGTCCACCACCGCAAACTGGTGCCCACCTACACGGAGCGGCTGCTCTACGGCCAGGGCGACGGGCGTGGTTTAAATACCGTCAATACTGCTATTGGGCGGATCGGCGGGCTGATTTGCTGGGAACATTTCATGCCGCTCACCCGTCAGGCCATGCACAATGCGGGGGAATTCATTCATTTGGCCCTTTGGCCATGCGTCCATGAAATGCACCAAGTGGCCAGCAGGCACTACGCTTTTGAAGGAAGGTGCTTCGTCGTTGCTGTAGGCAACCTCATGAAAGTGAAGGAAATTCCGCCCGAACTCGAACTGCCAGCCTCCCTCGCCAACGAGCCGGAAGAATGGTTGCTCAACGGCGGCTCCTGCATCATCGCCCCCGATGGTTTTTACGACCTCAAGCCCCAATACAACAAGGAAGGAATCATTTACCACGACCTGGACGACCCCGACCATGCCCTGCGGGAGCGCCTGACCCTCGACGTGAGCGGCCATTATCAGCGCCCAGATATTTTTGCGTTTGAAGTGAAAAGGTAGCACAGCCGATAATTATCGACTTTAGGCTGTTCTGTTGTACGCCCTTTAGGGCGGTGGCGGCATAAATGCCGCCACAACAAGACAGCCTAAAGTCGATAACTATCGGCTGTACTAAACTAATCCTCTTTAAAGGGCATTATCCAAGCCGATTCCTCCCAAAGGCTCCATTCCACTTTGCCTAAATCCACTTGTGAATCGGTATAGGGCGTCGTCTTCCGCCCGTTCAGGCTGGCCCTGATGACAGCCCTGACCTCCGCATCCGGCACGCCCCGCCGCTGCCATAAGTCCCTGATATAGTGGGCGAATTGGAGAATCATATCTGGGTGGGTGTAGATTTTTTCGGACTGGCGGTCGCTGAGGTAGTCTTCCGGTTTTACCCTGGTCAGTTCGCCCGTTGTTGGGTTTTTTACTTCAAAATAGCCATAGCCCCGCTTCGAGCGCAGCATCATGCGCCAGGAAAAACGGTGGCCCTCTTCCGACCAGGCTACCTCGCTATCGAAATGCCAGTGGCGCAGCGGCATGAGCAGGTGGAAAGTGACAAGGGCAATGAGTGCCAGTTTGACAATATTTTTGGGATAAGCCGGAGGCAAAAACGCTAGTTTTGGTGAAAATCCAACCGAAGCAAGCGACTGTCCCAATCGCCGCTCCCACCAAGCCTCCACCCGTTCCAGTTTCCTTATTTTTTGTTTCAAAAAAGCAAAAACACGCCTCGGAAAGTCCGGCGGGAAAAACAGCAAGCTCAAGCTAATGGACAGCCAAGGGAAAATGCCGATTTGGAAAATCAATGTATTGGTGAGGTGGAAAAAAAGGATGAAGCCCAAGGCCCAAACCCTTGTGCGCCGGAACATCAGCAG
Source organism: Saprospiraceae bacterium (assembly GCA_041741095.1). Classification (GTDB taxonomy): domain Bacteria; phylum Bacteroidota; class Bacteroidia; order Chitinophagales; family Saprospiraceae; genus UBA6168. The sequence goes on from JBGSKQ010000092.1 coordinate 36,666, forward strand.
GAAGGGAGCCGAGAGGTCCAACAGCATTCCCGACCAGGCCATGAAATAGGCCGTGGCCTCCATTTTCCACAGCCAGCCGATGAGAGGCATATTGCCCGAACTACGCAGCCAGGATTTCAGCGGATTGCCATCCAGCCAGTCCGAATTGATTTTGGCGATGCCGCCGTAAAAATAGACCAAGCCCATCAGAAAAGGCAATATCCACAAGCTCCAGCGCTCAATCTGGTCGCTTTGGAGGGAAGGTTTGCGCAGCACATCGGCCGACCACTGGCGGTTGGCAGGCAGGAAGACCATGATCCAACTGATCCAGCAAAACAGGTAGCCGTGGTTGAGGTAGAGCGCTTTTTCCAACAAAAAAATATAGCAAAAGCCTACGGCAAAAACCACCGTTGCCGCCCGGTACCAGCGCCCCAGCACGACCAGCACTGCCGCCGCCATGACCACGATAAAAAACAGCGACATAAACGGCTCAGGGAAAGGCCGTACCCACTCGAAACCGAAGTATTTGAACTGAAAATTTTCGGGATTGAAGTAGCCCTTGTAGAGGTGGTAATACGTCCAAACGCCCACCACATCGGCAAAGCCGAGGATGCCGAACATCACCCGGAAAAAAACAAGTGAAGCGATGTCTATGGGTTTGAAAAGGAAATTCACGAGGCGGTTGGGTGTGTTTTTGTGTTTCCGTGTTTATGTGTTTGGGATTGGGGGCAAAATAGCTCATTCTTCCTGCTTTCGCAGCAAGGCCGGGTTCTTTTCAAACTGCTGCAGGCGCTCCGCCGTGTAGCCAAACGACGCATGTGGCAACAATTTATTCAAAAACCGGGACACCATTTTCAGTTTGCGGGCGGGCAGGTCAATGGAGATTTCGCCGCCGTCCTCCAGCATAAAAAACATCGTGCCCCGCTCCCAAAGGTATAGCCCAAATGGCATCACCTGTGTATTGGAGCAATAGACCCAGACGATGTCCCGGCGCTGCCCGTTCAGGAGTTGCCAGAGGCGCTCGTCCTCCACCTTTGGGCGGCGCAGCAGCTCCCAGATCAATTTCAGGCCAGTCATCACCGCCAGCAGCCCAAAGGTGGCCAGGATGTTCCTTTTTTTTAAAAACACATACCCAAATAGCGCCCCGCCCACCAGCAGGAAGACCGCCAAGCACAGCTTCGACCGCCGCTCCAACTGGAGGGCACGCCGCAGGAGGCGCATGGCGGGGTGGAGGTGGTATGTTTGGTGGAAGTTCAAGGGTTGGGCTTTGATTAATTTTAAAACAATTTGTGTGAAAATTTGATTTCTATCAGTAACTTTGTGTGAAATTGACGGTTTGGCTGGTTTATCTTTGCCGCAAGCAAAAGTAAGATGGAAATAAAAGACGTACATGTTTGGAAGCCCGTTGCGTTTACGGAGGAATGGGAGCGGTGCAGTACCGTTCGACTTGACGCCATTTTACCATCATGGACGAGGAAGCGCCAAACTTTGAGAGAAGACAGCCGGGAGTACAAGGTTTTTATGGAGCGGCTGAAACGGCAGCATGCCATCGAAACGGGCATCGTTGAAAAGCTGTACGACCTCAGCGAAGGTGTCACGGAGACTTTTATCAAAGAAGGTTTCGTGGAATCTTACCTCCAACACGGCGACACGAATATCCCTCCCGGACAATTGATGGCTTATTTGCAGGACAACTTCGACGCCATTGATTTTGTGTTTGATGTGGTGAAAAATGACCGGCCAATTACCATCAGTTTTATCAAGGAACTACACCAGCTTATCACCAAACACCAGCACACCGCCGAAGGACGTGACCAGTTCGGCACCCGTTTGCAGATACCCCTTTTAAAGGGTGCATTTAAAGAAAGGGAAAACAACCCTACCCGTGCAGATGGGACGAGATTTATCTACTGCCCACCCGTGCATGTTGCTTCCGAAATGGACAGCTTAGTTGAAATATTGGACGACTTGGAAAAGCATCAGGTAAAGCCATTGCTGATTGCCACTTGGCTGCACCATGCTTTTGTGCAAATCCACCCATTTCAGGATGGCAATGGTCGCTTGGCGAGGCTGTTGGCGAGTTTGGTTTTGGTGAAAAATGGGTTGTTTCCGTTGACGGTGAAAAGGCATGACAAAAAGCGTTATATTGATGCTTTGGAATTAGCCGATCAAAATCAGCCACAGGAATTGGTGGATTATTTTGGGGAAATACAGAAACGGAATATTGAGGCGGCGCTGAATTTAACATTAGAGGTTAAGCTATCAGAAACTTCATTGGTTGAAGTTGCAGATGTACTTATAGAAAAACTTCAAATTAGAAAGCGAAAGGAAGAATTGGCCAAAGCCGAGCAAGAGCGAATAAATCAGAATCGAAATATTATAATTAGAAATTGTGACGATGCTTTACGAAAAATAAAAGAAGAGCTTTTAGAAAAATTTAAAGATGCAGCTGAATTTATCTTTCCTACTTTACCGGATATTTCAAAAGATTATATTGAAATTAGAATTGAAGAATATGCTTCTAAATTTGAGTATAAACACAATATCTCAAATCTCGAAAAAATATTCTTTGCTGTAAAAATATTAAATGACAGACAACAGATTATTTTCTTCCCTATCCATTATTTCGGAATAGGGAATTATACCATTGCCATTGGTTCTATTTTATTTCAATTTGTTAAAAATGAAAAAGGGAATTATTCTCCCACTCCTTCTTCTTATCAATATTTACTGGAACCATTCACAATATCTATTAACAGTGAAACTTCAGTCATAGAAGGTTCATACTCAGAAATAAAAACATACTTACAGAATTGTATTACATTGACCTTAGCCCAAATAGCAAGCGAACTAACCTAACACCCCGTTCATCATTCATCGCTCAGCATTCATCATTAAAAATAACATGTCTCAACAGCAAGTAACCTACACCGAAGACAACATCCGCCACCTCGACTGGCGGGAACACATCCGTATGCGCCCCGGCATGTACATCGGCAAGCTCGGCGACGGCTCGGCGGCGGACGATGGCATCTATGTGCTCGTCAAAGAGGTCATTGACAACTGCATTGACGAATACGTCATGGGCTATGGCAAGCAGATTGACATCAGCGTGAAAGATGGCGTGGTGGAAGTGCGGGACTACGGGCGGGGCATCCCGCTCGGCAAGGTCGTGGAGTGCGTCTCGGAGATCAACACGGGCGGTAAGTACGACAGCAAGGCATTCAAAAAGTCCGTTGGCCTTAATGGCGTGGGCACGAAAGCGGTAAATGCCCTCTCCAACTACTTCAAGGTGCAGTCTGTGCGGGAGGGCAAGGCGAAGGTGGCCGAGTTCGAGCAAGGCAACATCACGAAAGACCACAAGCTGCAAAATATCAGCGACGACAACGGCACGCTCATTACCTTCAAACCGGACGACGGTATTTTCAAAAAATACAGCTTCCGCACGGAATACCTGGAGCAACAGCTTTGGAACTATGCCTACCTCAATGCTGGCCTGAAAATCAACTTCAACGGCAAAACCTTCCACTCCCGCAAGGGCCTGCTCGATTTGCTGACGAACCGGACCCAGGCGGAGACCCTGCGCTATCCCATTATCCATCTGGTGGGCGAGGACATCGAAATCGCCCTGTCGCACGGCAACCACTACGGCGAGCAGTATTATTCTTTTGTGAACGGCCAAAACACCACGCAGGGCGGCACGCACCTGAATGCCTTCAAAGAGGCCATCGTGAACGTGATGCGGAAGTTTTACAACAAAAACTACGATGCCAAGGACATCCGCTCGTCCATCGTGGCCGCCGTGAGCGTCAGGGTGGAAGAGCCTGTTTTTGAATCGCAGACCAAGACCAAACTTGGCTCGCAGGACATGGGGCCCGAAGGGCCGTCGGTGCGCAAGTTCGTGGGCGATTTTTTGGAAAAAGAACTCGACAACTTCCTGCACAAAAACGAGGAGGTGGCCAAGGAACTCCAGCGCCGCATCCAGCAGTCGGAGCGGGAGCGCAAGGAGATTGCCGGCATCAAAAAACTGGCGAACGAACGGGCGAAAAAAGCCAACCTGCACAACAAAAAGCTGCGTGACTGCCGGGTGCATTTCAACGACCCCGCTAAAAAAACCGCCGAGGATTTGCGCAACAACACGACCATTTTTATCACCGAGGGCGACTCGGCCAGCGGGAGCATCACCAAGTCGAGGGACGTGGAAACTCAGGCCGTGTTCAGCCTCCGGGGCAAGCCGCTCAACTGTTTTGGCATGACCAAAAAAGTGGTCTATCAAAACGAGGAACTGAACCTGTTGCAGCATGCCCTCAATATCGAAAACGACATGGAAGACCTGCGCTACAACCGGGTCGTGATCGCTACCGATGCCGACGTGGACGGAATGCACATCCGCCTGCTGCTGCTCACGTTTTTCCTGCAGTTTTTCCCCGATCTGGTGCGCAATGGCCACCTTTATATTTTGCAAACGCCCCTATTTCGGGTGCGTGACAAAAAAATCACCTACTACTGCTACAGCGATGCTGAAAGGCAAAGCGCCATCCGCAAACTGCGGGGCAAGGCAGAAATCACCCGCTTCAAGGGTTTGGGCGAAATCTCGCCAGGCGAGTTCAAGGATTTTATCAATGAAAATATGCGCCTGGAGCCGGTGGTGTTGCAGAATGAGACCGATCTGGAAAAACTGCTCGACTATTACATGGGCAAAAACACACCCGACCGCCAGGAATTTATCATCAGCAACCTGCGGGTGGAACTGGACGAGGTGGAAGATAAAATTGAAATTGAGGAAGCGATGGAAGGGGTGGAGAAGGATGAGATGGCGCTGGCTTGATGGGGCGGCTTGGGAGTCTTCAGTCCACAGTCCGCAGTCTTCAGTCGAGGTTTGCTGAAGGTTAGATGGGTTGACTATTTTCAAATTCAGGGAGAACTGATTATTCTGCCCATTTTTCAGCCTTTTGCCTTGCAGTGCAGCAGTTTCCAGGTGTATGGCTCAAGGCTTAGCTCCTCCACAATTTCAAAACCACCCTTGGCTATTTCTTTTTTTAATTGCTTCAAGGCCAGCGTTTTATCACAACTGGGTTTTTCATCGGGCAAAATAATTGGGTCGAAAATATAAAGGCTGCCGCCGGATTTCAGCGACTGTTTGATGGAGGCGAGCATTTGTTTTTTATGGGAAAAATGGTGGAAGGAATTGCGGATGATCACCTTGTCAACAGCGGCTTTTGGCAGCCCGGTTGATTTCTTTTTGCCAAATACAAAATCAAATTTATTGCTGGTTTTTTTGCTTTTGCAGCGATAGGTTTTTGCCGATGCATAAAAAACGGCCGTTTCGCGTAAGTCATTCACAAAAATGTGCAGGCTGTCGTACACCAAACCCAGCAACAAACTAAAAGTCCCGTTTCCCGCCCCTATCTCCGCCACGGTCATCCCATTTTGTATTTTGTAAACTTCCAGTTCCTTAAAAAAAGTTGTTTTTGAATCAATTTGGAAGGGTGGATCGGGCAAAAGGACATCACTGTTCAGCAGGTCTATCAAGTCCTTGTTTTTTACAATCGTTTCAATTGTTTCCTCAGTATATAGGCTTTGCAACCAAGTGTCCATTATTTCCCCCTGCGCCTGTGCCAACATCTTTTCGGTGGACACTCCAAGTAATTCATGGATATGTACCACCCTGAACATAAAATGTGTTGAATATTCCTTGTCCGGGCCTTTCCATAAGCTATCCAGGGCTTCCAGTTCAGAGATGGTCTCGCTGCCGATGAGTTCGTCACGGTAGTTGACCAATCCCAAAATGGCGGCAGTGCGATCGGTGGTTTGTGTTTGGGAAAAAACCTCAAAGGCAATGATAGAAAGCAGCAGGGCAATTAATCTTGGCATGTTGAGATGCAGTGTTTTTGTAAAAAAAATGAATGGCACAAAGCCGTTTCTGAGCGGCAAATTTAAAAACTTCTTTTTCCCTTCCGGCCAAGCGGCGGGCGGTTTTCTCATTTTCTTTATCTATAAAAAGGGAGCCTCAATAGAATAGCCTGGCTGAAATTCCGTGCCTTCATGCTATCTTACCGCCAATCATCCAACACTGACCTTGTTTTGTTGACTAAAAAAAATGACATGCCCATCCTCCGCTTAGAAAATGTTGTCAAAAACTACGACAAGCACACCGCCGTTGACCACGTGAGCTTCGATATTCCCAAAGGCACCGTCTTCGGGATGCTCGGCCCGAACGGGGCAGGGAAAACTTCGCTCATCCGCATCATCACCTCCATCACCAAGGCCGACGAGGGCAGGGTGTGGCTGGACGGCGAGCCGCTCAACGCCCGCCACCCGGAGCAGATTGGCTACATGCCGGAGGAGCGGGGACTTTATAAAAAAATGAAAGTGGGCGAACAACTCACCTACCTCGCCCGCCTGAAGGGCCTCAGCGCTGCCGACACCAATAAAGAACTCCGCTACTGGTTCGAGCGCTTCGACATCAAGGACTGGTGGAACAAAAAAGTGGACGAACTCTCAAAAGGGATGCAGCAGAAGGCACAGTTTATCGCCACCGTGCTGCACAAGCCCAAATTGCTCATCCTGGATGAGCCTTTCAGCGGCCTCGACCCCATCAACTCCAACCTCATCAAGGATGAAATCAGGGAGCTGAACAGCAAGGGCGTCAGCATTATTTTTTCTACCCACCGCATGGAGCAAGTGGAGGAAATGTGCGACCATATCGTATTGATTAACAAAGGGAAAAACGTGCTGGAGGGCAAGGTGAAAGACATCCGACAGCAATTCAAGGACAATATTTTTAAAATAGAATATTCTGGCGAATTGCCCGCCGATCTGGCGAACAGTGCCTTTGATTTACACTCAAACACAGATCGTGAAATCACCCTTCAAGTGAACGAAAGCGGCGACTCGAACGAGATTCTGCGCTACCTCATACAGCGTGGCGTTCACATCCAATCTTTCAACGAAATATTGCCGACCATCAACGAGATATTCATCAAACGGGTCGGGGAAAGCAATTAATGAACTATGAATGATGAACGATGAACCGGTTAGCCGTTCATCATTCATCACTCATCATTCCAAAAAGTATGAATAAACTTTGGCTTATCATCCAACGGGAATATTTGACAAGGGTCAAAAAAAAGAGCTTCATCCTGCTCACTTTGTTGTCGCCGCTCATTTTCGTGTCCCTGTTCCTGGTGCCTGCGCTGCTGGCCATCTATACGGGCAAAGAACAAAAATTCGTGGCCGTGAAAGACGATTCGGGCATTTTCCAGTTGCCAAAGGATACCAGTGAGCGGGTGGTGTTTGAGCTAAAAACAGAACCGCTGGAAGCATTGAAGTCAAGCTATCGGCAGCAGCGCTACGACGGTGTGCTGTACATCCCGGCTTACAGGGGGACTGGCGAGGGCATGAGCATCCAATATTTTTCAGAAGGGCAGCTCTCGCTGGGCACCAAATCCTACATCGAAAACAGGGTGGCCGAAAGCCTCGAAGCGCACAATATCCAAGCATTTGGCTACGACCAGGAGCGCCTGAAAAGCCTCCGCCCCAGCGTGCAGCTCAGCCAAAAGGAACTGGCCTTCAACGAGGCGGGCGAATTGGTAGAAACCGACAAGAAAAACAGCGCCGGCATTGCCACCGTCATTGGCTTTGTTGCAGGATTTATCATCTACATCGTGCTGCTCATTTACGGCACCATGATCATGCGCTCGGTGATGGAGGAAAAAACCACCCGCATTGTGGAGGTCATCATTTCTTCGGTGAAGCCTTTCCAATTGATGATGGGCAAAATCATTGGCGTGAGCGCTGTCGGCCTGACGCAGATGCTGGTTTGGATAATATTGACCATCATACTGATGACCATAGCGGGCAGCTTCCTGCCGATGGATCAAGTAGCGGCCCAGCAAGGCAACAACCCCTTCCAGCAAGGCCCGCCGGAGCAGGCCCTGGCCATTGCCGAAAACCTGGAACTGATCAAATCGCAAAACTGGGCCTTCATCCTGCCCGTCTTCATCTTTTATTTCATCGGCGGGTACTTCATCTATTCGTCCCTCTTCGCCGCCGTCGGCTCGGCTATGGGCGACGATATGGGCGAGGGCCAATCCCTCACCTTCGTGGCGATGGCCCCCATCATCATTTCCATCATCGTCATCAGCCCCATCATAGAAAACCCGACCAGTTCGCTGGCCGTCTGGATGTCCATCATACCCCTCTTTTCACCGGTGATCATGCCCGCCCGGCTGGCCTTCGAGCCGCCGCTGTGGGAGGTGCTGCTTTCGATGGCCGTCCTGGCCGCCTCGGCTTTTTTCTTCGTCTGGCTGGCAGGCCGTATTTACCGGGTCGGTATTTTGATGTACGGGAAAAAGGGAACAATGAAGGAATTGGGGAGGTGGTTGTTTGCAAAGGATTGAGGGGGGTGTTTTGAAAATAAAAAAGCCCTTGCAATGTCTGCAAGGGCTTTTTTATTGGTGCAATTAATAATTGCCCACGACTACTTTATCCCTGAAAAGAATGGCTTTGCCACCACGAATGAGCATCAAGTACATGCCGGATGGCAATGTGGCATTAAAAACGGGTTGATCCAGGCCATTGAAATTTTCCTGATATACCCTGCTGCCATCCATAGTGTATATCTCCAGTGAATAATCCTTTTCCATTATTAAATCTGGACAGGAAATCGTTTTTCCTTTTGAAATCGGGTTGGCAAAAAGACAAGTGTTTACTTGTGCCTCCGGCTCGTCCGCCCTGTTGAACAAACAGCCAGTGTTGTAATAGTGGTATAAATAATCATTGACCCAGTTGTTTGTTGCCATGTCCCAATCCAAGTTTAATATTTCAAAAACCTGTTCATCGTTTTCGTAGGTATAGAAAGTTTGAAAATCATTCACCCAATTATCAAAACTAAACAACTCTATTCTTTGGGCAATATAATCCAGCAGTAGGCTCCCATCATAATTGTAACTCAACCGAAAACCAAATTCATAAACATTGAGGCTAGGGTCGTAGGTGAACATGAGTTGGTAAAATAGGTTATTGCCATTAATATCATTTGAATCTTTTTGTATTGTCACCCACATATTGTCGTCTATGTCCCATTCCTGATGATGGTACGTTTTTTCGGAACCGCCAGGATAAAAGGTATATTCTGAAAGAAAGCCATTTACCAATTGGCCATTGACCACATTTGAGGATAAAATAGATTCCACATCTTGCTGAGCATTGTAAGTATAGTCCGATTGTGAAGTTTGAATAAAACTGCTGGTGTTGTTGTCAAATACCTCATATACAATTTTAGACAGATCCCCATTGGCAAGATAGAAGAAGGTCTCCTTTCTGGTTAGGCTAACAACACCGCTGGAGTAGATGTCTAAAATTCTCGTATCCAATTTTCCGGATGAATTATAAGTTGAAGCAATTACTCTTTCCAACTCCCAATTGCCATTAGAGTTATAGACCTCTACGGTTTGCGATATTTCAAAGTTGGAAGCATTATAGGCATAAATAGTCCGACGATCTGGAAGCCAAGTGTCGCTGTTTATATCCAGTGTATATTCATCCGTTTGCTGTAATAAATAAGAGGCATTATATTGGTTTACGCTTCGACTACCGAAAACTAAAGCATGATCGGTGGTACTCCATGCCCTATCCCAACTCTCAAGCGAACGGCCTTCAATATCTTTTTTGCGATAAGAAATTTGAATCCACTCCGAAAGAAGGTCATCATATATGTATCGCAATTGTTCATTCTCTTTTCCCGCCGAATGATAAGTATATTCAATTTTCGAGTTATTGACAAGCATACCTGTGAGTACATCTTTTACCTGATAGATGCTCTGTTCCAAATCGCCAGTTTCACAATTATACGTACGTAGTTCCTTTTGCATCGTCTCCCAGTCATTGTTATTCCAATCAGAACGATAAACCGAGTCGGTCAACATAATTTCGGCCCTTTGTACTATTGGCGCTGTCCGTACTTTATTTTGCAAATGGGCCTGGAAATTGGCGCTTGCATTGGCCGGATCTTTTGCATACAAGGCCCGTAGTTCGTCCGACAAGCCTTGAGACAATAAAGTGGAAGTAGAAACCAAAAAAATTAAAATGTAGAAGAATTGCTTTTTCATGCGTGTATTTTTTAAAGTTGGAAAAAGCACCTAACGAGTATTTATTACCTTTGGTGCTTTCTTTGGAGGCACAAAATACTTGTTTTGCTGTAATGAAGATTTAAAAATGGCCGATCTTATAATTTTAGCAGAATCTAAATCATAGTTTAAGTCAAATTTTGTTCAACAACTACTTTGGACGGTTTAGCAGCAGCAAGCGCTTTCAAAGATTTAGCAATTTTTTTCTTTGCCTCATCTGCTTTGTCACCTTCTAATATTTCTCGCTTGATTACTTCATTGGCAATTACTTCTTTCAAATCTTCGAGTTCAATTTTGGCGGAAGGCGTCATCTTCCTAACTGTCTTTTTCACTGCTTCCAAAACTGTCTCGTTCAGCAATAATTGCCCAATGTAAAATTTACTCAATGTCTGTTTTTGAATGTGAAAATCCTCCAAAACCGATTTTCCCAGACTCTCTTTGCTGACATAATAGAGTAAGGAGAGATCGTTCTGTTTTTTAGGATTCAAGGAAAGAAAATCAAATTCATACACCAATTCATTTGCGATTGGCTTTCCATATATGATTTTGAAAATCCGCCACCGAATTCCGTTCGTAAGTATTACCCAATCAACACCGTGATTTGAACCATAATCAACAGCTTGCTTTATGTGATCGTCTTTTGGTGGTAATCCTATTGCTTTTACTTCGATTAAAAATTTAGTCTTGTCTTCTATCTTAATAGCGAGATCGCACCATGTTTTTTTGATCGCAAATTCAGAAGTAATTTCTGAATACTTGTCAAATCCAAAAATCTCGTGCAGCATATCGGTGACGATTACGACAGTATCGGATTCATTGATGTCTTTTGCTTTAGCAGCATTGAGAATTGTTTGAAACTTTTTAATACCAGCGATAAAGCGTGGTTCAACTTTGGTAGGAATGGTTGCCATGTGTTTAGGTGTTTTTAAGATTTTCTCAAAGCCTGTTTAGATTGAGCAAATCTAACAACTAAATTTGATTGCATCGAAAAAATCTGCACACGCAAAATTTGGCATATTTGCTATTAAGCCTTGTCCTATTTTCAGGGAACCAACGATCATTCTTTTCAACATTCATTAACTCCTACTCCCCGAACACCTCGTCCACCGTCAACTCCTGCACCATGCCGATGCCCGACAAGTGGGCCAGGTCAAGGCTACCCTTGCTGCCCAGCACCAGGTAGGTATATTGGCGTCCCTTCACGTTCCTTTTGTGAAAATCCAGCAGGGCTTCCGGCGACACAGTCTTCATTTTTTCATAAATATCACGGCGAAGGTCGTGCTGGTAGCCCCGGCGCTGCGACTGCCGATAGGCCCAATAGATGGAGTCTTTTGTCATCCGGCTGCTTTCTATTTTCTTTTGGATAGAAAGGATGGCCTGCTGGATTTGCGCCTCGGAGTAGGGCATTTCCTCGATGATTTCGTGCATGGCCAACAGGGCTTCCATCATCTTGTCGGGCTGGGTGCCGATGTAGGCCCGCAGGTAGTGCGCTTCGTCCTGCTCGGAGGGCGAGCCATAAAATGCATACGCCGAATAGGCCAGCGCCCTCGATTCCCTGATTTCCTGGAAAAAAACGGAAGACATGCCCGACCCGAAATAAGTGTTGTGCAGCTCCGCCATCACAAATTCTTCCAGGTTAAAATAATCCGTGCCTTTTGATACCAGCATGATTTCCGACTGCACCATCGGGAAGTCCACCAGCAGCACCTTGTTTTCAATGGTGGCTTGCTCTACAAAGTTGACGGGCGGGACGACTGGCAGCCGTTCGCTCGGCACTCGGTGGTGTTTGTTCAAAATAGCCGCTGCCTCATGGAGTTCTTTCGAGCCATAGTAGAAAATGTTGTGCTCGAAACTGGTCAGGGTTTTTATTTTTTCCACCAATAAATCAGGCTGCAAAGCCGCCATTTCTGCGGCGGAGAGCTTATTGGTGAACGGCGAAATGGCCCCGTAGCGGGCATAGCTGTACATGCCGTTTTTCAGGATGAATTCTTTGTTTTTCTTGTTGTTCTCCCGGTGCAGCAGCTTGTCGGCCACCAGGTTGGTCAGCGCCTCCCGGTTGCCTTTCACATAGTGCAGGATGTGCTCGAACAGGGCCACGCCTTCTTCCAGCGATTCGTCCAGGCCGCCCAGTGTCACAAAGATTTTCTTCTCGTTCACGTTGACGCTGAAGCTCAGGCCCAGGCGGAAAAAAGCTTGGTTCAACTGCTCCGGCGTGTATTTGTCCGTGCCGAGGTAGGGCAGGTAGGCGATGGCGAAGGCCAGTTCACGGTCGCTGTTGCGGCCCATTTTCACGATGTAGTCCAAGATGAAAGTGGGGTTGTTTTTATTTTTCAAATACTCCAGTTTCACCCCGCTGTCGAGCAGGCGGCTTTGTATCGTTTTTTCAAAATCCACAAACACCGGCTCCATGCGGGGCGCTTCTTCTGCCAGGAATTTTTGGGCAAAAACGGAAGCGTCAAAACGGTTGACGGTGATGGGCGTGATGGGCGGTTTTTCCACTTTTACCACGTTCGGATCGTCGCCGGTCCGCTTGTACACCACCACATAATTTTCACCCAGACGCTCATTGGCGAAGCGAACGATGTCCGCCTTGGTCAGTTTTTCCAACCTTTCAAAACGGCGGATAAAATGCTCCCAATCCATGCCCCAAATGTAGGTATTGGTGATTTGGGCCGCCCGGTTGTTGTTGTTTTCACCGGCCTGCAAGTCCTTGAGTTTCATGTCTTTGACGCAGGCTTCGATGATCCACTCTTCAATATTTCCCTGCTTGATTTTTTCCAAAGTTGCCAACAACAGTTGCTCCACATCGGCCAGCGCCTGCCCTTCACGGGGCTTGCCATAAAGCTGAAAAATGGTAAAATCCTGCATGTTGGTGGTGTAGGCACGGGCGTCCAGCACCAGTTGTTTTTGCAGCAAATCCAAATCTATCAACCCAGCCCGGCCATTGTACAGCAGGCGGTACAGGATAGCGAGGTAATCTGCATCTTCCGAATTGGCCCCGTCGAAGCGCCAGGCCATTTGCAGGTAAGTGGCTTCCTGGCCGAATATTTCCTTGCGCACCACCTGACCAAGTTCCGGCTGTGTTTCAAAATCAAAATTGGGCACATCGGCGGCTTCGAGTTTCCCAAAATATTTTTCTGCCAATTCGACGGCTTCTGCTGGGTCGAAGTCGCCCGCCAGCACCAGCGCCATATTGTTCGGACGGTAATAGTGGCTGAAATATTCGTGGATTTTGACGTGGGAGGGGTTTTTCAAATGTTCTCCCTTGCCCATCGTCGTCCATTTGCCATAAGGGTGGCTGGGGAAAAGGGTCTCATTCACGGCGGCGCTCACCTTGCGGAAATCCCTGTCCTGGTTCATGTTGAACTCCTCGTACACCGTCTCCAACTCGGTGTGGAACAAGCGCAGCACCACTTCCCGGAAGCGCTCGCTCTCCATTTGCATCCAGCGTTCCAGTTCGTTGGCGGGGATGTCGTTCACATAGACCGTTTGCTCCACCCAGGTGTAGGCGTTGGTGGCCTTGGCACCGATGGCGCTAGCGAGTTTGTCGTATTCGTTGGCGGCGGCATATTGGGCGGCTTCGCTCGAAACGCTGTCAATTTGCTGGTAAATTTCCCTGCGTTTTTCGGGGTCTGTTTCAAAACGGTGCTGCTCGTAGAGGGCGGAGATTTTTTGTAAAAGCACTTTCTCCTGCTCCCATCCCAAGGACCCGATGCGGCTCGTGCCTTTGAACATCATGTGCTCCAGGTAGTGCGCCAGCCCGGTCGTTTCTGCCGGGTCGTGTTTGGAACCGGCCCTGATGGCGATGTTGGTGAAAATGCGGGGCTCGGCGTCGTTGGTGCTCAGGTAAAGTGTCATGCCGTTGCGGAGGGTACATATTTTTACGTTCAACGGATCGCCTTCAATGGTTTTGAACGGCGGCTGATGAGGCCGTTTTTTTTCTTGATTAAAAACATCAGTTCCGCCTTTGAAGGCAGCGGTTTTTTTTTCAACTATCATGAAATGGGTTTACAGTTACATACTGTACGCAAATAGGTACTGTGCATTATGGGGGTTTGGGGGCGAAGCCCCCAATTCCGATAGCTATCGGAACCCTCCCCGACGAGCTGCCGAAGGCGGCGAGGAGGGGTGAAATGTGTTTTGCACCGCCAGACCCGCACAGCGGGAAAACCTATTAATACGAAGTATAAGTGCGCAAAAAGGGTTTCAATAAAATTAGGGAATGCGAAAAGCGGGCTAAAGTTTAATAACAAAATAAAAAAGCGGGGGCTTGGACTGCCCAAGCCCCCGCTTTTTCAAGCCTATCATACCACTAAAACAAATCAAATGGGTGCGGCTTCATTTTGATTTAACATCGTAGGTTATTTGGACTTTTGTCTATCGTCCCCTTTATCCCGATTGCTATCGGGCGTAATGTCGGTTCGACCTTGCGTCCCTACGGGACGGAAACCTTACTTATTGGCATTTCTACCGACATTTTATCCCTACGGGACAAGGGGATAATCAATAAAAAATACATCAAATTAAAGCTGCATCTAATCAAACTATCAATAACCTACTTCAATTTCTCCCTCAAAAACGCCAAGGCAATTTTGTTGGCGTCCTGGGCGGCCTCCTCGTTGTAGCGGGGGCTGCTGGGATTGGCGAAGGCGTGGTCGGCATCGTACCAATGCACTTCGATGCTTTCGCCAGTGGCTTTGGAAAGTTGTACAAATTTGTTGATGACAGGCTCGTTGATCCAGCCGTCTTTTTTGGCAAAAATGCCGAGGATAGGCGCATTGAGCGGTGCCAGTTCTTCTGCCGTTTCCACGGGCATGCCGTAATACATCACGCAGCCAGCGCCCCTTCCTTCCGCCAAGATGCTGGCCCGCAATGACCAACCACCGCCAAAGCACCAGCCGATGGTAGCCACTTCGCCGTCTTTGCCAGCCACGGCCAGGGCACCATTGATGATGGCCTCGGCACGTTCGGGTTTCAGGGCATTCATGATCTTGCCTGCCTCGTCAGGATTGTCCGTCACCTGGCCGTCGTACATATCGAGCGCCAGAACGGTCACGTTGCCCAGGCTATCAAACAGGCGATCCGCTTCCTGTTTGATGTGGTCGTTCAAGCCCCACCATTCGTGGATCACGAAGAGGTATTTCGTGGTGCGGGGGTTCTGCTTGATGGCGTAGGCTTTTGCTATGCTGCCGTCGGGTGTGCGGAACTCCATCATCTCGCCCTTGCCTTTGTAGTTAATGGCCGCAGGTTTTTCGTGGGCATCACGGAACTCTGTATCGCTGGTAAATTTGGCCATGGCGTCGCTTTTTTCGCTGGCCACATTTTCGCCCGTTGGGGCGTTGGAACAACTTGCCAGGAAGAACAAAGCAGGCAAGCAAAGCGGGAGGAGTAAATTTTTGACCATAACATTTTAGAATTTAGAATGAAATGAAAGTAAGTAATGAAACATGGTGCCAGAAGGGGTGTTCACGCCTCACTTTTGAGCGATCACAATGTATTGATAATCAAGGGCACAGTCGTCGGAAACGATGTTCGTAAAACCCGCCTCGTCCAATTCGTTTTCCACTTCAAAGAGTTCCAGCCTGATCTTCGGTGGCGGGTTGTTGATGGGGATGCGTTTTTTCTTAAAATCCACGATGAGTATCTCGCCGCCATCCGGCAGCACTTCCCGCAATTTCCGCAAGTATCCCACCCGGTCGTGAATATAGATGTAGGTATTGACAATCAGGATGATATTGGCCTCGCCGGGCTTGAGTTTGGGATCTTCGGGAGTAGCGAGGCGGGTTTCGAAGCGGGCTTGGTATTCGGGCTTCAGTTCCACCCGTTTGATGCTGTCCATGAAATGGATGAAGCGCTCGTCAATATCAATGGCGATGACTTTTTTGGCTTGCTGCGCCAGTCGGCGGGAGAAAAAACCGGAGCCAGCCCCAATGTCCGCCACCACCTTATTGCTCAGGTTGCCCATCTTGTCAATGACGAGTTCGGGTTTTTGCCAAACCACCCTTTGCGCTGATTCATATTGCTTCACCAGGTTTTGGAGATTGGCCGTATCTCCATTGGCGGCCACCTGCCCGGAGGTATCTTTTCCTGCATCGTTTGGCATTTCGCCCGATTGGCTGTCGCCCGAACAAGCGGTCAAAAACAGCAGCGGCAGCAGTATAAATTTTAAAGGATGGATAAGGATTTTCATTTTGGATTTTAAAACAGACTACAGCGGAGGTAAAGTTAGTCAATGTGTTTGGGTGTTTGGGTGTTTATGTATTTAGAAGGGATAAGACTAAAAGCAGTTCCCCAAAAAACACATAAACACCCAAACACCCAAACACTCTATGCTTATTCCAACGGCGGCAGCACCTTCCCCGCCGCCTCACCAAAACCGATGCGGATACCGTTCTTTTCCCCCCAAGCCCTTAGCGTGACTGTGTCGCCGTTTTCGATGAATTTGCGCACGGTGCCATCAGGCATTTGCAGGGGTTTGCTGCCACGCCAGGTCAATTCGAGCATGGAGCCGTAGCTGTCCGGCGTAGGGCCACTGATGGTGCCGCTGGCGCAAAGGTCGCCCACGTTCATGTTGCAGCCGCCGACGGTATGGTGGGCCAGTTGCTGGCTCATGTTCCAATACAGATGCTTGAAATTGGAATGGCAAACGGTTTTTGCCTGGCCATTTTCCGCCCTGATGTCCACTTCCAGGCTGAGGTCGAAGTTCTTTTTCCCTTCATATTGCAGGTAGGGCAGCGGGGTTGGTTCCTGCTTTGGGCTGTCCGTGCGGAATGGCTCCAGGGCATCCAGCGTGACCACCCAGGGAGAGACGGTGGAGGCGAAATTTTTGGCCAAAAACGGCCCAAGCGGCACATATTCCCAAGCTTGGATGTCCCTGGCCGACCAGTCGTTGAACAACATCAAACCGAAAATGTGATCCTCTGCATCGGCGGTGCCGATGCGCTGGCCCATGTTGGTTTTTTTGCCAATCACAAAGGCCATTTCCAGTTCAAAATCCAGCAGTTTTGATGGCCCAAAAATAGGTGCATCGGCCCCTTCCGGCTTCATTTGCCCCAATGGCCGGTGGATGGGCGTACCAGAAACGACAATGCTCGAAGCCCTGCCGTGATAGCCGACCGGGAGGTGTTTCCAATTGGGCAGCAGCGGGTTGTCGGGGCGGAACATGGAGCCAACATTGGTGGCGTGTTCGATGCTGGAATAAAAATCGGTGTAGTCGCCCACCTGCACGGGCATGAGCAGTTCCACCTTGTCCATTGGGTGCAGGAAGTGCCAGGCGAGGTCTCGGGCTTCGGTGCTTTTTGCATCAAAAACATCGGCGATCCTATCCCGCAGGGCACGGGTTTTCGCTTTCCCCAAGGCCATCAAATCGTTGATATAGCGGTTGTTGAAAACAGTGTTGTTGATTTCAAGCTCGTCAAACAGGGCCAGGTAGTTCATCACGGCCAGATCCACCACATTGTCGCCAATGGCAGTGCAAAGCCTGGGCGAAGGGTTGCTGGCCGTCCTGAATATGCCGAAGGGGATGTTTTGTATGGGAAAATCGCTGTTTTTGGGGACTTCCAACCAGGAAGTGCGGGTAGGATCGTTGGCTTTCATTTTCAGGAAAGTTGCTTTTTCATTGGTAGGCGAAAGGCTTTTATCCGGTGTGGGCGGCAGATTTGCTATTGTCAAATATCGCCGTTGAAGCAGGTTTTGCCCTTTCTCCCGTCCAATAGATTTCAAAATATCAGGTGCGGGCAAAAGTATCATTTTTGGAAAGGAAACATGGACGGGCAGGCTTTTTCAAAGGAATTTTAACATAAAGTCCTCCCGGCATCAATAAAGGGAAAAACTGACCGAAATCCCTTTCTTTTCCAGGGCCAGGAAGGCTTTGGGGTCCACCTCCACGCTCATGGCCGTAGCCCAGGCATCGGCTTCCATGCAGGTGGGGGCGGTCACGGTCACTATTTTGCGGGAGGTGACGCCCATGCCCGTGCGGGGGTCAATGATGTGGGAATAGCGTACGCCTTCCCATTCCAGGTAGCGGTAGGTATCACCGGAGGTGGCGATGGCTTGGTTGGAGATGACCAAGGGTTCTACCTGTATTTTGCCTTTATTGTAAACGTATTTGTCAATCAGCCAGCCCATTTCCCCCGGCGGTGGGTTGCTCGTGGCGATGTCGCCGCCGCCATCCACCAAGGCACTGGTGATGCCCTCATCTTTCAAGATTTTCATGGCCTCGTCCACGGCGTAGCCTTTGGCGATGCCGCCCAAATCAAGGTGGGTGCCGTTTTTAAGCAGCCTGACGCTGTGGTCGTCGTACAGCTTAAGAAACCTGTGGCCAACCGTCTCCAGGGCGGCTGATATTTCGGCTTGCGGTGGCATTTCTTTTTGACGGAAAGCCCGCCGCCAAAGCTTGGTCAGCGCCCCTGCCGTCGCATCGAAAGCACCATCGGATTTTTTGGAGACCTCCAAGGCATAACTTAGCACCGTGTACAGATCGTCGCTAACCGACACTACTTTGTCTTTTCCTGCAATATTTGCAAGCAAGCTCACTTCGCTGTCTTCCCGGTAATCGCTCAATAAACTATCAAGTGCCTGGATACGGGCAAATGCCTTTTGGGCGGCCATCTGGGCAATGGAATCACTATCGGCGTATAAAACAATGCGGAAACTGGTGCCCATGAGGGTATCGGAGAATTCGAAGCGATCCTGTTCCAATTTATTTGCCTCAATATATGTGTTTAAGGAATTATCATTGACCCCTTTGCCGCTTTTTAATGCAATATTCGAGGCATTATCCAATAGTAAATTGCCAGCATAAGACGCAATTGATTCCGAAGAATAAAATGCCTCTAATATAATGTATTTATGGCTTTTTTTGGGCGAAAAATTAAAGTCATATTTTCTCCAGTCCAAGTGTGAAATGATGGGGCTTACTGCCAATAATTCATCTTTTTGACAAAGTTCGCTGCCTCCAAAAATGCGAAGTATAACAGGTTTATTATAGTTTGTTACTCCTCCTTTTGGGGAATGGCTAATATATGTTTGGGAATTGCATAGAAAAATAGAAAAAGAATAATTGGAATCGGCAAGCAAGGGTTTGGTGAGTTTTTGGGTAACAGATTCCCAAGTGCCGTTTTGTCTCACTATCATCCCCAAAAAGGTATTTCCATCGTAAGGTTTATGAACAACATTAAAAAAATTGGTTTTGCCACCGTGAATATCTGGGGCACTTTCGCCTGGAAATCCACAATCTATCCAACCTTCCAATACAAACGCCTTGTGCCTGGCACCAGCCTCCGGCACATCCTCAAACGAAGGGTTTTCCAACTGAATCGCATCCTTTTGGGCAAAAAGAAAAGAAGAAGAGTAAAGAAAAACTGGCAGCAGCCAAGAGAAGCGGATTTTCATCGCCGTAGTGTTTTATCAAGTGAATGGGCGAAAATAGGGAAATATTTATAAGCTTGTCCCTTCTTAGTTTTGCACCAAAATACATTACATGAATTCATTTGCCCGCAGGCTTTATTACACTGTCCCCCCGGCTTGGCGCTTTGCCATTCGGCGCCTCTACTACCTCCCAATTGATACTTGGGAAGGGCTCACAGGGCAGCGGGGCGAACTCAAACCGCCCCGTGGGCTCATCTTCACGGGCGGTGGCGATTTCAGAAAAATAGGGGATATGCTGGTAGGCTATTTCAAAGAGTTTTGTGGGCTCCAGCCGCATCACCGAGTGCTCGACATCGGCAGCGGCATGGGCCGCATCGCCATTCCACTTTCCCATTTTATAAATGAAAAAGGCAGTTATGAAGGATTCGACGTGGTGCAGCGGGGCGTGGATTGGTGCCAGAAAAATATCAACACCCGCTATCCGAATTTCCAATTTCAATATGTGCCCCTCAGCAACGACCTCTATCGGGAAGACGGCGAGAATGCGGAGAAGTTTACGTTTCCCTACGAAAATGACTTTTTTGACCTGTGCGTGGTCAATTCCGTTTTTACACACATGTTGCCGGGGGAGGTAGCGCATTATTTTTCAGAAATAAAGCGGGTGCTGAAGCCCGGCGGCGTCTGTTTTGCTACTTTTTTTCTGTTTGACGATAAAACGCTTTTCCCGAAAGGCTTTGATTTTCCTTTTAGTCATGGTTATTACCGCCTGATGGACGAAAAGGTAAAAGGTGCTAATGTGGCCTTTGATGACAGTTTTTTCAGGAAGGACTTGATAGAAAAAAACGGCTTTTGGCTAAGCCGTTTGTTCTATGGCTGGTGGAGGGGCTTGCCGCCGCAGGAGTGCAAGGAATTTCAGGACATTGCCATTTTTGAAAAAGCTCAAGAATAGGAGGGGCGGAACTTTGCGCCCCTCCCAGTGATGTTAGTTCATTGCCGGGTCAGGCTTCCGGGCCAGGTAAAAATCCACCATTTCCAGGTCGCTTGCCAGGCGCTCGTCGAGGGCTTTCAAATCTTTCGGCGGCGGCACGATCACCTTTTCGCCGGGCTGCCAGTTCAACGGACAGGCCACGCTGTACTTGGAGGCCGTTTGCAGGGCTTCCAGCACCCTTTTGATTTCCAGCATGTTGCGGCCCACGTTCAGCGGATAGTACATGATGAGGCGGATGCTGCCAGCGGGATCAATGAAAAAGACCGCCCGCACGGCAGCCGTTTCGCTCTCGCCAGGTTGCAGCATCCCGTACAGTTTTGCCACTTTCATGTCAATGTCGGCGATGATGGGGAAACGCATATAGATGCCGAGGTTGCGGCGCACGTTGTCCACCCATGCCACATGGGAGTGGATGCTGTCAATGCTGAGGCCGATGAGCTTGGTGTTCTTTTGGCGGAACCACTCTTCTTCCTGTGCAAATGCGGACAGCTCGGTGGTGCAGACCGGCGTAAAATCGGCTGGGTGCGAAAACATCACGACCCAACTGTCTTTGTTGTAATCTGAAAATTTCAGTGGACCAGTGGTAGTGATTGCCTGAAAATCAGGGGCTTTGTCCCCGATTCTCGGCATGTTGAACGTTGTTCCGTTTTCCATATAAGATTTAATTTAGGTTGAACGAATAGGGGTTTCAGGAAAAATTTCGACATGATTATTTGACGCTGATAGACGCAGATTTTTTATGACTTTTTATGAAAATCTGGATCTGAAATTTTTCTTAGAAACTGTTTCATCGCCCCTATGATCGATTCAAAATTGAAGCGGCGGAAAAGTATCCAGCCCTCCTGTTGTTTTTGATGATATTTGTCAAAAAAGGCTTTGGAATTTCTCAATGGAGGGCGAGTACGCCGCCTGCCAGGTTGTAAAGTTTTTTGAAGCCAATCTCGTGCATGCTCCGGCAGGCATTGGCGCTTCGCTG
Source organism: Saprospiraceae bacterium (assembly GCA_041741095.1). Lineage (GTDB taxonomy): Bacteria > Bacteroidota > Bacteroidia > Chitinophagales > Saprospiraceae > UBA6168. Next base: position 58,108 of record JBGSKQ010000092.1, read on the forward strand.
GCCGCTGCGGCAATAGACGAAGTAGGTTTTTGCCTTGTCCATTTTGCCCAGTTTTTCATCAAATTGTGGATCGAAAAAATCAAAGTTTAAAGCGCCTTCGATTTTGCCGGCAGCTACCTCGCCGGCGGTGCGAACATCCAGCAGCACGGCATCGGGCGTAGCGCCCAGTTTGGCCAGGAATTCCTGTGCGCCCAGGTTTTCGTACGCGCTGTTTTTTGTCAGGGTTTTGAAAAGTCCGAACATGGTCAGTGTAAGAATTTGATTTGGAAATGTGAAAGGCCAGGAGCAGGTTTTTGCCCAATTTCCCTTCATTTCACATCCCATTTTTTTGTAATGAAAATTTTTGAAACAGGTAGGACAAAATTCGGTAGAACAGGCCCAATGGGTCAGCGACTTTGGTCACTTATGGCGAGGTATAAAGATGGAAAACAAAAAAGGGCAACCTTGCGGTTGCCCTGATTTAACCCTAAAAAACCAAATGAAAACAATTTATCTTAAAACGCCCGAAGGCTGTATTTTCCTTTATAATGCGATACTAAAACGTCGTTTTTTCAAAAATGTTCAAAAATCAGGCCGCAACTTCCTTAGCTTTTTGCCGCTTCAATGTGTTGGGGCAAACATAATCAGTTAATTCAAATTTCCCGCTTTCTTGGATGGCTTTAAATCCACCTTTTATGTCAACAAGGTTTTCAAAGCCCCTCGATCTGAGGATAGAAGCGGCAGTCATGGAGCGGTAGCCGCCCTGGCAGTGCAGGTGGTACGTCTTGTTTTTATCCAACTCGCCCATGTATTCGTTGATGTAATCAAGCGGAAAACTATCGGCGTCCTTAATGTGCTCTGCGGCAAATTCGCCGGGCCTGCGCACATCCAAAACTGTTTCTATTTCGCCATTGGAAAGGGCTTGGGCGAACGTGTCAACAGAAATGGATTGAATGGTATCCACCTCCATCCCCGCTTTTTTCCAGGTATCGATTCCGCCGTCCAGGTAGCCGATCACGTTGTCGAAGCCTACCCTGGAAAGGCGGGTAATGGTCTCCTCGATACGGTCGCTGGGCGCTATGAGCGCTATCGGCTGGTTGACATCCATGATCAGCGCACCGACCCAAGGGGCAAACTGCCCATCCAAGCCAATATTGATGGAATTGGGGATAAAACCGAGGCAGAAATCCTGCTCGTGGCGAGCATCGAGCATCAAAGCCCCGGTGGAGTTCACGGCTTCTTCAAAGGCCCTCGGCGAGAGCGCCTGAGTGCCACGTTTCATCACGGCGTCGAAGCTGGAATAGCCTTCCTTGTTGAGGCGCACGTTTTCTGGGAAGTATTTTGGCGGTGCCAATAGCCCGTCCGTCACTTCCTGGATGAATTCTTCCTTGGTCATGTTGGCCCGCAGGGCATAGTTCGTTTCCTTTTGTGCGCCAATGGTGGAGACCGTCTCTTTCGACATGTTTTTGCCACAAGCCGAGCCTGCCCCATGTGCCGGATAAACGGTCACTTCGTCGGCCAGGGTCATCAATTTGTTGCGAAGGCTATCGTAAAGGTGGCCAGCCAGATCGGCCATGGTCAGGTCGGATTTTTGTGCCAAATCAGGCCGCCCCACGTCGCCGATGAAAAGTGTGTCGCCCGTAAAAACAGCCAGATCCTTGCCTTGCCCGTCACGCAGCAGGTAGCAGGTGCTTTCCATGGTATGGCCGGGCGTGTGCAGCACTTTGATGCTGATGTTGCCGATTTTCAGTTCTTCGCCGTCTTGGGCAATGTGTGCATCGAAGCCAGTCTTTGCATTGGGGCCATACACGATGGTTGCGCCTGTTTTTTGTGCCAAATCCAAGTGGCCGGAGACGAAATCGGCGTGGAAGTGTGTTTCCAGCACATACTTGATTTTAGCGCTGTCTTGCTCGGCCCTGTCAAGATATGGCTGAACCTCCCTGAGTGGGTCAATGACGGCCGCCTCGCCCTGGCTTTCTATATAATAAGCGCCTTGGGCAAGACAGCCCGTATAAATTTGTTCGATTTTCATGTTTACCAAATTTTGTTTGAAAAATATTGGTACAAAGATGACAAAAGTCATCACTCGCATCGGTGTCAATTGTCACAAAGGCAAGCAATTGTGTTTGGTGTTTATGTATTTATGTGTTTTTGGGCATACCAAACACATAAACACATAAACACCCAAACACGGCTCTATTTCGTCATCATCTCAATCCGGTTGCGGTGGGTTATTATTTTGCCCAGGCCTTCCAATTTTTTCAACAGGCGGGTTACTACTTCCCTGGAGGTGTTCAATTCGTCGGCCAACTCCTGGTGGGTGGCATAGACGTACCTTTTTTCCTGCAAGGCCGCCTTCTTTTTGAGCAAACGCCAGAGGCGTTCGTCCATTTTTCGGAAAGCAAGACTGTCAACGGCTTCCAGCATATCGTCGAAGCGGCGCTGGTAGGCTTGAAAAACATAAGCCTTCCAGGAGGGGTAGAGCGTCATCCAGTAATCCAGTTTTTCCACTGGGACAAGGATCAGTTCGCTAGGTTCCTCGGCCACGGCCCGCACGGTACTTGGACGGTTGGCAGTGCAGCAGGTAAGCGACATGGCGCAGGTATCTCCTTTTGTGAGGAAATACAGAAAAGTCTCTTTCCCATCTTCGTCTTGCCGCATGATTTTCAGGCTGCCTTTTAGGATGATGGGTATGGAGCGCACATACATACCGGGCCGCATCAGTTCCTCGCCCGTCTCCAGGGTTTTTAATGAACCTGTTTTTTCAATATCTTCAATCAGTTTAGGTTCAAATTCGTGAAATTGAGTTGTCGATTGGGTTGAAACCATTGGTCAGTTTGTTTTTGGCAAATTTAGTTTTCTGATGGGATTTACATAGAAACAAAAAAAGGGGCACAAGGTTAATGATTTCCTTGTGTCCCTTTTTTAGCGTCCGTTGCCGCAGGTCATAGGGGCAGCTTTTCCCTGAATTTTCCATAGACCCAGGTGCCCGCTATGGCACTGATAATGGTAACAATAATGGCGGTCACGCCGGAGCCTAATTGGGCAAACAATGGCCCAGGGCAAGCTCCGGTGATGGCCCAGCCCAAGCCAAAAATGAGGCCGCCATATACCTGTCCTTTCAAGAATTTTTTATCGGTAAAAGTTATCTCTTCGCCGTGTATAGTCTTGATTTTCAGTTTTTTAATCAAAAAAACCGAAATGATGCCCACCACGACCGCCGTACCGATGACGCCGTACATGTGGAAGGATTGGAGCCGGAACATCTCCTGTATGCGGAACCATGAGATGACTTCCGATTTGACCATGACGATGCCAAAAAACAGGCCCGCCATCAGGTATTTCAGGTTGTAATACCAAGGGAGCGGCACCTCGCTTCTGTTGACGCAACTGGTGTCGAGGGAACGGACTTCAAAATCCGTGTTTTTATCTTTTACGGCCATGCCGTTGGTGCTTTTCTTTTCCTTAATCATGACGCTTGGATTTTTATAAATACCTGCTTTGGAAGGTGCGGGAGGAGGAAGAAAATGAAATTTTATCGCCCCCAAAACACACCCTGCTAAGCATATATTTTTATAAATTCAACAAAAATGGGACAATCAAATTGGCGGAAATAAAGCCGCCGACCATAAATGCAATAGTCGCCACCAAAGAGGGCCATTGCAGGGTAGCGAGGCCGCTGATGGCATGGCCGCTGGTGCAGCCGCCTGCGTAGCGGGTGCCAAATCCCACCAAAAACCCACCGACAACAAAGAAGAAAAAGCCCTTCAATGTCAGGAGGCTGTCCCAGTTAAAAATCTCGGTTGGCACCAGGTTCGAGTAGTCCGTTATGCCTTTTTCGGCAAGGCTTGCCGCCAGGGCCGGGGCCACCACTACCTGGTTGGGATCGTGCAGGAATTTTGTGGCGATAAATGCCCCAATGATGATGCCCGCAGCAAAAAACAGGTTCCAGATTTCCTTTTTCCAGTTGTATTCGAAGAAGGGGATCCTGGCAGGAAAACACGCCGCACAGATGTGGCGCAGGTTGCCCGAAATGCCAAAGGATTTGTTTCCCAAAATCAAAAGCAAGGGGACGGTAAGGCCGATGATCAGCCCAGCAACCGACCAGTGCCAGGGTTGGCTGATGAATTCGATGAACGACATGGTGATGGTAGTTTTAAGTTGATTATTAATGGTTGATGGTTTGGAGGCCCAGGCCATTCACCATCAAGCATTAAGCATCAAGCAAATTTATTCTTTTGGCCAGGCGTTGTAGCCGCCGGCCAGGTTGTACAATTTTGTAAAGCCCTGCCCGGCCATGAGCTTGCAGGTCTTGCCACTGCGGTTACCGCTGCGGCAGTAAATCAAATAGGTTTTGTTTGTGTCCAGTTTGGCGATTTCTTCCGCAAAATTACTGGCATAATAGTCCAACTCCATGGCGCCTGCTATTTTGCCCTTTGCGATTTCTTCCGGTGTGCGCACATCCATCAGTACCACATCCTGACCGCCCATTTTGGCCTTAAAAGCGGCTACGTCCAGGTCTTCATAAACGGCGCTGGACTGCTCCGGGGCATTGGCTCCGTTATCGCCGCTTTGCGACTGGCATGAGGCCATGCCGATGATCAAAAAAAATGCTAAAAACAAGATTTTTTTCATTGTAAATGATTGATATTTAATGTTTTACTTGTTAAAGGTAATACTCCATATTCCCCTGAACTGCCTGTCAACAAATCCAAATGCCTCGTCTTCCGGGTACAGTTTTTTGATGGTCACATAATTGTCGGTTGCTATGTCTGTCCCGATTTCTCCGTGGCATTGCAGGCAAAGCGGTTTCATCATAATGGGCGCCGTAAAAGCCACGGTATGCTCGTCGAGTTCCTTGACGATTGGCTTTAGTTCCTGCCCTGCTTGGTGCTGTGTTTCATAAGTTGACAATATGCCCTTTTCCCAATTGTTGGGGGCATTTTTAGGGTTGCGCACCCGCAGGCTCGTGCGGCGGATGCTGGCGTTGTGGGCCTTTGAAAGGCTGTCCACCAAGGGCATGGCAGCGAGGTTGCAGTATTCAATAGCGCCGGAAATACCTTTTTCTTCAATAGCGGTCGCCAATTTACCGCTCAGTTCGGCAAAGGTAGCCTCGGCAATGGCCTTGCCTTTTTCCAAATATTCTTTTTCGTCAAATGCGGCGGTTTTCGATGCGGTTTTGTTGTCGCTGCCGCATTGCGCCAGCAAAAACAACAAGGCTAAAAGACCGAAAGCTGTGAGGAGTTTTTTCATTGTTTTTTTAAAATTTTAGTGGCCAACAAATCTACTATTTCAGCGCTAAAAAATAGCATTTAGGCCAATTCCCAGCCAATCGCCACGGCGTATAGCGCCCACGCCACTTTGATTGAAATACATGTTCACCTGCGAACCGTCGCCAGCATCTCCTGCGTCGCCAGTCCGCCAGGTATAGTGAAGCATCAATTTAAGGTTTTTGCGGTCCAGGTACCAATTGAGGCCCGCATCAAAAGTGGTTTCCGAGCCGGCGGACATTTTTACCGCAGCGGCGTCGGCCTGTTCTAAGGCATTTTTTGCCCCGTCAAACTGCATGACCATAAAAATCGGCTCCAGGACAAAACGGCCAGTCGGCACATTGACACCCAGGCGCACGTGACCGGTGCCAGCCTTGGCGGTAAACTGCCTTGCGCTGCTGTCGGCCAGCATCCGTTCGCCTTCCCGTTGCATCCAAATCCATTCGCCGTCCAGGTTTAGCGGCCCCCAGTTCAGCAGCAGCCCAGGCCCAAAGGAGGTGGAGAAACGGAAGAGGTCGCTTTCGCCCTGGCGGGCGGCGTTGAAATCGAGCGAAATGCCTTTTCTTTTGTTGAAATAATTGATGTCGTAGCTGATCCCGTATTTTTTAAACTCCGGGTCGCCCAGCGAAATAGATGCCCGGCCTACCAACAATGGGGAAAATTGATTGCCTGCCGAGGCGCCCGAAAGTGCTTCGGTCACAGGGTTGAAGAGGCCCAGGTTATAGTTCAGGTTGGTTTTATTTTTTCCGACAATGCCGCCCAGGTTGACGCCCATTGCCCGGCCAGGGCCTGTGCCGACGAGGTGGGTGCGCACGTAATTTTGCGACATGGATTTTTCAAAAGAATTGACACTCCAGCCAGAGGTGATGCTCTCCCGCTGCATCTGTGGCCTGAACCATCCTCCCACGAAGTTCAGCGATTCGCTTTTGGTTATTTTCCATTGAAAAAAAGCGTCCCAAATGCCAGCGCTTGGGTCGGCCTTGTTCGGCCCGCCAATGCCGCTGGCAAGGATATCACGGCCAATTTGATCATAGTAAAAAGCAACAGAATAGCTCAGGTTGGGATAAGGTTCGCCGGAAACGATAAACCTCGCCCGCCGCAACAGCAAATTGAGGCGGTCGTCAACGAAATTGTACTGTTTGGCTTCTTTGTCGTACACCTCCATCCCTGTGGAGTAGATGCCCCACAGTTGTACCATCGCTTTGATTTCGGGAACGAAACGCTCATTTTTCTTGAGCCACTTGGCGGCAGGCTTGGGTGACAGTGAATCCGTTTGGGCGTGAAGCACAGTGCCCAGGAGTGTTCCTGTCACGAGTATGAGTCCGATTTTCTTCATAAAAATTTCTCAATTGAGAGGGGTAAAAGTCGGCAAACTTAATGATTGTAGCTAGTGATGATTGTCACATAGGGGGGGCGGTTGTTGATATTTTGCGGGGGAAAATTAGGGGGTGATATTGTTGGTAAATATGAGAGTTGTTTAAGGTGGATGGATATGATGCAGCGATGGGTGGGGGGCTGGAATGGCGTTTACGTGTGTGCAAGTTTGCAGGCTTGTCGCCGCCATTTTGAGGCGTCACCTCAATACTTTCGACAATTGCGAAAATACCTGAAAATTAATTACCCACAAGTGTTTGCTCAGAAAAAATGTCCCTCCTTCACAGTTGGATTGGATGCGATCAGGCGTCGCCTCAACGGTCAAAGCCTTGGTTTTAGTATCCCTCTTTTGACGATATTCAAATACTCAATTTCTTGATAAGGGGTTTTATCTGGTTGTATGTAAAAAACCTCCTCAAGGTCTTCATAATCTGGTAAAGCATTAATGACAAGGTTGCCACTTTCTGAAAAATCTTTGGCAAGAAGTTTCCAATGGATTTTAATAGTTGAATTACACTCCTTTACAGGTTCTATAAAGATTTTGCTACAGATAAATAGGTCACCTTGAACTAAAATTGGATTTTCGGGTTGAAGAACCCCTTTGTTCTTATAAACATTTGTATGAGTAGGATAGGTTTTGTTGATTAATTCCGAAATTGTCGGTTCTTCAGTACCTGAATTGACAAAATTGCCTTCAAAATTCAACAAAATTTTATAATTCTCAAGGGCTTTTTTCCCAAAGTTTTTTATCTTGATTCGGAACCAACACCTTTGAATAGCATCATATTTATCGAGATAGGGAAAAGGAGCAATAGCAGCGTTTAAAATAGGTTTTTTACGAGGGAATTTGGGTGTCAATTTTTCTCCGTTTATCAATATTTCAATTTTTCTTTTTTCTTTTAAAAGCTTGTCTTTTTTGAAGAAATGCATCAAATTTTTGAACAAAGAAGTCAAATTAGTACTTGCTGATTTCTTTATAACACTGTTGAATGCAGCTTCAAAATGTATTATTTCTTCCAACTTCTCTTCTTCGGTTTGTGGCCTGAATATTTTGGTAACTCTATTAAAATTAGGATGAAAGGCAAGTGTATCACTACCATCATCAAATAGAACTTCAACAGCATAATTGCTGCAAATTTCGTCTTGAAATAATTCCGCATAATACCGTCGTCCTATATGCTCATGTTTTAAACAAAGTTCAACAATTTTTGTATGCCCCCAATGCACAATATCAAAAGTAAAAGGCGTAACTCCACAATGCTCTGCATCGCATGAAACGCTTTGCGGTATTTTTTCTTTGAGTTTTTCAAACCATTCCAAATCATTTTTCAAAAAATCTTCTGGCGTAACGAGAATCCAATGCTTCATGAATTGGTTTGACTTCCTTGCAGCCTCAAGCGAGGATTTAATTTTTGCTTTATTGTCATATGAGAGATTTTGAGGGAAAAATTTGTACTGAAAACCTATGAGAATTTCAGGGAATGGTTCATCCCCAAAAATTACAGCATCCAAGCCATTATAATCTCCAGAGGCATCTGAAAAGAGTTGCAGTCTTTCCCCTTTGCTCCCATACTCAGCGGATAATAAAGCAGACACCAATCTTGAAAACTCGTGTCCTCCTTCGCTTCCCTTCCTGATTTTCTGATATAGTGTAGCAACGTTTGGAATTGGCATCTGTAAATGTTTTGATTGCAAAGCAAAAATACCAAAACTCCCTACCTTCACCCCCCAAAATTCACAATTCATGAAGCTAAACCTAACCATCCTCCTCCTCCTCACCACCCTCTCCCTCTTCGCCCAAAAGAAGAAAGCCACCAAGCCCAGCACCCCCACCAAAAAAGAAGAACCAAAAAAATGGGATGTCAATAATCCTCCGCCTACGGCGGACTGGAACTGGAAAGACGTCAACTTCACCACCGACGAAGGCACCTGGCTCAATCTCGACGTCAGTCAGGATGGGAAGACCATCGCCTTTGACATGCTCGGCGATATTTATTCCATGCCTATCACGGGGGGTAAAGCGATGCCTTTACGCACAGGCATCGCTTGGGAAGTACAGCCCCGCTTTTCGCCGGATGGCAAAAAGATCCTCTTTACCTCCGACGCTGGGGGCGGCGACAACTGCTGGACGATGGATGTGGACGGCTCGGATGCCAAGCAAATCACCAAAGAGGATTTCCGCCTGCTCAACAATGGCGTTTGGATTGACAATCAATATTTTGTGGCTCGCAAGCACTTCACTTCCGGGCGCTCGCTCGGCGCTGGCGAAATGTGGATGTACCATATCGCTGGCGGCGAGGGGCTGCAACTCACCGAGCGCAAAAACGACCAGCAGGACGTAAACGAGCCGAGTGTCAGCCCCGATGGGCGCTATGTTTATTTCAGCGAAGATGTCTATCCTGGCGGCAGGTTTGAATACAACAAAGACCCGAACAACCAGATTTTCGTCATCAAACGATATGACCGACAAGAGGGCGAAGTGGAGAATGTCGTCACGGGCCCCGGCGGTGCCATGCGGCCTCAAATTTCAAATGACGGCAACTTGTTGGCATTCATCAAACGGGTGCGCACGAAGACGGTGCTGTACGTTGCCGACCTCCGCACGGGCGAGGAATGGCCGCTTTTCGACCAACTGAGCAAAGACCAGCAGGAGGCTTGGACGATTTTCGGCTGCTACCCCGGCTTTGATTGGATGCCCGACGACTCAGCCATCATTATTTATGGTCAGGGGAAAATTTGGAGAGTCCCCCTGATGCTCGGCGCTGAAAAACCTGCGAAGGCCGTGGAAATCCCCTTCTCCGTGGACGTGAACATGAAGGTGGCGGAGACGGTGCGGCCGAAGCAGAAGGCGTGGGAGGAGAAGATGGAGGTGAAGGTGATTCGGGGAGCGGTGACTTCTCCTGATGGGGAGTTGGTTATGTTTAATGGTAATGGGTATTTATATGGCTTTTACAAACATCCAAAACCAGACGTACTGCTCATGTCTCCTGCATTTTATGAAAAAGAAAGAGGGAATAGAATAGATGAAAGGACGTTTTTGCCTGATGGGGCTTTTGAGTTTGAACCGTCATTTTCCCCAGATGGAAATAATGTGGTTTACGTCACTTGGGATGATGAGAAAATGGGTGAAATAAGGCTTATGAATATAAAAGAGGTTAAGTCATCAAGACTCACCACCACCCCCGGCATCTACCGCACCCCCTCCTTCTCACCCGACGGCAAGTGGATTGTCTTCGTAAAAGAAGGCGGCAACTCCCACCAAGGCTTCACGCACTGCACCGAGCCGGGTATCTATATCATGCCGTCCGATGGGAGCGCCGAGCCGAAACTCGTGACCCCCACGGGCGAGTACCCGCAGTTCAGCGCCGATGGCAAACGTATTTTTTACCAAAAAGGCGGCTACCTCTTCGGCAGCCTCGTCAAGAGCGTGGAAAGCGTGGATTTGAACGGCAAAGACAAACAGGAGCATTTTGATGGAAAGTATTCTCACCGCTATGTCATCAGCCCCGACAATCAGTGGGTGGCATGGTCGGAACTGTACAAGGTATATGTTGCCCCATTTCCCAAAACAGGAAAAAAAGTGGGCCTGACGAGCGGCACCAAGGCCGTACCCGTCGCCCAAGTTGCACGGGACGCTGGCATCAATATCCACTGGAGCGCCGACAGCAAGACCCTGCACTGGACGCTCGGCAACGAGTATTTCAGCGACGACCTCACCGAGCGCTTCAAGTTCCTGGAGGGCAGCCTCGACAGCTTGCCGCCGATGGATTCCATTGGTTTAAAAATCAACCTCACCCTGCCCGCCGATAAGCCGCAAGGCACCATCGCATTTACCAATGCCCGTATCATCACGATGGAGGGCGACCAGGTGATTGAGCGGGGAACGGTGGTGGTGGAAGGCAACGTCATCAAGTCTGTCAGTGCTGACTTTGTCGTACCAAAAGGTGCGACCGAGATTGACTGCACGGGCAAGACCATCATGCCCGGCATCGTGGACGCCCATGCGCACAGCGGCAATTTCCGCTACGGCCTCAGCCCGCAAAAGCAGTGGGAATACTACGCCAACCTCGCCTACGGCGTCACGACCATGCACGACCCCAGCGCCAACACGGAGATGGTCTTCGCCAATTCAGAACTCATCAAATCGGGCAATATGGTCGGGCCGAGGCTGTTCAGCACGGGCACCATTCTGTATGGTGCGGACGGCGATTTCAAGGCGGTCATCAACTCGCTGGAGGATGCCAAGTCCGCCCTGCGCCGCACGAAAGCCTTCGGCGCTTTTTCTGTGAAAAGCTACAACCAGCCCCGTCGTGACCAGCGCCAGCAGGTCATCCAGGCTGCCCGTGAGCTCGGCATACAGGTGGTGCCGGAGGGCGGCTCTTTCTTCTACCACAACATGAGCATGGTGGTGGACGGCCACACCACGGTCGAACACAACATCCCTGTCGTGCCGCTCTACAAGGACGTGACGACGCTCTGGGCCGCCACCAAGACGCACAACACGCCCACCTTGGTGGTGAGCTATGGCGCAAAAAGCGGCGAATATTATTGGTACCAGCACACGAATGTTTGGGAAAAAGAGCGCCTGCTCGCCTTCACGCCCCGTGCCATCGTGGACAGCCGCAGCCGCCACCGGGAAATGATTCCCGAAGAGGAATATGAAAATGGCCATATCCTGACTTCAAAAAGCCTGAAAAAACTGACCGACGCCGGTGTGAAAATCAATCTCGGCGCCCACGGCCAACTCCAGGGACTCGGTGCCCATTGGGAACTCTGGATGTTGCAACAGGGCGGCATGACGAATATGGAAGCCCTGCGTTGTGCCACGATTAACGGCGCTGTTTCCTTGGGCATGGATGAGCAATTGGGTTCCATAAAAGCCGGGAAATTGGCGGATTTAATCGTGCTGGATAAAAACCCATTGGAGAATATCAAGAACACGGAATTTGTGAAATATACGATGGTGAACGGACGGCTATATGATTCGGCGACGCTGAACGAGATTGGGAATTATGATAGGAAACGGACGAAGTTTTATTTTGAAATGCCGGGGAGCGGGAATGGGTTTGAGTATTTTAGGGAGACGGGGAGTGCGATGCGGCCGGTTTGTTGTCAGATGGATTGAGGTGATATTTACGGCCCATGCACCATTCAATGACTTCGGATTGCCGCATCAAATGCCCTCTAAAAAGCGTTTTGTTCTCCACGTCATAAATTGACTAATTTTGTAAAAAAAAAGAGCCATGCAAACAGAGGCGCAAAAGTTGGAACTCATCACTTGGATAGCATCCATCAACGACAAAGGGATGCTTGAGAAATTGTATTCCGTCAAAAAGGCAATGGAGCCTAAAAAAATAGCTGCGAAAAAGACTCCCTTTGCGGAAGCCCTTGCCCTGCTCGACGAGATTACCCATGCTTATTCAGCATCCTCAGAGCCTGATTTGAACATTTCACAAATCTTCACTGACAGAACCAAAACCGATGGAAGAGCCATTGACTTTAATTGATTCGGACGTGCTGGTCAGTATTCTCAGGAATGTGAAATACCCTGCCGAAAAGGCACACGCCTACCTTTCACAGCATGGCAGGTTCAATATCAGTTGCCTCACTTGGTACGAATGTTACCGTGGCTATCAGGTTCTGGGCGCATCGAAACGCCTCCGGGAATTCCAACGCTTCATGGAGCTCACCGACATTCATTACCTTGATGAACCAATCCTCTCGAAAACTGCCGAAATTTATGCTGACCTGCACCGCCAAGGCCGATTGACCGGGGAATTCGATTTGTTGATAGGCGTTACCACACTGCACAACGGCTGGAAGCTGGCCTCCAACAACCGTCGGCATTATCAAGCACTGGTGGATGGTTATGGTTTGGTCATCGAAGACTGGATGCAAGCGCCTGTTTGAAGGAAAAACATATTAGGTTAACTTTGACATGCCGGGGGAGCGGAAATGGGGTTTCGTATTTTAGGGAGACCAATTCATTTATGAGGCCGGTATGTTGTCAAGGGGATTAGGGCAAACAAAAAGGCGCTGGACGGATTCAGCCCCTTTTTGTATTTTTGGAAAAAAAATCAATCAAAATAGCAATGAGCACAGTTGCATTGACCGAAAGAATAACCGCCCTTCCCGCCGATTTGCAGGCGCAAGTGGCTGATTTTGTTGAGTTCCTGATGCTGAAGCACCGGATACCGCTCAGGGGCGAAGATACACTTTCGCCAGCAGAGCAAGCCGAGCTGCACCGGATTTGGGCGGCTTACGAGGCAGCACCGGATGAGGTGATTTCGGTGGATATGTTGCAGGAGCAAACGAACGCAAAGTATGGCCTATAACGTCGTCCTCCTTCAAACTGCCAGACATGGCCTATGGGAAGCGATGGACTAGTACAACCAGCAGTCGCCCGGACTTGGCAACGAGTTGATGGCTGAATTTTTTGAGCATTTAAAGAAGTTGCCAGAGAATCCGCATCGTTTCAAGTACATCCTCAAACCTTTCCGCCGCTTGCGCTTGAAGCGATTCCCCTACCTGCTTATTTTCAGGATTGACGAGGCAAGGCAAAGGGTGGTCGTAGCTGTTCTTTGGCATGTGAAACGTGACCCGGAGCGGTTGGAAGAGGTGTTGCGGTAGGGAGAGGGAGAGTGCGATGCGGCCGGGGTGTTGTTATGGGGATTGGGGCGTAAAATTTGATGACAATGGAGATAGAGGTTTGACAAATCTCCAAGATTTGTCAAACCTCATTGGTCTGTTGTATAAGTGCATACTTCAGGCATTGCCAATATTTTATTCCTCACTTCATTGATTGTATTTTTATGGTCAATTGGTATTTCCATTATTTCAAAACACAGAATTACTCCCAAGAAAACATACCAAAAAGTTACTTTCAATTTGTCGAAATCGTATTCTGGAAGACTGTCAATCATGAATTTTGAGAATATACCATAGTGTTCATACTGTGAGTAATAGCCATAAAGGACATAAACATTTTTATGCTGCGTTAAGCTCTCCGCCATTCTATTTGGCATAATAGCATCAATTTTTTTGATGATAGTATATCCATTTCCATCTACTTCAAAGTTGTTTGGATACAACTGACTTAACTCAATTATTTCTTGCTGAAACTCTTCTTCCGTTATTGCTTCTTTCTGGTGTAATTCTTTGCACTTTTTGTATTGACTTTTGACGAATTGATGGTTGATTTTTGCAAACGCTTCGGAGAAATTATTTTCTCGATGCCCCTTCTCAAAAAGATAAGCTGCTGTGATAAAATCCAAAAGACCATTCCTTATCAATACCTCTATGGGGAATTTAAAATTTAAAGCATAGCTGAACCTTTGCAATAAGCATTCAACGCTTTGTATGCATTAATAGAATCGTTGTAGCAAATTCTGATAGTCCGCAATCTCCATCGGAACATTTTCGCTTTGGTTAAAGTCGGTTAGTACTGTTTTGATTACAGGAATGGCTTTGTTTAACAAACCTGTCATTTCTTCAAATTGTTCGTTCTTTCGGCTCATATTAAACTGTTTTGAAGACTAACAGAGAGGTTGTTTAAAAGGTTCTTGGGAGGGCTTGGAAAGCCCGAGACACGAAGACTTTCCAATCCCGGCCTACTCGTCAATATACGCTGCAACCACATTTTGCGTTTCATGCTTGTCCTATACCTTGAAATGGGTTCTTCAATTTTAGGATAGCATTTACAACATCAACCAAGCTATTATTCCAATGAAAAATGCACGTATATTCTCCATCGTTTTAGTTTTGGCCTTCGGCAGTAGCCAGCTTTGTTCACAGTCGTTTTATAGGGAAATAGATTTAAAAGGCGTATGGCAAGCCGTTGAGAATTTGAATGCAGGTTCCTTGCAGAATATTTGCCACTTTTATACCCTGAATTTCAGCAGTGAAAAAGCTGGAAATATGAGTTTCGAAATCAATTTTTTATCGGAGGACAACAAATACGCCGGCCATTATTATGGGGTTGTCATATTTACTTACGAAGTAACCGAAGTGGACACTGCCCTGAACAAATTGTACATGACAATGGCTTTTCAGGAGCCAAGATTTATGTTTCAGGAGGCTCCAAAAAATTCGGTACGGCCTCTTCCGCCCGACCATTTGTCTTATTTGGAAGAATTCAAGCAGTATTTGTTCAATAGGGAAGAAGAATATGAAATTACTTTCGAGGGCAGTACTTCCTTGGTCGTGGAAGGTTTTTCATTGATAAAAGACAGCTACTATGCTTATTTTCAAAAGGGGGGCATGTCGTCGCCATGTAAAAATCTAATAAGGAATTGAAAGGTATAGGCACAGCATTTTAGCAGCTATATGAGGCTATAAATTGTTCATCGTTCATCGTTTATAGTTCATCATTCTCAAATCAAATTGGCGATATATTTCCAATTTCCTTCTCCCGTCTATTTTGCAAATCAGCATTCACCAACAAGGCCATACAAAGGAAGAAAAACGAGCCGATCTTGTCCGTTTCCACCAGGTCGTTCATCAGCAATAAGCCATCAATGACAATGGTGGTGAGCATGGCCGTCATCACGATGCGCCGGCGCTTGGGATCTGTAGTTTGATGATAAATAGTTTCCCCTTTCAGCAATACCACAAATACCAACCCGATAAAAATGATAGCGCCCACCAAACCCTGTTCCACTGCCGTCATCAAATAATAGCAATGGATGCCGGAGCCTTCCAGGTTGGCACTGACATAAGTGGTAAAGCCAGTGACAGCGAAGGTCTTGTAAAATGCCGTAAATGTGCCGGGGCCAAAGCCCATGACGGGCCGTTCGGCTACCATGTGCCCGCCAGCTACCCACCGGTACACCCGCTCCATGGTGGACACATCTTGGCCTTGGGTCGTGGCGCTCAACAGATCGTCGAAATTTTCGTGGGTAATAGTCTTCTCGTAGGTCGGTTTTTGGTCGAGGTATGCATTGTCTTTTACCTCTCCATACACAAACATAATTGCAAGGATGGAAGCGCCGATAATTGCTATTTTCATCAACCGCCACCTGATCATATAATAGCCGCCGATGGCCATTATCAATGTGACGTAGGCGGCACGGGTATAGGAAAATTGTATGCCCACCAACATGAGCAGCAAGGCGCCCAGTAAGAGCAGCCATTTCCACGAAAATCTTTTGTACCAATGCATGGCAAACCAGACGAAAGGAACAAAAATGGTCAACATGCAGGCGTAGGCCACTTTGTTGCGGTAAAAGGGGTACATCACACGGTTCACGTCCACAAAACTGAAGCCGTAGGAGGCATGCCTCAGCAGCACATAACAGATGGTGAAACACAGCGGGATGAGTACCGTCCAGGTGAGCGTTTTCACGTCTTTTTCTTCCCGCATCAGGGTGCCGGCCAGGAAAAAGAAGGTGGTGATGTACCAGATTTTTGCCAAAAAGAATTTGAAGGAAATGACAAAATCTTCGGAAAACACCACCGTAAAAAACATCCAGGCCAGGTGTATCAACAGCGTGAAAGTAATGGGGTGTTTCAAAAATCCCGCTTCCATCGCCTTGCCCTGCCGCAGCACATACAAGAAATAAATGCCCATCATCATCACCATCATCAACTCTGTCGGCACATCGGTCACCGTGCCGTTGGGCAGCCATACTTCCACCGTGAGCGGGATGAAAAAGAACAGCAGAAAGAAGATTTTTTTAAAATCAACCACCGCCAGGTACGCTACCAAGGCCACCGCCGGGATGCCCGCCAGGAAATACCATTCCCCCACAATGCCGACCAGTATGCTCAGCACCGTAACGGCGCTGAAACCAGTAAGAATGTTGCGGGTGTGCCGATCGGAAATGGTCATACTTCGTCTGCTTGGTGGTAGCTGTTGGGACTGCGCCCAGATCCGTCAATTTTTATTTAAATGGAGAATTTCTTTCCATTCCACGTCCCGGTAAGTATCGAAAATGACGATGCCCAGCACGCTGAAAACAAAGGCCACAAAGGTGGCGGCCAATACAATCATGGCACGTTTGGGGCGTGATTTTATGATGGGGATTTCGCCTGGTTCGAGCAGCAGGATCGTGGGAAGATCGCTGTTGTAAGCGGCTTGGTAGAGCTTGTAAAGTTCCTTATCGTAGGAAAGTTGTTCGCTGGCCGTGGTCTGCATCTCCTTCAAAACTTCCGCTTTTGCCATTCCTTGGTTGAAGGTTTGCAGGCGCTCGTTCAGTTTTAAAAGTTCGTTTTCGTAGCCTTTCACGCTGGCCCGCAGCAGGTTGATGGAGTCCCGCTTGAAATTGACAGCTTGCAGGGCGTCCGCTTTTGCCTGGGCGTTGTTCAGCTTGGATTCTGCCTTGGCGACCAGATCGGCCAAATTTTCACTTTGGGCGAGGGTATTATAAACGCCATATTGCTGCCGCATCCGTTGGATGCTGTCGTTGAGGGCGGTCAATTGCTTTTCTTTTTCTGAAATATTGCCGGCCAGTGTGGCCATTACTTTGGCTTGCGAATCCTTGATGAGTTTTTGCCCCAAATAGGCGATACGCTCACGGGCGGCATTTACCATGTTCGTGGCCAGTTCTTTGTCCGTATCCTCAACGGAAAGCTCTATGGCGTCGTATTTTGTTTTGACCACTTCAAAGTTATCGCTGAACTCTTCGCTGACATTAAAAGCCGCAAGCCTTGCGTTTGGGTCAATATCATAATGCTCGTACAGGTTGAAAGAATCCACCAAATACTGTGTCAATTCCCTCGAAAGGGCGATGCTCAGGATGCGGTCCCGATCCACTTCCTCGCCATACGTTTTGGGCTTTTCTGATGACTTTCCAAATAGCAGTTCCGGCGATGACAAGTCGGGATTGGCCGCATAAAAAATGGTGGTGGACTTGTAGTAAACCGGCAACAGCAGCACCACGATGCAAGCCCCAATGAAGGTGGCCACACAGGTGAGAACGATTATTTTTTTCCATCTAAAAACTGTCTCGACGACGCCGAGCAAGTTGTCTTTATGCTCCATAAGGGTTTTTTATTTCAATGGCCAATGACCAATGACCCTGGCTGCCGCCAGGCAGGCAATGACCACTGGCCAGTAAAAATCGGGCAAAAGTAATGAGTTTGGGCAGTTGACCAATTGCGTTTCAGCCTTTGGCCAAATCAAGCATCATGCGGATGCGCATCAATCGGAGGGAAAACGCCAGCAACAGGCCCGCTGCTATGGCCAGTACAAACCTTAAAAGCCAGCCAAAAGTGAAATAATAGTAGAGCAGCCAATTTGCCAGCAAAACGAGCAAAATAAATGCAGCGATTTTGGTGAAATGCCTACCGTCAAAAGGCAGTCGAAGTTCTTTTTTTGCCAAAAACATCATGCCTATGAGTACGCAGGTCTGGGTGGCAAATGCTGAAAAACCAGCACCGACGGCCTTGTAGTGGGGAATGAGCAGGAGGTTCAGGGCAAGGTTGACAGCAATGCCCAGGACGAACAGCCAGTTCATTTTTTTCAAACTGTCGTTGGCCGTGAGCAGGGTGCTGTAGATGAAAATCCCGCTGAAAGGCACGAGCGTCAGGATGACGAAGGCCAGCACGTCGCCATAGTAGGGCGTGGCTGTTTCGGGGTAAAGCCACAGCATCAGTTCCGCCCGGAAAAAGAAACAGGCCACGGCCAGCGTGACCGTGCCGGCCCATATCATTTGCAGGCTGAAACGGAGCAGGGAAGTGACCTCGGCAGCCATCCCGCTTTCTTTTTCCTGTTTTTTCAAAAGGCTGGAAAACATGGGCAACAGCAGTCCGGCGAAGAGGTAGCCGACCATGTTGAAGGCATCCAACAGGCGGTAGCCCGCTGCATAGACCCCCGCTTCGTGGCGGCCATCGGGCAACATCCACTCCAACACCACGATGTCGAAGCGGGTGTAGGCCGTCATCAGGAATACGGCCAGTGCGTAAGGGGCAGATTTTTTTAAAACAGCCAACAAAAACGGCCAACGGAACCGGAAAACGAGGCGCTGGCGGATGCTTTTTTTTACAATAAAAAAGGCAACGACAGCGGTGAGCAGCCAGGTGATGTTTTGCGCATGGACAAACCATTTAATCTGAAAATGGCCATCGGCCCCCCGCATCGGCCCCCAGAGCAGCACCGCACAAATCCCGATGAGGAGCAGCTTGTCGAGCGTGGACACCACACTGTCCGTGCGGTACATGCCCTGTCCGGAAATATTGGAACGCAGGTAGGCCACCAAGGAGATGAGTATGTGGTTGATGGCCACGAAAAACAGCAGGTAATAGACCTCTGCCTCGAAGCCCCTGACCAATGCCGCCAGAAAAACCGCTGCCAGGTAGAGTAGGGAGAGGATGGTTTTCAGCACGAGGATGTTGGGGAAATATTTGCCAACCAGTTGCGGGTGCCGGGCGATGTTGCGGTTGTTGAAATAGTGGATGCCAAAGTCGTTGACCATGAACAGCAAGAAGCTAAAACTGAACAGGGTCGCATACAGGCCGTAGTTTTCTGCCCCGACTGTGTCCTGTATTTTCCGTTCGATGCCGAAGACGTAGAAGGGCTTGATCAACAAGTTGACGAGGATGAGGAAAAGGGCATTTAGTAAAAACTCACGGTTCATTTAGGGGTATTTTATTACAAATCAAACCCAATATCCCCCCTGAAATATTTCCCTTCAAAATCAATCACGCCTGCATTTTTATTGGACAGCACGAGCGCCTCTTGGAAGGTTTTTCCAAAAGAAGTCACTGCTATGACCCTGCCGCCGCTGGTCAGCACTTTGCCGTCAGTTTGCTGGGTGCCGGCATGGAACACGAGGCTGCCTTTCACTTTTTCCAGGCCTGTGATGCTTTTGCCTTTGGCATAGTCGCCGGGGTAGCCGCCGGATACGAGCATGATGGTGGTGGCTGCACGTTCGTCCACTTGGATGTCCACTTCGGAGAGGCGGCGATCCTTGACGGCGAGGAAAAGTTCCACCAGATCATTTTTCAGGCGGGGGATGACGACCTCCGTTTCGGGGTCGCCCATTCGGCAGTTGTATTCGATGACGAATGGGTCGTTGCCCACTTTTATCAAACCTAAAAAGATAAATCCCTGGTATTCAATGCCTTTTTGCTGCAAGCCTTTGATGGTGGGTTTGATGATGCGATCTTCTACTTTTTTCATCATTTTTTCGTCCACGAACGGCGGCGGGGAAACTGCGCCCATGCCGCCCGTATTCGGCCCGGTATCGCCCTCGCCCACCCGTTTGTAGTCCTTGGCAACAGGCAAAATTTTGTAGGATTGTCCATCCGTCAGCACGAACACGCTGAACTCGATGCCGGAGAGGAATTCTTCGATGACCACTTTGCGGCTGGCTTGGCCAAACTTTCCGCTGAGCATTTCCTGCAATTCCAGCACCGCCTCTTCTTTATCCTGGCAAATGACTACGCCCTTTCCGGCGGCCAGGCCATCGGCCTTCAGCACAATGGGCGTTACCGCTTTTTTTCTGATAAAATGAATGGCTGGGATGCCTTTGGAACTGCTGAATTTACGATACCCGGCGGTGGGTATGCCAAACTCCTGCATGAACCTTTTCGCATAGGCTTTGCTTCCCTCCAGCTTGGCGCCCTGCATGGACGGGCCGATGACGGGCACGTGAGAGGTGCTGCGCATCCGCCGGAGGTAGTTCCAAACGCCGTTCACCAAGGGCGCTTCTGGCCCGACCACCACCATGTCAATGGCATTTTCCAGCACAAAATCGTGGATGGCGCCGTTGTCTTCGTTGTTGAGCGGAACGTTTTCTCCGTGGGCGGCGGTGCCTGCGTTGCCGGGTGCGATGTAAAGTTTTTTGCAAAGGGGGCTTTGGCTGATTTTCCAGGCAAGGGCATGTTCCCTGCCGCCGCTGCCAATTAGGAGTATCTTCATTTTTTCAGTGGCTGTTAAAGATAAACGTCATTAAAAGTCATTGGCCATTGTGGTCATTATGTTGAAAATCAGTGACTTGCGATGAATTGACCATCCATTTCAGATGCGGGCATCTAAAAATACCTGTTTTTGCTGGCGGGCAAATATAATGGTTGCAGCAAGAGTAGCGGATTAAACGCACAGAGTTTGGCCAAAGGGCAAGGACATTAAAAAGTGATTAAAAATTTAATGCCTTTTTAATAACGATTAAAAAAATTTTCTTTCCCCGTAAATCTTTGCTTCCCAATAGGCACTGGTCTAATATTGTGGCAGATTTCAATCAAAACTATAGGCGATTGAAGTTTTTTTTGAAAAAAATGAAACAGATTATAATCCAAATCCGTGAAAACCTACCCCTAGGTTTTCCAAGTTAGGACCGATTACAATTTCCCTTCAACCGATTGTTAAGTTTTCAAAAGGCATCCTATCAATAACCCGTCAAGTCCGACTGGAACCTTCCGGTAAACGATTCTCATCTGTTACTTCCTGATTCTTCGAGCTATTTGAGCTAAATGCGGCCTTTGGTCGCCTTTTGCCAGGACTTTTTTTGGACTAATACCCTGCACACACTGCTTTGGGAGCAATTGCTCCTGCGCGGCATTTTTTTGTCCGCATTTGATTTTTCAGCACACAATGAATGGTTGCTGAAAATTTTAATTGTGCCCATGAACGGAACGAATCTTACACAAACAAAGGGTTTCCCTATTGCACAAAAACCGTGCATCGGCTTGCTGGCATTGCCCGGTGCTTGCCGCCTTGTTCCTTCCCGTTCCGTCTCCCACCAGGAAATTCCATCATTCCATAATTCTTTTAATCAAAATTTTTATCCTATGAAAAGAGAGTATTCCAAAAACGCCTTTTGGGGATTGCTGCTCGTCGCTGCCTTTGCCTTTTTGGGGGCAGGGCAATTGTCGGCACAGTCCCAGGCACTTGTTGCAAATGGCAGCGGGAACAGTGTTCCTTCCAAAGGAGTGTATTCGCTCCCGCAAGGGAACTTTGTCAATTCTACCCTTGCCGAAACCATCTTACTACAGCAAATGGAGCAACTGCTAGGGCAAATGAAAGCCAACCAGGGCAGTCCATTTTTCAGTGCATTGGAGCGGAAGTTCAACTACTTCAGTACCATCCGAAACGAAATCGCTACAGGAAAGAGTGTAAAAGAAGCCATCGCTACTGGCTTGTTGGGGGCCGTTTTACCGATGCCACGCCCATCGCAAACGGTTATTTCCCAATTGAAGCAGGAGGCTGTCAACTTGCTCGTCATTTAATGAGCATTGATGGCCAGTGAAATTTTATTAACAAATTAATTTTTTCTCCATGAACAGTTTAAAATATACAAATAAAAGCGTCCTGCCTGTATGGAAGTTTGTGCTTTCACTCCTGATTGCAGCTTCAAGTACAGCATGGTTGGCTGCCCAGACCTTTAACGGCAGCGCAGTCAACACAGCGGGCAACAGCCTGATACCCAGTGTCAATACGGGCGGCTGTGCCACTGCCCCGCAACCAACGGGCGGCACCGTTTTTCAAAATGCCGTAGCTGGTACAACCGGCACCCTGGGCAGCACCTTGGCTATCGCCAATGTGACGGTGAACCTCACCCACTCTTGGGACGCCGACCTCGAAATCTACCTGGAATCTCCATCTGGCCAGCGCCTGGAGCTATCCACTGGTAATGGTGGTTCGGGCGATAACTACACCAATACGGTATTTACCGATGCTGCACCGACTTTCATCACGGCTGGTGTTTCGCCTTTCACGGGCAGTTTCCGCCCAGAAGGCCGCCAAAATGCAGCCCTGTGCCTTCCTGCCAACGCTGCTGCCGTCGGCACATTCACCTTTGCAAATACCTTCACGGGCAGCGCCAACGGCAACTGGAACCTGCGGATTTTTGACAACACCAGCAGCGATGCGGGTGGCATGATCAATTGGTCCATCACCTTTGCCACGCCATGCGGTTTTGCCAGCAACCCGCTCCCGCCCGTATCTGTTGGGCTGGATGCAGGTGTTTGCAGCAGCTTGCCCATTGCGGTGCCTGCTACCTCTGGCTCTTGCGCTGGCGCAGTGCTGTCGTATGCTGTAGGAAGCGGGCCATTTGTGATCGTGCCAAGCGGTGCGACCACCATTGATCCTAACCTTGGTTCGGGCACTTATACGATCACCTGGATGACAATGACTACCAGCGGCCTGATTGCCAAAACGACGCAAACGGTCAATGTGGTGGACAATATTCCGCCCGTCATTGTTTGCCCGGCTAATATTGTTTTGACATTGAATGCCGGCGATTGCTCGGCTTATGTCAACTATGGAGTTGTCACAGCTACCGACAATTGCCCATTCCTGTTCCAACAGCAAGGTTTTGCTGGCAGCTATGCTCCAGCCAATTGGGCTGTGGGGCTTGTGAACTCGAACGGTGGCGTGAACGCTGTCGGCGCACCCGCAACCGTTGTTGTAAACGGCTCCGACAATGGTTCGAACATTGCTGGCCAAACCAATTATACCATCAACGTCCCGCAGTCGGGTAGCATCACTTTTACCTGGACTTACAATACTGTGGATGCAGCGATTTTTGACCCGCCCGGTTACACTGTAAATGGTGTTTTCACGCAGTTGCTGGCGGGTTTTGTAACGAACGGCACAGGCAGCGTTACCGTACCGGTTGTTGCCGGTGATGTTTTTGGCTTCTCACAGCGCACAACGGACAATGTATTTGGATCGGGCAATCTGACCATTACAAATTTCAGCGGCCCTGCCGGCCTGAATGCGCCACCTATTACTCAAACTTCCGGACTTGCTTCTGGTGCCAATTATCCCATTGGCACAACGACTAATTGCTTCCAAACCAACGACTTGGCTGGCAATACAGCGACTTGTTGTTTTGATGTTGTTGTTAATGAGTATCCAAATCCGACCAATACGCTGGTTTGCAACAATCTCGTACAAGTTTCGCTGAGCGAAGACTGCGTTGACACACTGAATGCCGACCAGATTTTGGAAGGCGGCCCTTATGGCTGTTATCTCTCCCGTTATACGGTGAACCTCTTGACGCCAACCGGCGGTTCCTTGCCGGGCATCGTGAACGCCAGCCACATCGGCAAAACCATCAACGTGAAAGTGACTGACAATGTAACTGGCAATTTTTGCTGGGGCAAAATAAAGGTGGAAGACAAACTGCCCCCGACCATCGAGTGCCGTGACATCGTACTGCCCTGCACGGAAGATCCGAATGATCCGAGCGACCCTAACTTGTTGCAGCCAGCACCTGCTATTTCAGGCCCGCAAACGATTGTTTACGACAATCTTTCCGACCTCTTGGATTTGCCAGGTGGCCAAAATATTGAACAGATTTACGAATTTGATTTCAGTTTGCCTGCCAATACGCTAACGCTGGACGTCAATGTGATAATTGATCTGGAACATGCTTTTACCGGCGACGTCAATGTGGACGTAATTGCACCCGATGGAACATTGGCAACTGCCTTTGCTGTAACTGGTTGTGGCGGTTTCTTTCCCATCAACTGCACCTTCGACGATGAAGGCCCTGCTGGTGTGGACTGTTTAGACCTTGACCGCAATGGCGCTCCGCTGCAATGCCTGAACAACCCTGGCCAGTTCAACCCGACGGCACTGGCCGCACTCGATGGCCACGATGCCGCTGGCGTTTGGAGGATCAGGATTTGGGACGACTTCCCCATACTTGACGGCGGAACTATTTTCAAAGTTGGCTTGCAGGTAACTGTGGATTTGCCCCAGATTTTGCCTTTCGACAACTGCACGAATGTTACATTGGACTTTGTGGACAATGTGACAAACGGCAATTGCAATGGAGTGGCGCAGTCCATCATCCGTACCTGGACCGTCACTGATGTAAGTGGCAATAGCGCTACTTGCCAACAACAAATTACGCTGGAGCGCCCAAGCATTGATGACGTGGCAGCACCGAAAGACATTAAATGGACTTGCGATCAATATGGTGCTTATCCAAACATCATTGAGCCAACACCGCTTCATCCTTACATCACGGATACAGATCCATCCACTATTATTATTGATGTGAACCTGAATCCTGACTGCGACGACGATGACATCACCAATGCATCTTCCTCACAGGATCACCCCAGCGTGAACAGCACCAACGCCGCCAATGGTGGCAATGGCTGTCCCGGCGCTGTGATCACTTCCAACGCCTTCCCTGGCCCGAACAGCGGCTTGGACGATGCCGATGTGCTGGAACTGAGTGGCTCTGGCATCCCAACCGTGGATGGATTGCCTTTGCAGTCTATTTGTGGAATTGGCTATGAATACGATGATTTGACTGTAAACATTTGCCCGGGCACTTTTAAAATAGTGCGTAAATGGACCATCATTGACTGGTGTACCAATCCCGTGGCCATCCGTCAGGTGAACCAAATCATTAAAGTGGCCGATGAAGTTGCCCCGCAACTGAAATTCGTTTCACAAGACACTTTCCACCAGGTTTATACTATCGGTGCCGCTGGCCCGCTGGTGGTAAATGGTGCTAATACCACTATCACAGTTACGCAAAATGCCTACAATATTGGCGACACGACACAAGTGTTTACCAACAGCCAAGGCGTGATAACGGAATGGTACGTTGTAGAAGACGTCATACAGTTGCCACCTTCGGTGAAGTTGAAACTGCGTTCGTTCAAATTTGTAACCCAATTTGATGTGAACGTGTATAGCGCAAGCGCAGCTCCTGGCGCTCCGCACGGCACCTGCAAAGGCAATTTCAGCATCCCTCCTGCTGTCAATATGGGCGACAATTGCTCTGGCACGGTAGGTTATGTAACCGAACTTTGGACACTCAGCGGCACTCAACTGGCCTCCATTCAAAGCAACGGAGGCGTGATTTCGGGCATCCCGCTTTATCAAAACGGTTTGCCGGCCCAGTACAGGGTGCGCTATTATGCCGTGGATGGCTGTGGCAATCAGGCATTGTACGAACTCACCATCACCCTGCGTGACCGTGTGCCGCCAGTGGCTGTTTGTGATGAAATCACCGAGGTGAGCATTATCAACAATGGATTGAACCCAGGTGAAAGCTGTTCTAAATTGTATGCTACAAGCTTGGACGACGGTAGCTACGACAATTGCCAGCCAGTCTATTTTTTGATGGCAAAAATGAACGAGGCTACGGCCACGCAGACCATTTTCAACCGCTGTTACTACAAGTCCCGTGATTTCTGCTGCGACGACATTGGCGATCAAACGGTCATTGTGTTGGTGCTCGATAGCGACCCGACGCCGTTTTTCACCACTTTGAACTCGCCTGCACTGGGTTGTGACGGTACGCCCGGCCTGTTCCTGAACCAGGCTTTCGGTACGGCCCCCGGCCAGCCGAACTACAATACCTGCATGGTGACGGTACAAGTGACGGATAAACTGCCTCCTGTCAGGACTTTCTGTCCACCCGACAAGCGCATCACTTGCGACTGGTATGCTTCCAATTTGGAAACACAACTCCAGGGCCTGACGGGTGCCCAACAGTGCCAGTTGTTGAAAACCGCTGGTTTTGGTGAAGCAACTTTCTATGACAACTGTTCGCTGAATATCACTTGCAATACTTCCATCAACCTGGATCAGTGCCTGGAAGGCGTGATCACAAGGACTTGGAACGCTACGGACAATGCCGGCAACTCAGCTACACAAAACTGCCAGAGCCGCATCTTCGTGGATCACGTGAGCGATTGGGTGGTTGAATTCCCCGCTGATATCACAGTGAACTGTACCAGCACTCCGCCGAGCTTCGGTGAGCCTGAAATTTTCTATGAAACCTGCGAATTGGTTGCGATTTCTTATGAAGATCAGTTGTTCAACGTGGTTCAGGATGCTTGTTATAAAATACTCCGCACTTGGAAAATCATCAACTGGTGCGTGGTGGGCAACAACATTGACCAAGAAGTAGTGGAACAGCCAGAAAACCAACTGGGACTGGTATTCCCACTCTGCGACCTCGATGGCGACGGCGATTGCGACAACCGTACTTTCCGTGACAGTTGGAATTCTTCCAGCAAGCCGGGTGCTGCACAAGCCACGCAAACAACCAATCCTGATACAGATCTCGACAGTGATCCTTGGGATGGTTACATCACCTACCAGCAGGTGATCAAAGTAGTGGACAGCGTGGATCCTGTTTTTGTAAATTGCACAAATCCAGACATCTGCATCCAAGACAACTCATGTGATGCTGACCTACGCCCAGCCATTCCTGTCGTGGACGATTGCAGCCAAAAAGTGACCCTAACTGCCCAAGTTCGCATCAATGGTGTTTGGCAAAATGCCGGATCGGTCATTTTGAATAATGGCCAAGCAAACGGCCAATTCAACCTGTTCCCGAATCTTGCTCCAGGCACCTACAGCATCCGCTATGTGGCAATGGACAATTGCAATAACCAAAGCGACTGCGAATCATCTGTGACCATCCGTGATTGCAAATTTCCTACGCCTTACTGCAAAGATGGCCTCGTGATTGAACTGATGCCTCAGTCGAACCCGCCAATGGTGGCAACATGGGCCAGGGATTTCAACGCTGGCAGCTTCGACAACTGTCCGGGTGCATTGAAATTCTCTTTCTCGCCCAATCCGGTTGACACGGGCCGTATCTATACCTGCGACTCCGTAGGCCTGCGCCAGGTGCGCATCTACGTGACGGATGCAGCAGGCAACCAGGATTTCTGCATCACACAAGTTGAAATCCAAGCCAATCAGAACCAATGCGGCGACGATACTTTGACGGTGGCATTGGGCGGCAACATCGCAACCGAAGCCAGCAGCGGCGTTGAAAATGTTGGTATCAGCGTAAATGCGGCCAATGGAGGCTCCAGCCTTGTGGCAACTACCAGTACAAGTGGTACATACAACCTGGCCGCTGTTCCGGTCGGTAACGACTACACGATCACGCCAAGTTTGGATGAAAACCCATTGAACGGCGTAACTACTTACGACCTCGTGCTCATCAGCAAGCATATCTTGGGTATTAGCGCTTTGAATTCACCATATAAGATCATCGCTGCTGACGCCAATAAGTCGAACACCGTGACCACCTTCGACCTGGTGGAAATCCGCAAGCTGATACTGCTCATCAGCAACCATTATCCAAGCAACACCTCCTGGAGGTTTGTGAAGAAAGGTTTTGTGTTCCCCAACCCGGCTAATCCGCTTCAATCGGCATTCCCCGAAGTTGTGAACATCAACAACCTATCGGCCAGCCAATTGGCAGTTGACTTTGTGGCGGTGAAAATCGGTGACGTGAACAACAGCGCAGCTACCAACTTCGGCGCTGGCAACGAAGACCGCACGATGGTCGGCGACCTCGTGCTGAACACAGACGACCTCACAGTGAGCGAAGGCGAAACCTTCACGGTCGAATTCAAAGCAACTGACTTCAATGTGAACGGCTACCAATTCACCATGAATTTTGACAGGGGCGCACTCGAATTTGTGGAAGTGGTGCCAGGCCTTGCCAATGCTTCCAATTTTGGTTTGACCATGCTAAACGAAGGCGTGTTGACCACCAGTTGGAACAGCGATGAAGCCAAGCAACTCGCCGCAGGCGATGTGGTTTTTGGCATGACCTTCAAGGCTGAGCGCAGTAGCCGCCTGAGCGAACTGCTCAGCGTAAACAGCCGCTACACCGTAGCCGAAGCTTACAACGCCGACAACCAATTGCTAAATGTGGCGCTGTCCTTCAATGGTGCCCAAGTAGGCGATGGCTTCGAGTTGTTCCAGAATACGCCGAATCCCTTTGCCACGGCAACGGTGATTGGCTTCTACCTGCCCGAAGCAACTTCTGCCACACTGACCATCAGCGATGTACAAGGCAAAACAGTCAAAGTGGTCACAGGCGAATTTGCCAAAGGCTACAACCAGATCAACCTGAAGCGCAGCGAGTTGAGCCTGAGCGGGGTACTTTACTACCGCTTGGACACCAACGCCAACTCTGCTACGAAAAAGATGATTTTGGTAGATTAAAGAAATCGGAGTGGGCGTCATTTGCCCACTTCTTTTTTTTGATAAAGGTGAAATGTAAACGGGCTTCCATGGCAACATGGAGGCCCGTTTGCTATTTGTTTGTGCCTTGTCATTGCCGAAGGCAAACTGCGAAGTCATAGATGCTCTACAGAAAAAACAAAAGGCCGATCTGGACAAACCCAGTCGGCCTTTTGTATGCAACAAAACCGCTGCTTACAGCGCTTTGATACGCTGTACCAAAAGCTCTGTTTCGGAGTAATCTTCGCCACTTTCCTTGGCTAGGGCAATAGCTTGGTTGGCTGTTTTGAGCGCCTTGCCTTTTTTGCCTAATTTGTAATAAAGCGAAGCCAAAGTATCGGTGTTGTAGAAGTTCTTGTCCATTTTTAGGGACTTTTGTGCCCATTTCACGGCAGTTTTCAAGTCCTTTTTATTGTCAACGACTTCGTAGAAAAGCCAGGCCACTTCATTTAGTTCGCTCCAGTCTTCCGCCGGGTATTTTGAATAATAGTCATTGGCGGATTTGGCAAAATTAGCCCAATCTTCCCGCTGGGCGTAGAAGCCCATTTTCAAGCGGCCAGACATATTGGCGGCCCGGTCGGGATAAAGGTCTGTGTAAAGTTTCTCAACACTTTTCAGATCCGCTTCGGTCTCGGCGCTGTTCACTTTGTTTTGCACCAATTCTTCCACCTTTCCAGCTAGGGCTTGGGGGCCATATTTTTTCTCATAAGCAGGGCGGTTTTTCATCATGTGCTGCGCCATGTCGGAGTCCAGGTCGTCGGCCATGCGCATGATGAAATCCATATTGTCGTCAGTGCCCCAGTCTGTTTGCGTAGCCAAATATTCGGCGGCGGTTTGGCCATAAGTGCCATCCATAGCGTCGAACTTGGCGAAGGAGAGCGTTTTCAGCAGTTCCGGGCTGCGGTCGCCCTGATCGTATCTGGTCTGTATGGCGCTGATATTTTTGTTGGGGTCGAGTGCCGCTGCTCCCAGATCGAGCAACAAATCGGTGGTGTGGTAACCGACGGCCCGGTGTACCACCTTGCCTTTTTCATCAATGAACAACAGGGTCGGATAGGCCATGATGCCAAAATCGCTCGCCAGGCCAATGCCCTCTCCCTTTTCCATGTCCATTTTCACATTGACAAATTTGCTGTTGAAATATTCGCCCACTTGCTGTTGGGTAAAAATATCCTTGGACATCTTTTTGCAAGGCCCGCACCACTCGGCGTAGGCGTCCATAAAAATCAGCTTGTTTTCCTTGTCAGCTTTCGCCAACAATTCCTTCCAACTTCCTTCCGAAAATTGGATGCCGCTTTGGGCAAAAGTGTTGCTCCCCATGAGGAAAGCAAAAAATAAGAGGATGATTAATTGCTTCATTGCTATTTTGTTACATGGTGGATTTGTTTCAAGGCCATTGTGTACAATGAAGCAATGAAACAAGATGCCCATTTTTAGCTTTCCAGCCGTTTGATAAACATTTGAACTTCCTGTTCGGCAGCGGCGCCTGCTTCTTTTGCCAGTTTCAGGGCATCGTTGGCAGCTTCTGCGGCTTGTTTTTTCTTGCCGTTCACCATCAGTATGTTGGCGTAGGTGAGATAATAATTGTAGCGTTTGCCTTTTTCGGCGGCTTCTTTGGCATATTTCTCGGCCAATTTCATGCACTTTTCGTCAGTGCCAAAATTGGAGGCGATTTCGTCGGCCAGGGCATGCATCTCCTTAGGGTCGCCGTTGGTTGTTTTTGCAAAATCCTCACAGGCACCACCATATTTTTTGGCGTCTTTGGCGGCCTTGTAGTAGGCACGGTCAGATTTGGCGGCGAATGCGGCGGAACGCTCTGGGTAGTTCGCCTTCATTTTCGATTTTGCCTCTTCCAGCAGTTCGGGCGACTGGAATTCGATGGCCTTTTTGGCGGTGTTTTCACAGGCAAGGGCGATGCGCTCTTTCAGGGCATCCAAGCCGACCAACATGCCGATTTCCTTTTGGTATTTTATCATAAGCCCAAAAATGCGGGAATCGGCCTCCACGGCTGCTTCATGGATGAAGCGCAGGTTGAATTCTGTGGTCAAATCCTGCTGGCTGCGCAGGTATTCGTTGGAGATGGCCAGGCTGGGCTTGTTTGATTTGTTGAGGGATTTGACATAGTTATAAACCAATTCCGGCTCCCGTTTGCCCTTTTCATATTCGGTGGCGTATTCCCGGCTGTAGTCCACTTTTCCAAGGGCAAATTCGCCCACTTTCAAGATGCCGTCCACCGTTTGACCACCGACCACTTTGTGGATGATTTCACCATTTGCATCAATAAAAAACAAGGTTGGGAAAGCGCCAACGGGGTATTTGTTGCGGAAAGTAAGCCCCTCGCCCTCCTCCATGTCTATTTTCATATTGATGAAATTTTTATTGAAAAACTCGCCCACGCCCTCGTCCTTAAAAGTAGTGGCGGCCATGCGTTTGCAGGGGCCACACCATTTAGCGTAAGCGTCCACGAAAATGGGTTTGCCGAGTTTGGCAGATTCTTCCAAGGCCTCCTTCCAGGTACCGTGAAAAAACTCAATGCCCTGTGCCAGGACTTGGAAGGCTGTGAAAATTGTCAGGGAAATGGAAAAAAATAACTTCATCATGCTATTGGATTTTGAATTGGTAGACTTAGGGACTTTTGGGTTTGGAAGTACAAAATAAACAGCTTGAAAGTTTAGATGCTTTAGTTGGCGGCTGAAGACGGATCAATTTGTTGCTTTTTAACTTAATGATAACGAGCGGATTATAAGCGCTCACTCCGTCTCGAACTTCTTCACGAGATCTTCCGGATTTTCGTCCACCACGCTCAGCAACTGTTTTACTTGATCGGCCAAGGGGTCGTTGGGGTATTTTTCCAAAAACTGGTTATAATACTTTTTGGCCATGTCGGCTTTGCGCAGGTCGCTGTCAAACGTAAACCCTTGCAGAAAAAGTGCCATTGGCGCACGGGGGTGGTTTTCGTAGTTGCGCCACACCTGCCCCCAAAGCTGCACGGCCTTGCCGTATTGTTTGGCGCCTCTTGCTGCATCGGCTGCCCTAAAAAGCAAACTTGGCGTTAGGGTGTCCTGCGGGTATAGCTCGGCATATTGAAGCGTTTTTTCCACCAATTCCACAGCGATGTCAGGTTTTTTGCTGGCATCGCCGTTGCCGTCCAGGAGTTGTTTTTCCAGGCCAATGATGCTTTCGCCGAGCTGTTGCTGGCCATTCTTTTCCTGTGTTTGGCAGGCCGTAAAAAACAGCAAAAGGGCGAAAAAGAAGACTTTATTTTTCATGGCTTTAGATTTTTTTGGCGAAATTAAGCCCAAGGCAAGCATTCGGCAAAGGGCAAGTTTTTTTAAGTGGTGGTTTGGGCCGCAGCGGACAAACTGGACTTGCCATCAGAAAGCAGTATTTTTTAAATAATTTAATCGAATTGAATTCAGATAAAAATATCCATTTAATGATGCAAAGGACAAGGAATTGCGGCCCTCGGCTGTGTTAAATAAGGCCATTGCATGGCATCTTTGAAGCAATATTTTTAGGCTACAACTACCCTGTTGTTGTTTTTATGGCACAAAATCTGTTTTAGCCACTCACGTTCCTCCCCACCTTAAAGCTCCCCGGCTCCCACGAATGAAAAATGTCCCCCGCCATTTGTATGCTCCTTGCATGGGTATATCGAGATAACGTGCGGCTAATTTTTCCTTCGATTCCTACTTCAACCACATTCAGGATTTTTTCGCCCTCCCCATCTTCATTGCCATTGCCTTTTTGGCATCCTGGCACCATTCAGCAACACTGTGTACAAACAAGTATGACGTGGGCAACAGGAACGCATGGCGTTTGCCAAGCGCATTTTTCCTGCTGACGACCCCCGTTTCAACGAACTAAACTTAAGACGCCTGGCGCTAAGACAGCCTGCGGCATGTGCATACTGTTCAATTGCTGCTGCCACTGTTTGCCCCAGGTTTAAAAACACCACACCTATGGTTAATATGTACAAGCCTACTCCTTGGCCCCGCCTCCTTTTGGCGGGCATGCTCATTTCTTTGATTGCACCAGCTTGTTATAAGGACAAATTCAGCGACATAGATGTGCCCTATCATGGCACCTTGGCAGTGCCGGTGGGGCAGGTTGGTTTTTCACTCTCGGAACTGTTGGAAGTGGACTCGCTCTTTTCCGTGGATGCACAGGATGGCATTGGCGTCATTTATCGGGAAGATGAATTTTTCACGCTTTCTGCCGCCGAATTGCTCAACGATTTTACCGACGATGTGCAAGGCAATTTTGAAAAAGAATTTGCCATCGGCACTTTGGAAGTGGATGATTTTGGCGAAAATTTCGAGATCGTTTTTGGCGAATTGGTCAACGATTTTGAGGATCCAATGGCCCAAAATTTCCTCCAGCAAAATGACAGCGAACTGCAAATAGTGCCCGCTTTTTCAACCAGCGTTCAGACTGAAATAGTAGTGCCCACCTTTTCCGATTTCACCTACATGCAGATAGAAAATGGCAAACTCGAATTGAGCGTCCACAATTCACTTTTTGTTGATTTAGAGGACTTTAGCGCATCGCTCATTGATAATACAAGCGGCCAGACGGTGGGCGTACTCGACTTTGCCTACATCGCCAAAAACTCTACGGAAACGAGGGAATTGAACCTTCAGGGCAAGACTGTTGGCAACAACCTGAGCGTGGTTTTGCATGAAATAAATTCGCCAGGCTCTGGTGGCCTGCCCGTACTGATTGATCTCGACGCATTGCTGAATTATGAAATAAAGGTAAAGGATATTAAGGTGAGTGCGGGTCAAGTCATGCTGGAGCCTGGCACTATCGGTCAGGACAAGCTCCAATACGAAATTGACATGGAAAACGGCGAACGCATTTATGGCCTTCGGCTCAGTGCTGCCAATGTCCACTACACCGTCAACTCGGACGTGCAGGCCCCGCTCAAGATGAAACTGACTTTTCCCAATGTGTTTAAAAATGGCCAAGCCATCAGCCGTGAAATAACCATCGGCCCCGGCAACGCCAACACGGGAACGCTCGATTTTTCCAACACTATCTGGAAACTGGACCAGGACAATGCACAGCCTTTCAACCGCTTCGATGTGGACTATGAAATATCGGTGCCGGGCCCAGGCAGTACCCAAGTACAGTTTTCAAAAGACGACAAAGTGTCCTTGGTTTTTTCGCTACAGGACGTGGAAATGGAGGAAGCAAGCGGCTTCTTTGGCTTCCGGGAAGAACTGCTGGAGGAGAATACCATTGACCTGGGTTTTGATCTGGACATTTTTGGCAGCGAAAGCTCGCCCATTTATTTTGATAATCCCGTCATGCGGGTGGAGGTGGTAAACTCCTTTGGGGTGCCGCTCCACGCCAATTTCAACGTGGATGCTTTGGGTAAAAATGGCGGCAGCGTGGCGCTCAACCCGCCCAAAGTCGTCATCAAATACCCTGAAATGGGCGAAATGGGCCAGGTCAAAAAAACGGTCTTTGTGGTGGACAAAAGCAACTCCAACATCGTGAATCTATTGGCTGCTTACCCAGAGATGCTCGTGTTTAACGGGGCGGCCATCATCAACCCGGAAAACAATTCACAAGAAGTCAACTTCGTCACCGCCGACAGCAAGCTTTCCGCTTCACTGGAGTTTGACCTGCCCTTT
Source organism: Saprospiraceae bacterium (assembly GCA_041741095.1). Classification (GTDB taxonomy): domain Bacteria; phylum Bacteroidota; class Bacteroidia; order Chitinophagales; family Saprospiraceae; genus UBA6168. The sequence continues at coordinate 92,283 of JBGSKQ010000092.1, forward strand.
AAGTTCAGGGTTGAAAACCTCGTCTATCGTGACACGGGAGAGGCCCTTGACCTCAACCTGGAAGATGGCCTGACGGTAAATGACATCGAAAAAGCAGACTTGAAAATTTTATATAAAAACGGCCTGCCGCTCACCACTTCTGCCCGCATCATCGCCCTTGGCGCAGATGGCAGCGAGACGGTGGTCGTCGAAAACGCAACCATTGAACCCGCCACAATGGACGCAAACGGCAAGGTAAACCCGGACGGCATCGCCAAGGGCGAAATCTTCGTCAGCTTGAATTCAGAGCAAATCAGCCAATTAGACAACGCCACAAAAAATATTTATGAAGTCAGGTTCCAGACGCTGGGCAACGGCCAAACGCCTGTGAATATGTACACGGATTACCAAATTGACTTGAACGTCGGCCTTTCACTCACTTTTGATAAACAACCCTAAATTTTATTTTAAAAAAAGAGGAAGGAGAGCGCAGAAGAATAAAGCTATATGGCATTGATTTTCAAGGCCTTGGCAATGTTCCCAAATACTCGGACTATCCTCATTTCAGGGGCTACAATTACATTAACTATGAAAAAAATCTCCACTCTCATTTTTACAATCCTCTCTGTTGCGTCCGTTTGGGCGCAACAGGAGCAGGGGTTGTTGTTCCTTCCGCATTTGGTGCAGGCTCCCACACAGATGAATCCGGCCATTTTCACCGATGCCAAAATCAACTATGCCTTGCCAAATGCCTATGTAGGTTTTCAAAATTCAAGTTTCAACCTGGGTAGCTTGATACAGGAAAAGGAAGGGCAAAAGGAGCTGAACCTGGAACCTGCGCTGGCCCAAATGGCTGCCACTGGCAACACTGCCCGCTTGGCCGCTTCGGTGAACAGCTATGCACTTTCCTTCCAGTTTTTGAAAAAATTCCAGGCTTCGTTTTTTTCAAATACCCACCTTGACGCTCAATTTCTTTACCCAAAAGGACTGCCTGAACTGCTTTGGCGGGGCAACGGCGCTTTCATCGGCGAAACGGTGGAAATCGGGCCGAAGCTCAATGTGCTGGGCTACACAGAGTACGGCATTGGCTTGGCGGCTAAAATGTTCGACAACATTTCCGTCGGCCTTAATTTTAAGTATATCAACGGTTTTGTGGGCATCCAAACCGCAAGGTCACAGGCCTTCATCCACACCGACGAGGAATACTACCAGCTCACGCTCCAATCGGACATGCTGCTGTACACCGCTGGCCTGACTGATATTTTTGATGAAAACGAATCGGACATTATCCGCTACCAGTACGACAGCTATATTTTCAGGACGAACAATATCGGTTTCGCCGTGGATCTTGGCATTTCAGCCAAATTGAACGATAAACTGGGAATCCAGGCCGCCGCCCAAGACCTCGGCAACATCAACTGGAAAGAGCATGTGTTGGAGCAGCGCAGCCAAGGTGAATACCGCTACGACGGCCAGTCGGTGCGCCCGCTGAACGATGAAGGGAAGGACTTTGATTTTGAAACGGTAAAGGACACCCTCGACGAACTGTTTGTGCCCGCTTCAAGCCGCAAGCCATTTGTGTCCAAATTGCCCAACCGCTATTATGTGGCCGGCAAATATGAAATATCGCCAAAACTGCAAGCGGGCCTTTCCTTACAAGCTGAATCCTATCAGTACCAGACCAGTTTATCAGTGGCTGCCCATTTACAAAAACAGGTCAGGAATTTCCTATATGCCGGCTTGGTGGCTGGTTACCACAGCCAAACTTCTGCTTTTATCGGGGCGAACATGACCCTGCAACTGGGGCCTGTGCAATTGTTCGTTATTTCCGACAACCTCATCACTTTGATTGACCCGTACAAGGGGCGCAGCACCAACCTGCGGGCTGGCCTGAACCTCGTTTTGGGCAAAAAAAAGCAAGAGAAAAAAGCACAGGTTTTTCCTGAAAAAACATTGGAAGAAGCAGAAAGCAAGTAAAAAAAGGGAGGAGTTGTGAGCGGCCTAAAATGGATACCCGATCGCCAGGTTCCACACCAAATATTCTTGCCGCCAACTGCTTTTCAACGGGTTTATTTCTGAAAACAACCATCGGTCGCCTTCGCTCAGGGAAGGCTTCCGCAATGGGAAGGCCAAATCCAAGCGGATGGCCGCCACCTCAAAATCCAAGCGGATGCCGAAACCCGTACCAATGGCTATTTCACGATAAAAAGTGCTGAAATCGAAGCGCCCTTCGGCCTGTGGGGTACTTTCGTCGGCGTCGCCTTTTACCAGCCAGATGTTGCCCGCATCTATAAAAAGCGCCCCTTTGAGGAAGCTGATGATGGGGAATCGGTACTCCAGGTTGAGTTCCAATTTCATATCGCCCGTTTGGTCGACAAAATTGCTGCCTTCATCGTCCTGAATGGTCTCATAGCCGCCCGGTCCAAGGGTACGGATGCGGAATGCCCGCAAACTGCTGGCCCCACCAATAAAATACTGCTTGATATAGGGCAACACAGTTGAATTGCCGTGAGGGTAGCCTAACCCTACATTGAAGCGGCTGGCGATCATCGTTTTGCGGAAGAGGATATAGTAGCGGAAATCGCTGTCAAATTTTAAATATTGCGAAAAAGCAATGCCGAAAACTTCCCTGGGCCTTTCGCTGCCACTTCCACTCGTCACGGCGTTCAGGAGGGCACCTGCCGATTCGAATCCGCCCCGATAGAAATAGTAGCTTTTCCCCACGTTGTCGGATTGGTTTGACAAGGAAAAAGCATAGTTCAAACCCAGTATCAGCACATTCTCGAAGCTGGCCCGCAGCCGGCGGTTTTGTTGCAGCAGGGAATCCAATTTGGCCGAAGTTTCCAAAACATTCACCAGGTTGACAAAGATGGGGTTGAGGTTGTGCTGCAAGCGGCGTCGTTGCCAGTTGTAACCCGCCGAGAAGTTGAAGGAATTGACGGTAAAAAAGCCGGGCCGCTGCTGAAAATCATCGCCTATGCTAAAAACCGTTCTCGGCAGCACTTCGCCCCTTACTTCTTTTCTTTTGATGAAAGGCGCATAAATGCCGGGCAATTCGAGGCTCATTTTCCCACTGATATTCAAGGTGTTGATAAAATCTCCGCCATTCGAATTGATGTTTGTTTCAAAACCGGTGGTCAGGCTGGTCGAAAAAAGCTCGGCACCTTTGAAGAGGTTTTTATGGGTAAAATTCAGCCCAACTTCCGAGCCCAAAAAATTGCCCGAACGGCTGTTTACCTGAAACTCTAAGCTCACGTCACGCATGAGGCCCGGTGTCAGATAGACCCGCCTGTCTAAAAATAAAGTGTCTCGCTCCCTCCTTTTTTCAAACTGCAAGTTGACATATTTGAAAATACCCAGATTCAGCAAGCGGCTGACGGCAAAGTTCTGGTAGCGCAGGTTGAAACGCTGTGGGTTGTTTTGCCAAACCAAACGGCTCATCACGGTGGGCCGCAATATTTTTTCAGCTTGAATTATAGTGAGATCGCTGTACGGGATGGTATCGAATTTGAGCGTATCCCTGTTTTTTTCCAAAGAATAATCTGGATAAACAAATGCCTCCCCCATGTAGTAAATGCGGTAGGTGCTGCTGTCGCCAGTTTGTCTTAACCGTAAAAAAATATCCACTTGCTGCTCACCCGCCGTCGTGTCCACGAAGTAGTAAAAAATGTCCTTGTCCACCTCAAAATAGCCATTGTTGTTGGCCAGTGAGGCTAATCTGGCCCTTTCGGCGCTGAGCGAAAGCAGGTCGTATGGTTGTCCGGTTTCAATCAAGGTTTCATGTTCGTGTTCGGCCATCAAGCTCGTCAGTGGAATGGTATCGGCGGGCGGGTGGATTTCCCGGATGAAATATTGGCCCTTGGAAGTGATGGTGTAATTGACGGTGACCTTTTTGTTGCTGAGGCTGGTATCCGCCAAAATGGTAGCGCCAAAATAGCCGTGGTCCTGCAGGTATTTTTCCATGACCTGGCGGCTGGATTCCACCAGCGAGTGGTCGTAAATGACGGGAGGTTTGCCCAACTTCCGCTGTAGCCAGGCACCCAAGCCCTTCTCTTTCCCCTTCTTGTTCAAGGAGTTGTACCAGCCAACCTGTAGTTTGGCCAGCCCGGTGGCAGGATCTGGTTTGGCAATAGTAGTGAGATCAAATTCGAGCTTTCCCTTTTTGTTCACCTTGTCGGGATTGGCAAATTCCAAGTTGGTTTTAAAGTGGAGTTGCTCATCTTCTTTTAGGCCCTTGGTCATGGAGCAGGAGGCGGCGAGAAGAATGAATGCAAAAAGTGCAGCGCGTGGCACAGCTAATTGCAGGCTTGCAAAAAGCGCGGAAGTAAAATGGCAGCTACAGGGCTTTGGATCACGAGGCTTGTCAATCATTTAGTCTTGAAAAAAGCAAATTCACAAATAGGCCAATTTGGCATTGGCAGCTTTATAACCTGAGCACCTGCCTGCATGTTCAACGCCAAATATGCCGGGAAACGACGAAGTTAAAAAGGGAGGACGGATTATTCCCGGTCTTTTAAAAAACGCAAGCGGGAGGCCGGAAATCCGGCCATCCCGCCTTTAAATGGTGGCAATGATTTTTTTGATTTGCCAAAAACTACTACTCTATCACAATCTTTTGAAAAATGGAACCACTGTCTGTTTGGATGTTCAACAGATAGTGCCCTGGAACAAGGCTGCCTGTGTTTATTTTTTCTATAAAACTGCCTTGTGGCAAGGCGTCGTATTTGGCAGCATGGACTGTTTTGCCGTTCAAATCCACCATTCTCATGCGAAGCATGGTAGATGAATTTAATTGCAGCTCAACAAAGAAATATTCGTCCGCAGGGTTCGGGAAGGCCGCCACTGCCTCAATCTCCACAGCGGCTTCCTTTATATTGGAAACAAGATCCAGCGGGAAGGTAGTGCCATCAGGCAGCGTCACCCATAGCCCAAAAGCTGGGTCGTTGGCCGTCGGCGGTGCCAGGAAACCGGATGCAAAGACGACCGCAGCCCCCCCGCCCAAGCTGCTCAGATCGGCATTGTAAGATGCCACTATGGTATTTGGTTGGCCAGCGGGAGTTATATCCAAAATATAAGTATTTGCGGGCACGGTGATGTACGGTGTCACGTCGCCGTAAGATGCGTTGGGGACTATCGTGGCCACGCCCCGGGCAATCACGTCCACCGGTGGGGCGTCGGTGGAGCCGTGGTTGACGATGAAGTCAACGTTGCCTGAAGTTGCGGCCTCACGGGTGTCTTCCACCAAATTGAGCGTAAACGGCGTAACGGCATTGCCCACCAAGCCGGAGGCGATGGCTGCGTAGGTGCCTCCAGGGGTAAAGTTCACGTCGAAGCTGGCGATGATGTCGCTGGGGTCGTCGCTCGGCGAAGGTGCCACGCCGATGCTCAGGGTGGTGCCGGCAGGCACATCTACGTAAGGGGTGGCGGTGCGGTATTCAAAGTCTGTCAAGAAAGGGCTACCATTTACCCAAATGTCCACCGTCGGGGTGGCGGAGTTGTGGATGATTTGCAGCCGTGCGGTGTTCTGCACGGCGGGTAGTTCGAGCACGGTGCCGTCAGGCAAAGCAGCGAACAGGCCGAAGGCCGGCTGGCCCGCAGCGGGCGCAAGGAAGCCGCTTGCGAAAACGATGGCCGCCCCTCCGCCGAGGCCGCTCAGCGGCGCTGCGAAAGAAGCCACGATCTCGCTGTTCTGCCCGGCGGGCGTGATGTCGAGGGTGTAGTCGGCTGCAGGCACGGTGATGTACGGTGTCACGTCGCCGTAGGATGCGTTGGGGACTATCGTAGCCACGCCCCGGGCAATCACGTCCACCGCTGGGGCGTCGGTGGAGCCGTGGTTGACGATGAAGTCAACGTTGCCTGAAGTTGCGGCCTCACGGGTGTCTTCCACCAAATTGAGCGTAAACGGCGTAACGGCATTGCCCACCAGGCCGGAGGCGATGGCTGCGTAGGTGCCTCCAGGGGTAAAGTTCACGTCGAAGCTGGCGATGATGTCGCTGGGGTCGTCGCTCGGCGAAGGCGCCACGCCGATGCTCAGGGTGGTGCCGGCAGGCACATCTACGTAAGGGGTGGCGGTGCGGTATTCAAAGTCTGTCAAGAAAGGGCTACCGTTTACCCAAATGTCCACAGTTGGGGAAGCAGAATTGTGGATAATCTGCAAACGGGCGGTCTGCGCCCATCCTGGCAGTGCCGTTAGGAGGCACAAGAGTAGTAAGGTAAAATTTTTCATGATACATTTTTTTGGTTAGAACCCGGTGGCAACAAGACTTTGCTCTTCAGCCTGGTTCTTTGTTTTTGTTAAAAATCCAGAAAACCGATTTTCAAAAACGCTATGTGCAGAAGGTTTTGGGAAAGTTGCCTGACCCTGAAAATTTTATTAAAAACATTTTTTCCAAAACACACTTTCGTCAGGCAACCTTTTCACACCGCCCTGCACATAAGGGGCGTACAATCTTTTTGTGGCAATGACCGATGAACTTCTTGTAAAAGGCTGTTTGAGGGGCGAGGCACGCCGTCAGCAGGCTTTGTATGAAAAATACAAGGTAAGTATGTTCATGGTCTGCCTCCGTTATGCGCCTAACCGGGCAGAGGCGGAAGACTTTCTCCAGGATGGCTTCATGCAGGTTTTCAGGGATTTGCACCAGTTCGACCCTGAAAAAGGAAGTCTGCCAGCATGGATGAGGAAGGTAATGGTCAATACTGCCTTGCAGCACCTCCGCAAAAAAAAACTGGCCTTTGTTGACTACGACGTAAGCGTTATTGAAAACAAGGCTCTTTACGATGAAGACATCATTTCAATGTTGTCTGCCAAAGAGATTGTACAATTGATACAGCAGTTGCCAGAAGGGTACAAAGTGGTGTTCAACCTGTTCATGATCGAAGGCTATTCGCACCAGGAAATAGCGGGAATGCTCGGCATTTCCGAGAATACTTCCAAGTCCCAACTGCGCAAAGGAAGGTTGGCATTACAGCAAAAAGTATCGGACCTTGTGTCCTCCTGACCAGTTATGAGCGAAAAGGATAAAAATACCGAACGGATCAAGGAATTGCTCCGCCAAAAACTGGCGGCCCAAGAACATGCCGAGGACGGCTGGAACTCGCCATCCGGCAAGGTATGGGAGGGGCTTTCGGAAGGATTGGTAAACAACAGGGCGGCCCGGAATAAAATCACCTTTCCTTACCTTGCGGCGTCGCTTGTGCTGGCCTTGCTGTTTATTTTCTTTTGGCGGGAATGTGGCCACCAGCGGCAATTGGGTATTTTGCAAAACCAACTGGAGTCGGCCAAAGATTCTTTGAATTACTTGAAAGAAGAATGCCTTCAAAAACAGGCACTACCTGCCACCAGCGAAATTTCAGAAAAAACACCAAAAGAGGATAAGCCTTCGCTGCCCACTTCAGGGAAAACGTTCTTCCCGTCTTCATTGTCACACACTTCAAAAAATGCCCATCCCGGCATTACATTGATAATTCAAAACAGCCCTATCTCCATTGGCGCATCTGCTATGGACATTGGCACAAGCGACGACCCTGCGGAATTTTTTAACAATGAAAGCATAGCTGCAAACCCAGCCGAAAATGGAGGGTTAACGAGTATTTCAATTCCGCCCTTGGTGGATTATCTCGCCTTGTCACCCATCCCCAACAACACAAAGCGCCCAACCCTGCAACTGCCAGACAAGCGCAGCCATGCTGCCATGCAATGGTATGCCAGCCTAAAAGCTGGCGTGGGTTTTATTGGCAGCCAACTTGCCGGCAACCAGCCTGCCATCATCGAGGGCGAAAAACCATTAGCTGCGTTCGGAACGGGCATCGGGCTGGAAGCTGTATTTTCTAAAAATTGGTCTATCGAAACGGGCCTTGACTACCTCGTTTCCAACACCCAGACCGATTATCGCCTGCAGGTACCTTACACCCACCAGAACGAGTACCAGCACGACGACGGCAATTACGACAACGTTTACAACCATTCCTTGCCCTCCCCGTTCGGCAATTATCCCGCCCAACTCATCCTAACCCGTGAAAGCGGCGCCAGCGTTGCTGAGGGGGAGCTGATGAACCTCGACCTTTCCATCCAACAGCGGATTCAACTGTTGAGTCTGCCACTGATGCTCAAATTTGCATTTGGGAAAGCACCCCTCCGTTTCGGACTGAAGGCTGGGCTGCGCACCAATCTGGCCCTGGGCATTGATTCGGAGTATTCTTCCCTGGTTTCCTACCACGGGGCTATCCACCAGCGGCATACCTCCATCGGCAATCCCGCCCTTTCCGATTTGCAAAAAGTGACTTTCGGCTACAGGCTCGGTATTGATGTAAACTACCTGTTTAATCAACGTTGGGGACTATTTATGGAAAGCTCCTTCCAGCGAAGCATCAATCCCATTTATGAAAACGAAGAAGTACAGAGCTATCTGCGGGGGGTTGAGGCGGGCCTTGGTCTAAGGATAAAATTATAAGATCCCCAAAGCGGCACAGTTTTCCCATTCATTCTCTTAGGTTTTTAAATTTTAAAAATCCTTCCCGCCCCCGCAAAGTTTCCCATAGGATGTACCCATTCGGCAAAACATATCCACTCGGTTTTTTTTGTAAAAAATCATCTTCGATCCTTCTCTTGTCAGGCATCGTTAGCCTTTTGCAAATATTGGCCGCACTGCCCAATCCATTACAGGCACAGCAAGAACCACAGTTTACCCAATACATGTTCAATTCGCTGGTCTATAACCCTGGCTATGCTGGCAGCAAAGGCTACATGTCGGCAGTGGCACTGTACCGTGACCAATGGTTTGGCTGGGGCAACGGCGGCAGCTACGACGGCAGGCCCGTCACGCAGACCTTTTCCATCCATTCGCCCGTCAACAAGCGGATAGCCTTGGGCGTCAATTTAGTTCACGACCGAATCGGGGCGCACAAAAGCACTTTGGCCAATATAAACTACGCCTATCGGGTGCCATTCGGCAATGGTATCATGTCCATCGGCTTGCTGGCCGGGGCCATGAACTGGCGGGCTGACTGGGACGAGTTGGACTTCAAAGACGCCCGTGAACTCGACGCCGCCTTTGATGGGAAAAACCCCAATGTGTGGTTGCCCGATTTTGGGGCTGGCCTTTACTATGCGTCTTCCAAATTTTATGCAGGCGTCTCCGTGCCGCATCTCGTTCATTTCGACTTGCGGGAAGTCACTGCTTCGGAGCAGGAATCCATTCGCAAATGGGCCGGTACTTACCGCCATTTTTACTTGACGATGGGCGGGGCCGTGCCTTTGGACAATGGCGAGATTATTTTTAAACCTTCCATCCTGATAAAAAGCGTGGGCTTTTTCAACGAATTCTTCAAACAGGGGAATATCGTGCGGGAGGTGGGCGCACCTACTTCTTTCGACCTGGATGCCTCCCTTTTGTTTTGGGAAAAATTTTGGGTGGGGGCTTCTTTCCGCTCCGCATTTGCTGCATTTACAGAAAATTCAACCAGCGCCAAGCGCAGTTCCTACGACTCTTTCGACATCTGGACCAGTTTTTTGATGAAAAACGGCCTGCGCATCGGCCTTGCCTATGACTATCCGCTCACCGAAATCAAAACCTACACCAGCGGCTCCTTCGAGGTGATGCTGGGCTACGATTTTTACAAATCGGTGGAAAGGGTGAACTCGCCAAGGTATTTTTGAAAACCCGCCTTACTTAACTTCTACTTTTGCTTTCCAGACTGGATGCTTCCCTGGTGCCGTCACGACGTTCAGCACTTCAAATTCCAGTTCAAATTCCTTTAGCTGTTCCAATGTTTTGACCTCCACTTTGGCAGTCCCGTGGGGCTGTAGCATCACGATGCCAGCATCTTCCTGAAAGGTGTATTTGCTTTTGTTGGAAAGGACAAACATGGCATCGCTGTCATTCTTCAAAAAAACATTGACCACGGCGGAAGGGCCTTGATATTCAGCCTTTTGCACAGTGATAGACGACTCGATGAGCGGCAGCAAATGCTCCTGCCTGCCAATAAGCGTGTTGTTGTGCCATGCCACTGTCCGCCTTGCGAACAGGGCTTCTTTGATGCCTTCGGCAGTTTTTTCTTTGGCAAAAACCAGGGTCACAGGGCGGTGGCCGCCTTCGTCCAATTTGTAGCCCCAGTCCACCAGGCCATGTACATCGGAAGTGCCCATGATGGTGAGGTTGTAGTCGAGGGCGATTTGCAGCGCCTCGTCGGAATAGGTGATGTCGTTTACCACTTCGATGCCGTGCAGCAGGCCATCTTTTACCAGCATTTTGTGCATGTCGGTCATGGTGGCCACGCCATCCTGGCGCTGGGCTATCCAGTTGGGGTGGTTCCAAAAAGTAAAAGCGCCCTGGTTTTTCGCCTCTTTGAAAACCGCCACGGGGTCTTCAATCATCAATTTGTTAGCATCAGTAATAAAAAGGGCGTTCGAGTGGCCGGGCGGCATGTCTCGTGTGATTTCGGAGCCGGCCACTACGATGAGGTTGTAGGGGCGGGCGTATTGTTCCGCCAACACGTAGGCACGGTTGCGGTCGGGGTGCGGAATATCGTCCTTATGTGGTTGATATTCAAGGTGTTCCGTCAGTGAGATGGCGTCCACGCTATCCCGCACAGCCTCCTGTACCCGGATGTCGGGCCACACGCTGCCGTCCGAAAAAACCGTGTGGATGTGAAAGTCGCAGACCACTGTTTTGTAGCCTGGCACATCGGGAAACTGAATGGCCCGGTCATGTTGATGTAGGTGTGGGATTTGGGCAAACAGGAAATTTGCCGCCAGCAAAAAGCTGAAAAGGGGAAGCCGTTTCATTGATTTTCGTTTTGTATTGGATAAATATTTTGAAAAAACACGTACTCATTTACACTTGGCAAATATAAACCAGCCAACCGCCAAAGTGCTTTTGGTACACATCTAATAGGCAGTATAAGCTATTATTTCATCCAAATTTAAAGCTATGTTTACAACTAAAACCCGTCGGGCCATGCCCGCCATGAACGCCAGTTCGATGGCCGACATCGCCTTCCTGTTGTTGGTTTTCTTCCTTGTCACGACGGTCATTGACATTGAAAAGGGTATTTCGGTCAAATTGCCGCCCTTCGATGTGGAGGAGCCGCCCGCCATTCCCAACCGCAACATTTTGTCCGTGCGATTAAATTTTAATGATGAGCTATTGGTGGAAGATGTGCCTTCCAGGGTCGAACAGCTCCGCCAGGCGGCAAAGCTTTTTATCCTTAACCCAAACAAGGATCCCAGCTTGGTCATCAGCCCCAACCAGGCGGTGATTTCCCTGCAAAACGACCGCAGCACTTCCTATCAAACTTATTTGTCAGTTTACAATGAATTGAAGGCGGCCTATCAAGAACTGTGGGACGAGGCCGCCCAGCTTCAGTATAGGCTTCCGTATGAAAAATTGCCCCGCTCGCAGCAAAATGCTATCCGCAGTCAAATACCGCTGGTTATTTCGGAAGGGGAGGCAGTGGACTTCAAGGGAATTTAAACGGAATGGAGCATTCAGGCCACGGCGGCCAGCACCTCGCTTTCGGCCTTTTGTCCTTCCAGGGCATGAAAACGGAAACCTTTTGCAACAAAATGCTCCAGGGTTTTGGGCAGCACATATTGCAATTTGCTCCAGGCTTTTTGGCTGTCGTGAAAAACGATGATAGAGCCTGGCCGGGCATTGTCCATCACGTTCGATAGGCATTGCTCACGGCTGATGTCTGGATCAAAGTCGCCGCTCAGCACGTCCCACATCACGATGCGGTAATGGCGTTGCAGGAATTCGGATTGCTTGGGCCGCAGCTTGCCATAAGGCGGCCTGAACAGTTCGGAATTGACCAGGTGGGCGCAACGGCGCACGTTGTGAAAATATGGAATGTTATCCGTCCGCCAGCCGTTCAGGTGGTTGAAGGTATGGTTGCCAACGGTATGGCCTGCCTCCAGCACCTGATTAAAGACCGCTGGGTGCTTCCTGATGTTGTCGCCAACGCAAAAGAAGGTAGCCTTTGCGCCGAATTCTTCCAATTGGCGAAGTACCCAAGGCGTCACATCGGGAATGGGGCCATCATCGAATGTAAAGTAGAGGGTCTTTTCCCGGGAGGGTACACGCCAGGTAAAATTGGGGAATAGGGACTGGATAAACTGAGGAGTTTTTACCAAATACATAGTGCTTCGTGTTTTGGATATATTGGATAAATCGGTTGGTGCAGCATGGGCCAAGAATGATTTTTACAGGGCTATCGTTTTCCAGTATTTCCTGTCTGTGCGAATGAGTTGAAAAGGCGGGGGAGAACTTTTACTTTTGCACTCTCCCAATTGGTGCTTAAAGGTGGGCAAATCGTTTGTGTTTCAACGGATTGTACGTCCTTTTTGCTGCCGATGGGCATCAGTTTTTTTATAAATTCCAAAATATTGACTGCTATTGGCTTTAAGCCATTGGCGATAGGCCAATTCAATTCAAAATTATGTCCGACAGAAAAATCAGGGTTCGTTTCGCACCCAGCCCCACTGGCCCGCTGCACATTGGTGGCGTGCGCACCGCCCTTTACAATTATCTTTTTGCAAAAAAACACGGCGGAACCTTCATCCTTCGGATAGAAGACACCGACCAAGGCAGGTATGTGCCAGGTGCGGAAGAATATATCATCGAATCCTTGAAATGGTGCGGCCTGCTGCCCGAAGAAGGGCCGGGTTTTGGCGGTGATTATGCCCCATACCGCCAATCCGAACGCAAGGATATTTATGCCAAATATGCTTTCCAACTCCTTGAAAACGGCGGTTCCTACTATGCCTTCGATACGCCGGAAGAACTGGAGGAAAAACGCAAGGCCGAAGCCGAAAAGGGCAACCACAATTTTAAATACGACGGTGCCACCCGCCGTGACATGAAAAACAGCCTGTCGCTCACCCCAGCGGAAACGCTGCAACTCCTGGCAAGCGGTGCGCCTTATGTCATCCGACTAAAAGTGCCTGAAAATGAAAACGTTACCTTTCAGGACTTGATCAGGGGCGAGGTCACTTTCCAGACGAATGAACTGGACGACAAGGTGCTGCTGAAAGGCGACGGCATGCCTACCTACCACCTCGCCAACATCGTGGATGACCATTTGATGGAAATCACCCACGTCATCCGTGGCGAAGAATGGCTGCCCAGCACGGGCCACCATGTTTTGCTGTACAGGGCTTTCGGTTGGGAGGCGACTATGCCGGAGTTTTCCCATTTGCCCCTGATTCTGAAACCCGACGGCAAGGGGAAATTGAGCAAACGGGACGGGGCCAAATTTGGCATACCTGTATTCCCGCTTGGCTGGAAAGGGGAGGTGCCCGAAGATAGTTTTGACGGCTTCAAGGAGTTTGGGTTTTTGCCGGAGGCGGTCATCAATTTCCTCGCTTTTTTAGGCTGGAACCCAGGCACGGAGCAGGAAATTTTTTCTTTGGTGGAATTGGCGGAGGCATTTTCCCTCGAAAAAATTAGCAAGGGCGGTGCCCGCTTCGACTACGACAAGGCCAAGTGGTACAACCAGCAGTACCTACATGCAGCCGATGGCGAGGATTTGGCCAAAATTTTACAACCCTACATGGCGGCGCATGGCTACTCGGCCTCCAAGGTTTACCTGGTTGCCGTTTGCAAACTGATGAAAGACAGGATGGCCGTGCTGACTGATTTTGTAGGCCAGGCTTATTACTTTTTTGAGGATATCAAGTTTTATGATGATGAAAAAATAGGCAAAAACTGGAAGCCGGACAGCCGCCTGATTTTTGAGGCCCTAGTGGCCAAACTCGCCCCAGTGGACACTTTTGACAGTACTCATATAGAGACCGCCGTGAAAAATTTTATGGAAGAACGCAGCCTGAAAATGGGCCAGGTGATGCCCATCTTGCGCCTTGCCTTGGCCGGCACTATGCAAGGCCCGGCTGTCTATGAAATGATGGAAGTGCTGGGTAAGGAAAGAACGATAGAGCGATTGCGGAAGGGGTTTGAGTATTTTGACTCAAAATTGGATTAGTGAATGATGAACTATAAATAATGAGCTTACAAAACATTGGTTAACAGGTTTTTGTAAATCAAAGTGGTCTATATTATTTTTTAAATTTCACTTAGGATATTTTCTTTTATAACAATTTCATCATGGCAAAAAAACAGCCCAAAAAAGAAGCCCCACGTGTCCACGACGAACTCAAAGGCTTCGATATCAAAATCAACCAGTTCAGCGAGATTACGTCGAATCTGGACATTGAAAAACTCAATGAATTTTTGAATGAAAATGTGGACGATAAAAAATTGCGTGAACGGAATGACTTTTCTGACGAGGAGGAATAGTCACGCACATACCTCAACCATCTCCCTCCTGTATTTCCTCTTCTGTCTCTACCCTCCGCACGGCGTTGCGTTTTAGTTCAAGGTATTCCTTCCTATTGCGGTGCAGGTCAATGGCCGTAAAAATAGCATGAAGAAACGACGACGGGTCGGCCTCGTTTTTACCGGCCAGGTCGAAAGCCGTGCCGTGATCGGGCGAGGTGCGGATGGCGGAAAGACCCGCGGTATAGTTGACGCCGCTGCCGAAAGTGAGCGCCTTGAAGGGGATCAAACCCTGGTCGTGGTACATGGCCAATACACCATCGAATTTGTTGAACTGGCCGGAGCCGAAAAAGCCATCGGCAGGGTAAGGCCCAAAGGCCATCATGCCCCGTTTTTTGCACTCTACCACAGCGGGGCGTATTACTTTTTCTTCTTCGTCGCCCAACATACCCTCTTCGCCAGCATGGGGGTTCAGTCCCAGCACGGCTATGGTGGGCTTTTCGAGGCCAAAATCCATGCGCAGGGTTTCTTCGAAAATGCGCAGCTTGTCAATAATCCGATCTTTGGTAATGGCTTTTGCAACATCCCTGAGCGGAATATGTGCAGTCACCAATCCTACCCGAAAGCGGTCGCTGGCGAGCAGCATCAGACTGTTGTTGGCATCCAGTTCCTTGGTGAGGTATTCCGTGTGGCCCACATGCGTGAAGCCTGCCAACTGCATGGATTTCTTGTGGATGGGAGCGGTTACGAGGGCGTCAATCAGGCCCAGTTTTAAATCTTTTACGGCATTTTCGAGGCTCATTTGGGCGTATTTGCCGCCCATGTCCGTAGGCTTGCCGAGGGTAATGTTGACATTTTCCTGCCAACAGTTCACCACGTTGATTTTATCATAATGAAGGCGTTCGGCGTTGCGCTGGCCGTAAAAAGTCACTTCGTCCAGTGCCACAATATTTTTATGGTATGAAACGACTTTCGAGGAGCCATAAATGACGGGGATGCAAATATCCAGCATCATTTTATGGGAAAGGGCTTTCAAAATGACTTCCAGTCCGATGCCGTTGATGTCGCCAACGGTGATGCCGATGATGGGGCGGTTTTTTTTGTCGGTAGGCAATAGTGCCTGATCTACAATTTCGGTTATTTCTTCCACAGGTGGTTGTTACTTTTGTTGCTGCCGGGATACGTTTGCGGAACGAGCTATGTTTCCATCAGACGTGGCCTTTCGGCAAGGGAGCGCCAAAATTAACTATTTCGCCCATGCGAGCCAAAAAATCGTTCGGACAGCACTTTTTGACCAATGAAGCCATCGCCGGGCGCATTGCAGATGCACTTGTCCTGGAGGATGAATCCTCCCCGAAAGTGTTGGAAGTGGGGCCGGGCAAAGGGATGCTCACGAAGTATCTTTTGCAGAAAAACTATGATCTGAGGGTAGTGGAGGCCGACGCCGACATGGTGGTTTTTTTGGAAAAAAATTACCCTGAACTACAGGGCCGCATCATCGCCGAAGATTTTTTAAAAATCAGGCTCGCCGATATTTTCCCCAACGAACAGCGTTCAAGCCCGCTAGCCGAAGAGGCAGGGAACAACGAACAACATTCAACGATCAACGATCAACTCAGTATCATCGGCAATTTCCCCTACAACATCTCTTCCCAAATTGTATTCAAAATGGTGGAAAGCCGCCACCTCGTGCCTCAAATGGTCGGCATGTTTCAAAAAGAAATGGCCGAACGCATCATTGCCAAACCCGGCGGCAAAGACTACGGCATTATCAGTGTTTTGACGCAGGCTTTTTATGAGGGGAAATTCCTCTTTTCTGTCGGCAACGGCAATTTCAACCCACCTCCAAAAGTACAGTCGGGTGTCATCCGCTTGACACGGCGGGGCGGCGAACTGGGCTGCGACGAGGTTTTATATAAAAAAGTGGTGAAACAAGCCTTCAGCCAAAGGCGCAAAATGCTGCGAAATACCTTGAAACCATTTTTCAGCGATGCCTCTGTGCTGGAAGAGGACTTCTTCAAACAGCGGCCGGAGGTGTTGAGCGTGGAGGATTTCGTAGCGCTGACCAATAGGATCAAAGCCCAATAAGCGCCTATTCCATAATCATCATTTTACAAGTTTCCATTGCCTGCCCGTTGCTCAATTTCAAAAAATACATCCCAGGTCTTAATTGGTAAACAGCATTGTCAAAAGGCATTTCGTGTGCGCCGTTGGAGAATTTTTTTTCTGTAAAAATAGCGCCGACCTGATGGCCGAACACATCGTGGACACTAAGCGTAAGTAATTGATTTACAGCAGTATTGAAAGTGATTTTTGTATTTCCAAAAAATGGGTTGGGCCTGTTTTGCAGGTTCGTTTGCAGGGAAAAAAAGTTGCCGCTGTTTGTACCGACCGGGTTTAACAAAGCTGCCGTCCAAATGCTCGTTGCCCCTGCCTGGTTTTGGGCCGTCCAGATGGTGTGGATGTGGCCTTCGTGGGCAGCGATGCCCGTGTAGTCCCCAAAAAAGAAGGCCCCGTTGGGGAGAAAAGGCTGCTCGCTGATTTTCAAATTGGCAAACGTTTCACCGCCGTCGGTTGAGTAGGCCAGATAGACCTCGGTGTTTGCGTCCAGATGATCCCGCCTGTCATAAAAAACGAAATACAGGAATCCGCTGCTTTGGTCAATGGCCATCCAAGTGAAGAAGTTGTGCTTGCCGGGCGGGTCGTTGTTCACCCGGCGGGGCTGCGACCAGGTGTTCCCTCCGTCCGTGGATTTTATCAAAAATACATCCGTGTCGTCGGAGCCGTTGCGCTGGTCGCTGAAGTTGATGTAAATGGTTCCGTGATGGGGGCCGCTGCTCAGGTCGCAGGCCGTGACTGGAAAACCATTACAGCGGTAAATTTCCGGCACGTTGAAATTCCAGCCACCGGGCTGAGTGGTGGCGAAAATATCGTCGGCGAGCCAGGTCGCCCCGCCGTCCAGCGAGCGGTCGAACCAGATCGTGTCGTCGAGCGACCAGGAAAGATAGACTTCCCCGTTAGGGCCGATGGCAGGCACGGCGCCTTCGGCGGTGTTGTCGGAGTCAATACAGTCGCCGGTCATTTCGCTCACGACGACGGGTTCGTTCCAAGTAGCTGCGGCATCGGGGGAGGTGGAAAAAAGGATGCGGCTCTGGTTTTGGGGATCATTGCTGCCGTAGTTGTCGAATTCCGTCCAGGCGATGTATAGCTTGCCTTTGAAGGGGCTTTGCGGGTTGGCATCGAAGGCCATCCAGGGCTTGTCCTGATCTTTTGGCAAATTCAACCCTGCGTAGGTTCCTTCGTTCCAGGTGGCTCCCCCGTCACTTGATTTTTGGATGACGATGCGGTCGAGCCATGTTTCACCAAAATTGACATTGGAAAGGTGGGAAAAATAAAAATTGCCGCTGGTATCGGCCACCAGGCAAGGGTCGCCCCACACGCCGTAGGGTGAGGCCAATTTGCCCAAAGTCCAGGTTTGGCCGCCATCGTGCGAGTAATAAAAGTTGTCGAGGTTGGCCCCGGCCACCATTTGGCTGGTGTTTTTGGGGTTGATGGCAATGGAAGTTTCTTTCGGATTGCCCACGTCGTGAATAAGAATGTTGGGGAATTGGGCGAGGGCCGGGCTGGTGAAGAGCGCCAGGAAGGGGAGTGCAAGTTTTAGCATAACAAAGGAATTTTTATGAAAAACTGATTACTCTGTAAACTAAATTTCTTGACATTTTGAAATGGGGGCTCGGGGGCGATAGCCCCTGGAATCCCTCTCCCCCAGCGTTGGGGGGGGGCGGGGAGCCG
>JBGSKQ010000093.1:0-127382 GCA_041741095.1 Saprospiraceae bacterium
CGGGGTTTTTAAAACCCCTCCTCTCGATTCTTTCATGGCGAAGGCAGGCCCCGACTGAAGACTGAGAACTGCTAACTGAAGACTTTTAAATTACGTCTTCCGCTCCTTCTTCCTCGCCGCCGGGAATAGTACATTGTTCAAAATAAGCCGGTAGCCGGGCGAATTGGGGTGCAGGTTCAAATCCGTATCGGGATCGTGGACGTAGTGGCGGTAGTCCTCCGGATCGTGGCCGCCATAGAAGGTGAAAAAGCCTTGGCCGTAAGGGCTGTGGAGGTAGCGGGCCTCCTTCATGGGCTTCGTTTCGCCCAAAACAAGCACATTGGATTTGATAAATTCGGTTTTAAATGCGGTGGACTGGCCCATAAACCCCTTCACAGTGCGGGTTTGGCACTGGGTGAGCATGGTCGGCACGGGATCCCATTTGGCAGAAAAATCAAACAGGGTGAAATAGTCCTGCTCCGGCTCGATGCTTCGGCCATAATGGCTGTCAATGGTTGAATGCTCGTATTCGAGCGGGTTTTTGATCAGTTGGAAATTTTGAAAAGCGAAGGTTTTTGAAAAGTCAAGTTTTGCCTGGGCGTTGGGGTCGGGCGCATCTCCGTCGTAGTATTTGTCGCAGATGTCCACTCCATCGGCGGCGAGTGCGATGTCATAAGTATCTGTAGCGGAGCACATGGCGAACATAAAGCCGCCGCCCACGACGTATTCCTTGATTTTTTTTGCAACGGCCAATTTCAGTTGCGAAACTTTCGCAAAACCATGTCTTTGAGCGATATCCTCTGACAGGCGCTGGTTTTCCCGGTACCATTCCTGGGCGTGGTAACCAGAGTAAAACTTGCCGTATTGCCCGGTAAAATCTTCGTGGTGCAGGTGCAGCCAATCGTATTCGGTCAGTTTGTCGGCCAGCACCTCCTCGTCGTACAATTGATCAAAAGGGATTTCGGCGTAAGTCAAAACGAGGGTGACGGCGTCGTCCCAGGGCTGAAAAGCGTCGCCACGTTGGGTTTTAAAACTTTCGGTGGGTGTATAGACGGCGATTTTTGGCGGTTTTTCCAATTTGACGGCGTCCATATTGACCTCTGGCTGGGCGATGTCGTCCAAAATTTTGTTGAAGGCGGCATCCGGGATGATTTCAAAACTCACGCCCCTGATTTTGCACTCTGTTTCAAATACGGTGGTATGTGGAAAAGCGAAACTGCCGCCACGATAGTTCAGCAGCCACCATGCTTCTATATTGTGATCGAGCACCCAGTAGGTGACGCCATAAGCTTTCAGGTGGTTGCGCTGTTCCAAATCCATTGGCAACAGCATAAAAGCGGCATTGGCTTGCATCAAAAAAACAAGAAAAAGTGCGAGTGAAATCAGGGATTTTTTCATTTAAAAAAAATTGAGTTGTACAATCGGGTCAACACAGGCAAAACTGACTGGTTTTAACAAAACGCAATTGCAAAGGTTGAATTGCGGACTGTGACTTTTGTTGCAAATTTCAACCCAAAGAACCACATTCTTGCTGTCATTATATTTGTTTTGAATAAACCGTAAACCCATTTTGTGATGAAAAAAATGTTTCTCCCAATACTGGCCGTAGTCACCATCCTTTTCACCGCTTGGATGGCACAGCGTAACCAAATCTGGGGCAACGATCAAATGTCGCCCTCAGAAACGGTGCTGAAATTTATGCAGCGCAGGGCCTTTTTTATCATGGCCCTGCGGGCTGCCGCATTGTTGCTGTGGGGCTGGGGCGTTTTTTTGCTGTGGAATACCAAGTTGGCAAGGTATGTTTGGTGGGCGACCGTATTCTACGTGGTCTTCAACTGCCTGGAATTCATCGTTTTGGAAGAGTACTTTTTCAATTACAAAGTGCAGCACGACCTATGGGAAGGAGGCTTTGCCATTTCGTGGATGGTGGCCTTTATGACGGGGATAACGATTTTGATTTTCAATGTTTTTGCAGTTTGGCTTATCCGTTATTGGCACAGGAAAAACGTGGAACCTTTGGAGTGAATTTTTTACAAAAAACTCCCATCAAATGCCAATGGCAGCAAGTCCAGGCCTTTTTCAAAAACGTAAACCGGGCCAGTTTCACCCTGTAGAATAATGCGCATGTCCTGCTGGTTTTTCATTTCCGTTTCATGGATGACCTGGCGGCAAGCGCCACAGGGAGCGCCCGGTTTTTCAATCACCTGCTTTGGGTTTTTGACGGCAATGGCCAGGGCCATAACGGGCGTATTTGGAAAACGATTGGCCGCTGTGGTAATCACGGTTTGTTCGGCACAGATGCAAAGCGGGTACGAGGCATTTTCATAATTGCTGCCGCCCACCAACTCGCCATTTTGCAGCAGTGCCGCCGCCCCCACTTTGAAATTGGAATAGGGAGAATAGGAATTTTCGAGCGATACTTTCGCCAATTCGAGCAATTGACGATCAGCATCGGGCATTTCGGCCAATGAATCGTAGATCGTGTAAGCTGTTTGAAGCACTGCTGTCCTCATGTTCTTATTTTGTTGCTGGGTGTGAAATTAGCTTTTTAAAAACGACAAATCCAGGTGCAAGAAAAAGGTTATTCCCCGAATCTGTAACTTGCGCCCGTTTTTTACGAATGATCGACTTGTTCATCATTTATCGTTCATCCTGTCTGCCGACAGGCAGGCATTTATCATTTTAACTTGTGAACAACATCCTCATACTCGGCGCAGGCCGTTCTGCCACTGCCTGCATCCGTTACGTGCTCGATCGGGCAAAAGAAAACAATTGGTTTGTCGTCGTCGCAGATGCCGATCTGGAGGCGGCCACCCAAAAAGTAAACAAGCACCCGAACGGTCGGGGCGCCTGGCTGGATGCCTCCAAGGCCGCCGACCGCCAGCAGCTCATCAGCCGGGCGGACGTGGTCATTTCCCTGTTGCCGCCGCAGCTCCACCTGGAGGTGGCCTACGACTGCATCAATTTGAAAAAGCACCTCATCACGGCCTCATACGTCTCGAAAGACATCTACAAATTAAGTGATGATTTCAGGAACAAAGAACTGATTTTCATGGGCGAAATGGGCCTCGACCCTGGCATTGACCACATGTCGGCCATGCAAAAGATTGACGAAATCAAGGCCAAGGGCGGCAAGATTACCGCTTTCAGGTCAAATGCAGGCGGATTGGTGGCAATGGATTGTTTGAAAAAAAACCCCTGGCGCTACAAATTCACCTGGAACCCCCGGAACGTGGTGAAAGCGGGCCAGGGCACGGCCCAATACCTGGAAGACGGCAAGTTCAAATATGTGCCTTACAACCGCCTGTTCAAAGAGTACCGCACCATCCAAATTCCTGGCTACGACGAGGAATTTGAGGTCTATGCCAACCGGGAATCCTTGCTCTATCGGGAAGCCTACGGCCTCGACAACATCCCGACGCTCTACCGTGGCACGATCCGATACAAAGGCTTTTGCGATGCCTGGAACGCCCTGGTGCAAATCGGCCTGACCGATGGCACTTACCCCATTTTGGATTCCGAAAAAATCACCTACCACGAACTCATGGAAGCCTACCTGAGCAAGGAAGGCCGCCCTGGAGCCTCCGTGAAGGAGCGCATTGCCAACCTGATCGGCGAAACGGAATTTTCGCCCGTGATGAAAAAGCTGGACTGGCTTGGCCTGTTCAGCAAGAAGAAAATCGGCTTGGAAAACGCCACGCCCGCCCTCATACTGGAGGATTTGCTGTTGAAAAAATGGCAGCTTGAAGCGCACGACCGTGACCTGATCATTATGCAGCACGAGTTCGAATATGAATTAAATGGCGAGAAGCGCCACCTTTCTTCCACCCTGGTGCTGGAAGGAAAAGACGCCGAGGATACGGCGATGGCCCGTTTGGTCGGCCTGCCGCTGGCCATTTTTGCCAAACAGGTGATGTTGGGAAAAATCACCGCTATGGGCGTGAATATTCCAGTGAAAAAGGAAGTGTACGATCCGGTTTTGGAGGAGTTGAAAGAATATGGGGTGGTATTTCACGAAAGAGAAGAACTGATTTAAAAATCGTCCTAAAAAAAACATCGGCCATTCAAAAAACAAGCCTGCGCATCAACAGTGTCAACAGCCTGCAAATCTTTCAGGCGCTGCAATTTGGTACCGCTGTCCTGATCGGGATTTTTTTGGCCAAAAGCGGTTTGCCCACGGGGCAGATTTCCATTTACGAAGCGCTGCTGCTCATTGCCAGCTTGTATTGTTTTTTCTGGGTTTCGGGCGGTCAAAACACCTTGCTCCAACTTTATCCAAAACTGGACGAAAAAGAAAAATCCAAAGCACTTTTTAATGTTTTTGTACTTTTCACAGTGCTAGGCACAGTGATGGGTGGCCTACTTTTTTTGACAAAAAATTGGGTGGCATCCAGCCTGACGAATTTTGAACAACTGCCCTACCTCGATTGGCTGTGCCTCTTTTTGGCCCTCCATTCACCGACCTTTCTCATCCCTATTTATTATTTGTTGTTAAAAAAATACCGGGCAATCGTTGTGTTCGGGGTGGTCAGTTTTTCCCTGCAGATGGTGGTGGTTGTATTGCCTATTTTCATGGGGGCAAGCCTTTGGGAGGTAATGATCGGGCTGGTAGCTTGGGCATGTTTTAAGTTTGTATGGGGGCTGGCTTTGTTGGCACGGTACGCCCACTGGAAATGGGATGCCATTTTCCTTAAAAAATACCTACCGCTGTCGCTTCCACTGGTTTTGTTTGCCCTCATCGGGAAAGGCTCCGAATACGTCAGTGGACTGATGGTAACCTCAATTTTGGAGGATGAAAAAGCCTTCGCCATCTTCCGCTACGGGGCAAGGGAATTCCCCTTGGCCGTGCTGATGGTGGGAGCCTTGGCTACTTCCTTGTTGCCAGAGGTATCAGAGAATTTGGAACATGGTTTACAACGTATCAAGACAACTACCCGAAAACTGTCCCATCTGCTGTACCCTTTGAGTATGGCTTCCATGCTGGCGGCGCCGCTGGTTTTTCCCATTATTTTTAATCCCGATTTCAAAGCTTCCGCAAAGGTGTTCAACATTTTTACCCTGTTATTGGCCAGCCGCATCCTCTTGCCACAAATTGTGGCGATGGGGCAAGGCAAAAACTACATCCTCACCGTCAGCGCACTTACAGAACTGATCGTACTGATCGCATTGAGCTATTGGCTGGGCCTGCTATTTGGCTTGGACGGCATCGCCTATGCAGCCGTTTTGGCCTTTATGGTGGATAGGATTATCCTGATTTGGTACAATTGGAAAGTGCTCCAAATTTCACCAGGACGTTACGTGGATTGGAAAATTTACCTCGCCTACAATGCAGCTTTGGTCATCGTTTTTTTGGTTTCTTTGCAATATTGAATTCCTGTTACTATTTAGCGGGGGTATTTTTTGGGGAAAAATTAAAAAATTTTTCCCCAAAAAATACCCCCGAATTGTGGGAGGAGGAAGAAAAATGAAATTTTTCTTCCTCCTCCCACACCATCCTAAACAGTTACGAATTTCTGAAAATCCGTTTGTGAAATACCACATCATCCTCGCCTCTTTGGTTTTGACAATTATTAAACCTTCACCCTACAGTTTTAAAATGAAACAATTCAAGCATATTTCCTTAGTGTCCATTTTCCTTTTTCCAATTTTTTTATTTGGGCAAAATACTGAAAATGCATTGGTGGAAAAAGACACGGCTTTAGCCAAAGCCCTTGGTGCCGACGAATACGGCATGAAGCAATATGTGATGGCCTTCCTCAAGGCAGGCCCCAACCGCAACCAAAGCCAGGAAGAAGCGCAGCAATTGCAAAAAGCCCACATGGACAACATCCAGCGAATGGCCGATGAAGGTTCGCTCGTGGTGGCCGGCCCTTTTTTGGATGGTGGCGACATCAGGGGCATTTATATTTTTAATGTAAAAACCATCGAAGAAGCCAAAACGCTCACCGAAACGGATCCTGCCATTCAAGCTGGGCGGCTGGTCATGGAACTGCATCCCTGGTACGGTTCGGCAGCCTTGATGAAAGTGACAGAAATCCATCAACAATTACCCACTAAAGAGTTTTGACAATGGAAACAAACACCCAGCATTTCCTCGGTCTGCGTACAGTGGGCTATTATGTAGAAGATTTGGAACAGGCTAAAAACTGGTACAGCGACGTGCTGGGTTTTGGGCCTTATTTTGACCAGCCTTTTTACGTTGGTTTCAACGTTGGCGGCTACGAGCTTGGGCTCATGCCGATGGAGCCGGGCGGCCATCCGGGCGAAGGTGGCACCTTGGTCTATTGGGGCGTTCCAGATATTAACGCTGCGGCTGAACGCCTGAAAAATAAAGGAGCCAAGACCAAAAACGATGTTCAGGATGTCGGCGACGGCATCATGGTCGCCACATTTTTTGATCCCTTCGGAAACGTTTTTGGCATCATTGAAAACCCACATTTCAAACTCGATGGCAATTGATGTAAAAACAGCCTATGCTGCCTGGGCTGAGCAATACGATTCAAATCAAAACAAAACCAGGGACTTGGAGGCTAAGGCCCTGCGCCAAACCCTGGCCAATATTCCTTTTGAAACTTGCCTGGAAATAGGCTGTGGCACTGGCAAGAACACGGAATGGTTGGTGCAAAAAGCACAGCGAATTACCGCCGTTGACCTTTCTGTAGAAATGTTGGCACGGGCCAAAGAGAAAATTTCATCGGAAAAAATTCAATTCCAACAAGCTGACGTTAACGAACCTTGGGATTTTTCAAATGGAAAATATGATCTCGTCACATTCAGCCTTGTATTGGAACACATCGAAAACCTCGACCCTATTTTTCGGGAAACAAAAGAAGCTTTAGCGCCGGGCGGCCATGTTTATATCGGCGAACTGCACCCATTCAAGCAATATGCAGGCACTAAAGCCCGCTTCGACACTGCGGAAGGCCGCCAAATAGTCACCTGTTTTGACCACCATGTTTCCGATTTTGTGCTTGCCGCAAAACAGCACGGCCTCTCATTGGTAGATTTGGAAGAATATTTTGACAACGATGACAGAAAAGGGCTGCCGAGGATTTTGGTGTTGGTTTTTAAAAAATGAATTTGGCACAATATGTCGGTTTACTCCCTTAGCCATTTCATCATGGCTGGAAAGGGCAAAATACCTAATTTGGCAGCTGTATTATCGCTTGCCGCCATGCCCATCCACTCCAATAATGGCAGGCCCATGTAATTTTTTTCGATTTTGAAATTTGAAATATACCAATCACTGCTGCCCCTGTAGCCATCCTTGTGGAATACCAATTCCTCCGACAATTCCAATGCTTTCACGGCGGCAAAAGACCATAATATAGCGGCGATCTCATCGCCCAAATCATTGGGATCGCCTTTCCCTATATTTCCGTTTAATGCTGTTCTTTTTTCAGGAGTTACAACGGCAATATGGCCTGCCTCATGCAATATATCGCCAGGATATTTGAGGCGGTTTAAATCAATTAAAATATGCCCATTTTCTATTTTTATGCCTGGGAGAAATGTCTCTCCGTTCAAATGTTGCAATGACGTTTGTATTCCGATATTGTGCAGGAATTGTCTCATCATCCCTATATCTTTCCCAATATCCAATTGGTTTTTTAGCCATTCATTGGGTACACAGTCCAGCACCAGATGAACACGGTCAATAGGGCTGCCATTTTCCACCCGATGCGGCAGGTTAAAATCGGCGTACCAAACCTCCCCTTCCTGCATGGGCACATGTTTGCCATCCACCCAAAAAGCCACATCAGTGTGCGTTTGCACAGGAATATGGATGCGCCATTCTTGAAAATCGCCCATATTCATATCGTCTGTATGTTCCAAAATGCGGGCATCCTTGGACAAAAGCATCAGTCGGACGGCATTTATTGGGCATTGGAACCAGGCTATAACTTCCTGAAAATACGTGCAACGCTCCAAAATGGCGGTATTCCTGTAAAAGCCGTCCAATCCATTGGAGGGTGTCGCATATATTACCGCCGGATGCCCGGCGACTGAACGCAAAGGCGCAACTGCCCACCTGCCCTCGTAATGCTCGCCCCGGTAGTGGCTTATCCACTCGTTTGGATATATTTTATCCAAATCTTCCTGTAAGCGATCTGGCTTGAATAGGACGGGCAATTGTATGGATGCTTGAATATTCATCAGATTGCTTGGTAAATTTCCATCGGTTTTTTGGAATGGAATTGCAGGCGCTTTTCTACTGCCAATAAATCTTGGTTTTCGTATTGAATATTTAGAAAATTAAGCATTTTTTGAAAATTGGGGAATGCTCCATTTTCATAATCCAAATGCGGGCAATTTTTTTCTTTTTGGGAAAAAATCGCTATCTGCTCTACCATTTTTTCAAGTATATTTTCAAGGTATTGATGATAAGGAATCTTCAGCAGATCATCTTGTGTATATCCAAATATTGCTGGTTCCAATAACCCTGGCACTGCTTGCATGCCCGGTAATTTTCGGTGCGATGTTATTGTTTCGGATAAATTTCTTTTTAAAAATATAAAGGGAACAGTTGGGAAAATTTTTCTTATATCTTCCAAAAAAAATAAATGCCAGCTGTCCAGTTTTATGAAATATCGCTTTTGGTTTTCAAAGCGCTTTTGACCATAGATGTGGACAGCATTTTTAAAATAGTCCAGTCGGTGTTCGTCGCCGACATTTTTGTCCACATATTTCATCCTTAATATTAAGTCAAAAAAGGGTGCTTCCGAAACCACAATATTGTCATCATTCAAACTGAGCAGTTGTGCCAGTAGGGTAGAACCACAACGGGAAATGTGAAAAATAAAGGCAGACGGCTCTATCGTCGGTAATTTTTTATTCACTGTTTTAATAAAATCCAATTCAGTGACCACCCTGAACATGCTCTTGTTCAACATCAAATGACGGCAATGGGCTATTGTTTCATCAAAAAAGGGCTTCTTAAAGAGATGATCTCCTAAGTAAATCCATTTTGCCATCCATTCCCCATCGTCTCGAAATAATTCGTATGGTATCCAACTTTGCATATTCTGACCTATTACATGCTGCCCTTGCAGCGTATGCCCAGGGTGTTTTCCATTTTGATGACATCCCGTTGGTGCAGACCCCGATTGGGCAAACATATAAAATGAACGAGTTTATCACTATGTTTTTCAGTTAATCCCTCGAATGACGTCAAAGCGTTTGAAGCGCAATAAAGTGATTTGATATTGGTCAGTCTCGCAATAGCTTTGAGACTATCAACATGATTGTTGTTGATATGCAGTTCTTCCAACATCAGCATGTTTTTCACTCCATTGATATTAGTCAATTGGTTATTGTCCAGAAACAAGTTTTTTAAACGTGTCAAATGGCTAATCTCATCCAATGAAGTAATTCGGTGGTAGTTCAAGGAAATAAGCTCAGCTTCAGAAAATGCTGCAAGACCGCTCAGATTGGTCAATTCGAAGCTCATATTGGGATAAGGAGCGCCTGGGCCAGCAAAACGAAAGAATTTGTAGTTAAAAATATGGGACAACTGGTTGTCGTCGGGTGTGTCCACCACTGGCCCTTTGTTTAAAATGACTTCATTAAAGGCTATTTTCCATTGGTCTTCCAGCGACTGCCACCAAGTCTGGCGTTGTTTAGGGTTGGTTACTTTTTTTATTTTTTTATCGAGCATTTCCATATTGTCATTTGCTTTTTTTATTGTATTGAAATCAAGAAATCAACGTTTCCTTTTGAATTAAAACCTAAAATTAATTCTGTTGCATTTTTAGTGTTTTGGAGCCGCTCAATTTTGTCGGTGGTGATATCCGATTCGCCTTTTTTCAGCAATATATTTTGCCAAATAACAACTTCTGTTGACCACACAAGATAGCCATAATGTGGCAGTTCAGCCACAGATTTTTTTATTGTTGTATTTGGGGAGCCTAAAATTAATTCCAAGTCAAAAACAGCCCCCAAATCAAGCCCTAAAAGCCCTTTTAATTCATGGGGCAATAAAAGGCTGCCATCTTCTTTTTCTACGGGGGGGTAAAGCGAGGCCCCAATAATTACCGCTTCGGGGATGATGGTGGCACCTAATGGCAATTGGGGTCTTAGATTCCGAATAATTGGTACCAAAGCTTCTTTTTGTAAAGCCTTGTCCATTGTTTCACTAAATAGGACGTGGATTGTTTTATCTTTTGGTAATTGGTAGGTAATGGCATCTTGTAACAGCAATTCATCAACATACGCACCCAATCCAAGCCTTTCAATAAGCCTTTGCGCAGCACGGAAGCTTGCTTCGTTCACCTCCAATAAAGTAAAGCCAATTTCGGAAGGTTCGAACAGGGGGGCCAACAGGCTCAAGAAAAGGGCATAGGGCCCGCAACCAGCGTACAATACTCCGATCCGCTGTCCGGGGTATTTCATTTGGCAGTCTTTCACTGCACTGTACAGTCCACGCAAGAACTTGACCGTCCGCCAGGTGTCCAGCAAGCACCGGGCTGCTTCGTTGGTGGAGATGGCTTGGCCATGTACGAGCGGGATGTCTTGTTGGTACTTAGGGAAGGCTTGTGAGCCAGAAACGCCTGAATAATCAGCAAGGTGGAGATGCAGCGCTTGGACAATCTCCTGTGCTTGCGTTTCCTGCAAATCATCTTTCAAAAGCTGACTGGACAGCCTCTTTATGCTTTCAATGGATGAAATCTCCGCTTCCACTTTTAAAATTTAAGATAGAATTTATTGCCTTTCTGCTTTATTTTTTAAGACAGCCAAACAGCCAGGCACCAACTTCTGGTGCCTGGCCGAAATTATTCTTTCTTAATTCCTTGGAGGATAAATACCTTCCATAGCAATAATGTAATTCAAGCCCAAAAAGGGCTGCATGTTATTGTGTGGCTGGCTGCCCCCTGCGATGCCGATGTTGGCTGTGGCGTTGATGCCGTTTGCACCCATTTGGGCGTTCGGGTTCGTGGATGCATAGATGTTGTCCATGGCCACGCTTCGGCTGCCGGTGGCCGGATAGGCACCGGATGGATTGTTGGTTGTTGGTCCATCGGTAGAAGCTTTAACATTTCCCTGAACAATTGCGGTGTGGTTATGCGCCGGCATTTCCGTAATGATAAGGGTATGGGTTGATTCTCCAGACATCTCGCCAAGGTTTATAAAAGGCAAACCAGGTCCTTGGCCCGTGCCAACTGGCACCCGTCCCCGCAGGTCGGGCAGCGCAAAGGTAGTCTGGCCATTTCCGCCATAGGTGGTGCCCAACAGCGAGAACAATGCAGTGTGTTGGGCAATTGACAATATTTGTCCTTGACAAAATGCCCAGCCCCTGGGGGCAAAGTTTCCAGCAAAAAGCTGAATCGAAGCTAACAGTGGTTCCATGATTTAAATGTTTATTGATGAATGGTGAAAGAATAATAACACTGTATGGGTATATACTGAGTTATTCTTATTGATTGACGTTTTGACTTTTTTCTCGGTTTTACAAAGGGCGCGGAAAAAAGGCAAAGCAGTAATGGCCATTTGGATGCAGGGCAGCCAATGGAACGGTAATAAAACCCAAAAAGTGGGTAATACAAGCTGCAAGGCAATAGTGGCGTCAACACTGTAGCGATATGTTTTCAAGTGGTGCTAATAAAAAAAGTGTCGTATAAAGAGTTTGTGCTTGTAAGTTCTCAGCGTAGTATGCCCTGCTACGGCAGCGTAATTTTGGCACTGCGGACAGTATCTAAAAAGTAGTTGCTTAAAGGGAGGCTGCTTATTGGTTTTATAATATAGCTAAGCTAAACAAACGATAGGGTTTCGGATAACATTTTTAAAAAATGGGGCAGGCATTGCGTTGTTTGAACTTTGCCTTATGGGCAGCAAGGTATAATTTTAGTTTGTCAAAATAAAAAAATGCTTTTATTTTTTTTTGCAAGTTTTATAAGCCGTCCTCTACACGCACCTATGATTTTTATAAAAACTATTACCGTTTGCGTAACAATACGACAACAATATAATTAATGTAAGTTTATTCTTTATTTTGTTATTCAAACGCCAAAAATCCATATCTTTCGCCCTGGAATTTTACACCTAAACACCGAGTTTTACCAGAATTCTTTCCTTAAGCCGTTTTTAGTTAAAAAGTTGGAAATATTAAAAGGCCGTCGTGATGAGCGCCGCCCTTTAAGTCAATAATAAATAACCAAATTCAATGAAACAATCTTTGACCTCCAAGGCTAAGGCTATGCGCTTGAAATTCGCTCTGCCTGTTGCTCTTCTTTTTTGCTCCAACATTTTCTTTGCTTCCTTTACTTTGCCAGAGCTGACGCCTCCAGTTTTGATGACGCTTGAGGAATACGAAACGGAAACCACTGGCTCGCAAGCCTTTTCCGAGGGCGGGATCAGTTTTACTTCCACTAGCGGCCTGTTCATTGAGTTCAGTAATGGCTTTGGGGCAAACTCTTCTTCAAAGTGGCTGGGAACAGTAGCCGGCAATGGCGGCAGCAGCGGCAACGTCGGCAGCATCCAAATCCAGACGGCCAGCACTTCCTTCACTGTGACCAACTTTGCAGCTTGGACTTCCAATAATGATGGCACCACCAGGGCCACTGGCAACGTCACCTTTACAGGGACACTTGCTGCTGGCGGCACCGCAATGGAAACAGTTACCATTGCCCCCACTGCCGACGATGGCACTGGCTACGTGACAGTTACCTTTACTGGTGCCTTGGCCGGTGCCGCACTAACGGCAATGTCTGTCACCCTGCCTGGCAACTTGAACTATATCGCCATTGACAACTTCAACTTCACCACTGCCCCTATTGTCACCAACCAATACTCCATCAACGATGTGCCCTTGTTGGAAGGCAATGGCAGCGGCACGACCAGCTTTACTTTCAATGTTAGCCGTACCAACAATTCAGCAGTAGGATCGGTACAATACCAAACGGCCAACAACACCGCAACCGCCCCTTCTGACTACACCGCTTTAAGTTTGACCACCCTCAATTTTGCCATCGGTGAATCCAGCAAAATGGTGACTGTTTTGGTGAACAAGGACGCAACGGTTGAATCCAACGAAAGTTTTTTCGTCAACCTGTCCAATGCCACGGGAGGCACCATCCTCGACCCGCAGGGTGTGGGAACTATCCTCGATGACGACGAAATCTGTGAATCCTATGAGGATGAGACCGATGCTGCCAAGACATTTAGCCAAAACAGCATAGCTTTTAATGTGGTGGGCGATTTGGAAATAGAAGAGGCCAATAACTTCGGTGCCGGAGGATCTGATTTTTATCTTGGTACAGTTCCATCCAACGGCGGCACTTCCGGCTCGGCGGGTACCATCAGTATTGCCACAGCGGCCACATCTTTTATTATGTCAAAATTGGACGCCTGGACATCCAACGACGATGGTAACGCCGCTGCATCGGGCATGGTCACATTTACCGGGACGCTGTCGGCAGGCGGCACGGTTACACATACTTCGACCGTTTCACCTGTGGGCCTTAATTATGTGACGGTCAACTTTGCCGGCTCTCCTTTGGCCGGCCAGCAATTGTCCAGCCTGCAAGTGACGCTTGGCGCCGGGCTGAATTACATTGCCATTGATAATTTCTGCTTTGGGACTGCAGCGATTACTGCTCCACAGGTCTCTGTCAGCGATGTATCGGTGTTGGAAGGAAACAGCGGCAATACCGCCTTTAATTTCACGATCACCAGGACAAACAATACCAGTGCGTTTTCGGTCAATTGGGCCACCTCCAACGGGACCGCCACTGCCGGTTCGGACTATACCGCTGTGCCAAGCACTATGATCAATTTCACCAACGGCGGCTCTCTGACACAGACAATCATTGTAAATGTGTCGGGCGACGCCGCGCCGGAGGCCAACGAAACCTTTAACGTCAACCTCTCTAGCCCGACTGGCGGAGCGCTTATTCTGGACGGCCTCGGCATTGGCACCATCCTGGACGACGACTCCGTTTGTGAAAATTATGAAGGAGAAACGACGGGCGGCACCACGTTTAGCCAAAACAGCATCGCATTCAATGCCACCAATGCCCTAAAGGTGGAATTTTCAAACGGTTTTGGCAGTGGTTCGTCAAGCTATTGGCTTGGCACCGTGGCTGGGAATGGCGGCAATTCTGGCAGCGTGGGCAAAATCGTGGCCACTACTGCTAATACCGCTTTTAGAATTTACCAAATAGACGCATGGACCTCCAACAACGACGGGTCTGTTCACGCTTCCGGCAATGTCACTTTTACAGGAACGCTGTTTGGTGGCGGCACGGTCACAACGACCATCCTAGTCACGCCAACAGCCAGCAACGGCACAGGTTGGGACAACCTCAGCTTTGTGGGTACGCCACTGGAAAACCAAAACCTGACCGAGTTGGAAATAATCTTGGGAGCAGGTTTGAACTACATCGGCCTCGACAATTTCTGTTTTACCGCAGTCAGCACAGCACCAGAAATGGACGTGTTGGGAAACAGTATGGCAATTGATGACGGTGGTGGCAATTCTCCTGCTGCTGGCAACCACACCGCTTTCGGTACGGTCTGCGAAACGGGCACTATCTCCAGGACATTTACCATCCAGAACAACGGCCTCTCCAATCTCAGCTTGAGCGGCTCACCGATTGTCCAACTGGGCGGAACTGGCGCCAGCCATTTCAGCGTAACAACGCCCCCCCCCGCCACGATTACCCCCGGCAACGCCTCTACTTTTACAATTCTATTCGATCCGACGGAGCCGGGCACCCACAACGCTACTGTAAACATCACTAATAATGACCTCAGCGAGAACCCCTACAATTTCAACATCTCCGGGGTAGCGGACGAAGAAGCCACTGCCGAAGCGGGGCCCATCCAAACCATCTGCGCAGGCGCTACTGCTACGATGGCCGGCTCGATTGGTGGTTCTGCCTCTTCACTGACCTGGACAACAAGCGGCACGGGCACTTTTGACAATGCCAACCTTGCCAATGCTGTTTACACCCCTAGCACACAAGACCGCACCAACGGCAGCGTAGTTTTGACCATCACCACCAACGACCCGGCGGGGTTGTGCCCAGCTGCCTCCGACAATATGACGCTGACCATCTCCAACTCGGACGTCAACATCTCCGTCAGCCCTGCGTCAACGAGTGAAAATGGGGCGGGCAACCTCGTTTATACCATCCAAAGAAATTGCACCCTGAATGCCGTCACGATCAATTTCAGCGTGGGCGGTACGGCCACGTTTAATACTGATTACGGCCAAAGCGGGGCCACAACTTTCAATGCTGCGTCCGGCACAGTGACGATGGGCGTCGGCGTGCCGTCGGTCATAATTACGGTTGACCCTAGTGGCGACAGTGATTATGAGCCAAACGAAACGGTCATCCTGACCATCACGGGTGGCACGGGCTACACCGTTGGAACAAACTCTGCGGCTACTGGCACAATCAACAACGACGACAGCCCAATGATCATCAACGAAGTGGATGGGGATACGCCCGGTACCGATGCGCTTGAATTCATAGAACTTTATGACGGTGGCTTGGGCAACTTTTCCCTCGATGGCCTTGTGCTTGTTTTTTATAATGGTGCCAATGACCAATCCTATCTGGCCATTGACCTTGATGGCTTTACTACAAATGCGGGGGGATATTTTACTGCGGGCAATGCAGGTGTCACAGGTGTAGATGCAATATTTGCAGGAAATGTTTTGCAAAACGGACAGGATGCCGTTGCCCTTTATTTAGGGAATGCCACTGATTTTCCAAATGGTACTATAGCCACCACAAATGGTTTGATTGATGCCCTCGTGTACGACACCGACGACCCCGATGACCCAGGCCTCTTGGTTTTGCACAATGCAGGCCAGCCACAAATCAATGAAAACGGCTCAGCAAACGCTGCCTGCCACTCTATGCAGCGCATCCCGAATGGCAGTGGCGGCCAGCGCAATACAAGTTCTTATGCACTATTTGCTCCCACTCCCGATGCGGCCAATGGTGCACCATTGGTCAATATTTCCGTAGCCCCTTCACCTGTGGTTGAGGATGGAGGATCTAACCTGGTTTATACCATTACAAGGACGGGCAGCACGATTTGCGATATGACCGTCAATTTTACGATCAGTGGCACGGCAAGCAATGGAGGCGATTATGCCAATATTTCCGCCAGTGCCATAATATTAGCTAGTAACAGTTCTACAACTGTCACGGTGGATCCTACACCGGATGTCGTGGTGGAAACAAATGAAACCGTCATTTTGACCTTAACGGATGGTGCAGAATATGACCTCGGTGCAAACACTGCCGCCACTGGCACCATTAACAATGATGACATAGCCACTGTGACACTGAGCGGCGGCATGGCGAAAGACGAAGGCAACTCAGGCACTACAGCCTACGATTTTTTTGCTACATTGGATAATCCCGTGCAAGGCGGTTTCACAGTTTCTTATAATACCAACGACGGCACGGCCACCGTTGCCGGAGGTGACTATAACGACAATGATGGCACTTTAACCTTTTCCGGTTCGCTCAACGAAATGCTTCCTATCAAAGTCAATGTGAACGGTGATATGATGGTGGAGCCAAACGAACAATTCACAGTTTCTTTAGGCACGCCTTCTGTGGCAAATGTCAGCGTCAGCGGTTCGCCGCAGACGGGCACCATCAACAACGACGATAGCGCCATTGTGACCCTCACAGGGGGCGGTTCTGCGAACGAGGGCAACAGCGGCACAAACAGCCGTACTTTCACGGCAACATTGAACAACCCCGTACAGGGTGGTTTCACAGTTTCATACAGCACCAACGACGGCACAGCGACCACTGCCGACGGCGACTTCCAAGACAACGACGGTACGCTCACATTTACTGGGACAGCGGGCGAACCGAAAACAATTACCGTCATTGTGAATGGCGACACGAAATTAGAGGGTGACGAAACATTTACCGTTTCACTTGGAGTGCCTTCCAATGCCAGCGTATCAACGAGCGGCTCGCCCCAAACCGGCACCATACAAAATGACGACGCAGTGACCGTGACGCTGAGCGGCGGGGCGGCCAAGGATGAAGGAAATGCTGGTAATACAGTTTATACATTCAAGGCCACGCTTAATAACCCGGTGCAAGGAGGCTTCAATATTGCCTATAACACCAATGACGGTTCCGCCACGCTTGCCAACAATGATTACCAGGACAATGATGGAACGCTCACCTTTGTTGGTTCGGCCAATGAAATGCATGACATCAATGTGAACGTGGTTGGCGATTTCAATGTGGAGCCAGATGAGACTTTCACCGTCTCGCTTGGAGCTATAGGCAGTACGCCCTGGAGCGGCTCAATTTCTGTTTCCGGCTCGCCGCAGACGGGCACCATCCTCAACGACGACTCGGCAGTGGTGACCCTTTCCGGCGGCACGGCCAAAAATGAAGGCAACAGCGGCACGACTGCCTACACCTTCATTGCTACGCTGAACAATGGGGTGCAGGGCGGCTTCAACCTGGCCTACAACACTAATAATGGCACGGCTTCTACAGCAGACAACGACTACCAAGACAACGACGGTACGCTAACTTTCACGGGCTCCCCCAATGAGATGAAGACTGTTACAGTGAACGTGAACGGGGATACCAAGGTGGAAATGGACGAAACCTTCACGGTGGCATTGGGTGCATTTTCAAACACACCTTTGGGGGCTTCGCTGGCAACAGCGGGTTCCCCACAAACCGGAACTATTACCAATGATGATATGGCTACTGTGACACTGTCGGGAGGGATGGCTAAAAATGAAGGCAATGCAGGGATGGTGGCCTACACTTTTACGGCTACACTCGATCAGGAAGTGATGGGAGGTTTCACCTTGCCCTATAATACCAACAATGGCACCGCCACCACCGCCGACAACGACTATCAGGACAATGATGGCTTGCTCTCGTTTACAGGTACTGCCAATGAAATGAAAACTATAACCGTTTTGGTAAACGGCGACACCAAAGTAGAATTGACGGAAACCTTCACGGTGGCTCTTGGTGCTCCTTCAGTTTCCAACGTAGCAGTGGCCGATTCGCCTCAAACGGGCACTATCAACAACGACGATCAGGCCACAATTTCCATCAACAATGTCACGATGACCGAAGGCAATGCTGGAACCCAAACCTTCAACTTCACGGTAACACTTGATTTGGAGGTGGACAACCCCGTGTCGGTCAATTTTGCTACAGCTGACAATACGGCTGTGGATATGGGCACCGGGGCTGGTTCCAATGATTATGACGGAAACAGCGGGATGCTCAACTTCTCTGGTATGGCCACCAATGATTCCAAACAAATTTCCGTCACTGTCAACGGCGACAATGTTGTGGAATTGACCGAGACATTTTTTGTCAATTTGAGCAATATCCAGGCAGGATTGCGTAATGTTATTTTTGCCGATGACCAGGGTTTGGGGACAATTACCAACGACGACCAGTGCGTGATTTCATTTATCGCTGCCCCAATCGCAGTTCCTGAGGGCAATAGCGGCACGAGTCCATATCCATTGACAATTAACAAAAGCAACCCGGTAGATGTGTCTTTTGTTATAGCCTTCGTCCATTCAGATGGGACTGCTACTTTAGCAGATAATGATTATGTGAATGCGGTGGGGAATACATCCGTCGGCAGCTTATCGGGCAGCATCGTGACCATTGGCAACCCACCCATTATCATTGGCGACACAAAAGTTGAACCTGATGAATTCTTTAATGTGACAATTTCTGAAAATGATTTCATGGGAAGGAACATCATTTTCACTGGTGGTGCTGCAAGCCTAACTAAAAATGTCAATATCCTCAACGACGACATTGACTGGAGCGATGCCCCCGATACCTACCAGACCTTGTCCGCCAGCGGCGGCCCGAGCCATGCAGGTTCCAACTTGAAATTGGGCACAACCAATGACGGCGAGGCCAACGGCCAGCCATCTGCCGATGCCAGCGGCGACGGAGCAGAAGACGACGGCGTTTCGTTTACCGCCACCATCATTGCAGGAACAAACGCTACAGTCTCCGTAACTTCTTCCGGCACAGGTTTTCTGGATGCTTGGATGGACTTCAATGGCAACAACAATTTTGGAGATGCGGGTGAAAAAATATTTTCATCACAAGCCGTGGTGGCCGGGGTCAATAACCTAAGCTATGCAGTGCCGGGTGCTGCTACCCAAGGCACTTCATTTGCCCGTTTCAGGCTGAGCAGCACAGGTGGCCTGGGAATTGGTGGTGCAGCCAGCGATGGCGAGGTGGAAGATTACCAAGTTGAGATCATCAGTACCATGTTCAGCATTGACGACCCGATGGTAATGGAAGGCAACGTTAGCACGGCTAATTTGATGTTCACAGTGAGCCGCACCAATACGGCTAATGCTTCTTCTGTCAATTACGCTATCACGGGCGGCACGGCTACCACAGCTGACGGCGACTATACACCACTGGCTGCCGGCACGCTCAATTTCACGGCAGGCGGAAGCCCCACCCAAAACATCATTGTGCAAGTAAATGGTGACTTGAAAGTTGAATTGGATGAAACGGTTATAATAACATTGTCCAATCCGGTAAACGGCACTATTACCGACGATACTGGCATTGGCACTATTAAAAACGACGATGCAGCTACCATTTCAGTGAGCAGCCCATCCGTCATAGAGGGTGACATTGGGTCGAATCCTACCTTGACTTTCAACATCACGATGAGCAACCCGTCGGATGCCAATGTCACATTTAACTATAGCACCGTTCCAGGCACGGCCACAGGCAATGTGGATTACCAAAACGCCAGCGGCAGCCACACCTTAACGCCCGGTCAAACTACTAAAACGGTAATGGTGACTGTGAACGGCGATTGTATCATCGAGCCAGATGAAATGTTCACTTTGCAACTTTCCGCTTTGATGAACAATGGCCGCAACGTAACATTTGCAAGCGGCCAATCCACCCAAAATGGCACGGGAACCATCCTCAACGACGATGCCTTGCCTGCTTTGACCTGCCCAGCCAGTTTTTCACAAAACACTGATTCGGGCTTGTGCAGCGCAACGGTTACTTTGCCATTGCCAATGGCCTCAAGCGTTTGTGGCACAGGCATTTATGAATTCCGCTATCGTACGGTAAATGTTGCAAACATTCCGATCGGTGCCTTCAGCGTTTGGATACCTTCTGTCAACAACACACAGGTTTTTGCCAAAGGAAAATACGAAATTGAATGGCGGGTGACGGACGGTAGCGGCAGCACCAGTTGCAGTTTTTACTTGGAAATTTTGGACAACGAAGCGCCAGTTGCTTTGTGTAAAAATATCACCGTGCCGTTGGATGCAAACGGCAATGTGACCATCACGCCCAGCCAAATTGACAATGGCTCATCCGATAATTGCAGCTTCACCTTGGGCCTTGACGTGACCACGTTTAATTGTTCCAATACCACCACCGTTAACATGGTCACGCTGACCGCCACCGACCCAAGCAACAACATGCATTCCTGCATGGCAACGGTGACAGTCGAAGACGTGACGCCGCCAACTATCCTTTGCATGAATGCCACTGTTTACCTAGATGCAAATGGCCAGGTGACCATCACACATGCTACTATTTTTGCTGGCAGCAGCGACAACTGCGGTTTTATCGGTTTGGAACCATTGGCTCAAACTTTATTCACTTGTGCCAATATCGGCCCGAACACAGTGACACTGAATGCTTTTGATAGCAGCAACAATACCAGTTCCTGTTCTGCCACGCTGACAGTAGTGGACAATATTCCGCCAACACTTGCTTGCCAGGACATTACCGTGTCGCTGACGGCCAATGGCAATTTGACCATCATGCCCAGCGAGGTGTACGATGCGGCGAATTCCAGCGACAACTGTGGAATGGTTAATCTGGTAAGTGTTTCTCCCAACTTTTTCACTTGCCAGGATGAAGGTGCAAATACAGTGACCCTCACTGCCAACGACGGCCACGGCAATATCAGCACCTGTACGGCAACGGTAACCATCAACGACTTTTTGACCATCACCAGCATCACGGCAACGGATGTATCTTGCATCGGGGCAGGCGACGGAACTGTTACGATAACAGCGACGGCTGGCGGTGGCCAAATAGGCTACTCGGTGGATGGAGGGATCAATTTCAATTTTACAGGCATTTACACCAACCTGACCGCCGGTACGTACAGCATTGTTGTAAAAGTGTTTGGCGTTCCAGCTGTATGTGTAAAAACAGCTACTGTCACGATACTTCTCGCTCCGAACGGCGCAGGCTCCACTTGGTACAAAGACTGGGACAACGACGGCTATTCGGATGGTGTGACGCATCAAGGATGTGTGCAACCCACCGGATATAAGTTGCTTGCCGATCTTATCGCACCACCTGTTGGCAGCAACATTGACTGCAACGACTTTGATGAGGACGAATTCCCAGGCCAGGTTTGGTACAAAGACTGGGATGGAGACGGCTATTCCGACGGCACAAGCCAGGTGGCCTGTATGCGCCCAGTCAACTATAAACATGCCGGGGAACTGCAAATTGGAACAGATTGCAACGACACTAACTCGACTATCAATCCAGGTGCGACAGAAGTATGCAATGGCATTGACGACAACTGTAACGGCCAAATTGACGAAGGCATCGGCAACATGACCTACAACGGAAACGTGACTTTTACCACCCAAGCCCAAGTGGATGCCTGGAGCCTGTGCTACACAGTTATTAATGGGCATTTGACCATTAAAAATGCAGGCATCGTTGACCTCACGCCTTTGCTGAACATTATTGAAGTGACGGGCAATGTGCTCATTATGCAAACGGGACTGACCAGCCTGAATGGCCTGAACAACCTGGCGGAAATTGGAGGAAACCTGGTGGTGAGGCAAAATACCCAACTGGTGACACTTGACGGTTTGGAAGCAGTCCTTTCGGTTGGCAACTTGCTACAGGTGTTCCAAAACCTAAACCTGACCGATTGTTGCGCCATTTATGACCTGCTCAACAACAATGGGGTAGGGGGCACTATTTCCATTTTCAGCAATGATACGGGCTGCGACAATGTCAGTGAGATTTATACATCCTGTGCGGGCAACAATAACCTGGTCGGTCCAGGCAACAATAATGACTGCGAGGACTGCGGCGTTGTTTCTACTTCAGCTTTGTCGTTTGATTTGTCGCCCAATCCTGCCAGTGAGGAGGTTTATATCCGCTTGAAAAACCACGATGGCAGCCAGGGAGAGGTGGTTGTTTACAATGCCTTAGGCCAACCGATTGTGCGTCAGGTGCTGCTGGAAAAACAATATGGTTTTGTTTTAAAAATTGGAAGCAGCGATTTTGTCAGTGGCGAGTTTGTCGTTCAGGTGAAAACTGGAAAAGGCAGGGCTGCTGAAAAATTGATTGTAATAAAATAAAATATCCAAAAAGTGAATGGCGGGGCTGGCTTGCAAGCTGTCCCGCCATTTATATTTTATTTTCCAGCTTCTCCCAATCTTCCCTTCTAATCCTGAATACTTGTGCCGGATGCCCTTTATGGGTGGTATTTTTCCAAAAAGTCATCCCGTTGCGTTGGGCTACTGCCTGTGAGCGACGGTTGTCAGGATGTATGAGGGAGATGACCGTTTCTGCCATTTCTTCTTGCAGGCAAAAATCACGCAAAGCCTCTGCCGCCTCTGTGGCATAGCCACTGCCCCAAAAACGGCGGATGAAATGGTAGCCGACTTCCCATTTTGGCACAAAGTCCACCCACTGGTAACACAGGCCGCATTGCCCAATCAATTCATTTGTTTCTTTCAAAACAACGGCGCACATGCCGCCCTGCTCCGAGCTGTAACGGCCCAATTGGCGGCGCAGCCACTGGTCGGCAAAATGCTCAGGGGCGTTTTCAATAAATAAAAATTCCGTGGCGACGGGATCGCTGAAAAACTCCAATAAAGGCGTTTTATCGTCCAAGGTCAAAGGGCGGATGATGAGCCTTGGTGTTTCCAATTGTTCCAAATACATGATGTGGTAGAGTTGTAAAAATCGATCTGGGAAGCTGACTTCGGCGCAAGTTTCTGAATAATTCTGAAAAATATGGATTTATGGCCTTCTAAAATGAGGCAATTTTAAAATACAATAAAAAAGCGTCGGAGGATCATGGTGAATCCTCCGACGCTTTTTATCGCAATTTTTCCAAAGAAAAAAGGCACAAAAAATTAGCGCTTACGCCCTGCCTTTCTTCTCCTCTTTAGCTTTGTCGCTGCCATTCGTGCCGTTGGTTGTGCCGCCCTTCATTTTCTTTTTGCCTTTTACGGTGGAGGCTTTTTTAACGGCTTCATAAACGTTGATCACGCCGCCAGTCACGCAGAGTTCGCTGAAAGGCACCAATTCGCCGTCGCCGGGCCTTTTCACCTTGGCATTTGGCGTCATGACGGTGGTGCTCATCAGGATGTCTTTCACTTGCACGGCAGTCAGTGTAGGATAATAGGAACGGATGAGTGCAGCCACGCCTGCAGCCGCCGGGGCTGCCATGCTTGTACCGTCGAAGTGGGCATAGTTGTTATCGGGCGTAGTAGAATAAATGGCTACGCCAGGAGAGAACAGGTCAACGTTCTCCTTGCCGAAATTGGAAAAAGTAGCGGCCATATCTTCGCCGCCTTTCCAGGAAAGGGCGCCGACTTCCATCCAGTTTTTGGCTTTTTTAGCGCCAAACAAACCTTTTTTCTCGAATTTATCATTTGGGAAATTATCCATATTGTCGTTGTTCTGGTGCGAATTGCCAGCAGCATGGACTAGCAGTACATCTTTTTTCAGGGCATATTTCACGGCCTTGTCCACTGCTTTTTTGTCCCAGGAATAGCCTTTTCCAAAGCTCATGTTGATGACCGAAGCGCCGTTGTCCACCGCATAGATAATAGCGTTGGCGACGTCTTTGTCACGCTCGTCACCATCTGGTACGCAGCGTACTGACATGATGCGCACATTGTCGGCGATGCCGTCCACGCCAATGTCGTTGTGGCGCTTGGCGGCTATGATGCCTGAAACGTGGGTGCCGTGACTGGCGTCAGGGCCTTCTACGTCGTTGTTGCCATAGTAGCGTTCGCTGCTGTCATTATAATTGTCGCCAACGATTTGGCGGACGTTTAGATCGGGGTTGTAATTGTATTCTGCCTGACCTCTTAATGATTCAACATATTGTCTAAGTTGCTCCTTTATTTCTTTTGATGTGCCTCCGTCAGCGAGCATAGTTTCCATGATCTGGGCAGTTCTCGCTATACTGGCATCATCAGACTCGAAATTTTCCAAATCTTTGGCGGTAACTTCCTCTTTTCCTATGGCTTTTTCAACGCTATTGATGGCTTCCAACATGCCGCCATAAAGGGTCAAGTTAGCTTTGGCTTCCTCCCGTTCTTCGGTGATGGTTTTTTCCATCTCCTTGTACTTGTCGTAGAGTTTGCGATCCTTGCCCGACAGTTTGGAGGGGTCAACACCTTCAAATTGTTTTTTGTATTTCACATATAAACGGGTGATTTCCAACTGGTCGTGGTGGACGTTTTTGCCGTCCTTGCCACCGATGAAATTCCAGCCGTGTATATCGTCCACATAGCCGTTTCCGTCGTCGTCAATTTTGTTTCCAGGGATTTCGTCCGTGTTAACCCACATAATATCTTTTAAATCCTCATGCTCGGCATCAACGCCGCTGTCGAGTACGGCCACCACAACGGTCTGGGATTTTTTCCCTTTCAGCAGGTCAGCATATACTTTGTCAGAACTGACGCCCATGTAGCCGTCTTTCATTTTGTCGAGGTGTTGCCAGTTGTCGGGCGGAGCGGAGTATTGGGCGGAGCCGATAAATGGGATTGAAACTGCCAAAGCAAAAAGCAAGGATTTTACCTTCATTTTTTTGAATTTATTTGTTAAAAAAATACCCGTCCAGCGGGTGTCTTAAATTTCTGCCAAGTTTCCTGCATCTACCGAAAAAGGGGTGGTAAAATGGCGAACAGAGATGCTTGGGCTGCAAAAAGTGGGTAAAAGTAGCGCAAAAACGATGCAAGCCAAGGATTTATTCCACGGCTTTCCGACCAAAGTGCAAATTGAAGGTACAAATACCCGCCAACGCCGACCGGAGCTTTTGCGCAAATCCCAGTTCAATGACAACTCTAATATCAAAAGGTTTTACCAAGGCAGGATTTCGTGTCAGGCCAGGGTAAAAAAAACGCCCGGTACTTGGCCGGGCGCTATGAATCGGTTTTCAGAAAATGCAATGAATATTCTCCTTAGTGTTGGATGGTAAATTTTTGGGCGATGACGCCTTGTCCATTTTCAAAATAAGCCAAATAAAGGCCATTGGGCAAATGGCTTCCATCGAATGCCAGATTGTTGTTGCCTTCAAAAATGGTCACTTTTCCCTGCTGCATTGTTTTGCCAAAAAGGTTCAAAACCTTGAAATTGAAATCGCCGGTGATTTTTGAAGAAATATTGAATGCCACTGGCCCTGAGCTTGGGTTGGGGTTGGCTTCAATCTTCATTTTTTTTGCCAAAACATCCTTTGTTCCAACTGCTGTGCAGCTCTGGCTTTGGTCGGCCAATACTTGCAATTTGTACTCACCGGGTGCTATATCCGGGTCAGGAAAAGTTGCATTGTACTGGAATGGAAAGGAGGGGAAATAGACCGTTGCTTTTATTTCCAGTTGATAGTCGCCAGGAGCAGCATTGGTAGTGCCATATAATTCTGCGCAGCCCACGGTATTTTTCAAAAACTCACAGCCATTCTCAGAACAGTCATAATTGATACCGGAAGGAAGGCCAAGTACATCAGTCACCTTCACCTTGTCCAAGGGCAATCTAAATTCTGTGCCATTTAAAACAACGGTAATACTATCGCCCACTCCTACGGTGAATACAAATTCGTAAGGTTGGCCGACTACAGCGCATTCGTTGATTCCGCCAGATGGGTTGACTACTGGATCATAAGGCATCGGAAAAACCCCTGTAGAATCAGCATAAGCATTGTCAGGTGTACAATCACTTTGACCAGACAAAAAGGAATAGGAAAACAGGGCCAACAGGCAGGGTAAAAATTGCTTCATAATAATAAATGTGATTTGGTTGAAAACAGCAAGGAAGCATATTGGGCTCAGGTGGGAATTCTGGAAAAAAGCCTTGCACCTCTTTTTTCGCCGTGCAAATCTCCAAAAAAAGAGCGTTTCCAAAACAAAACGGCAGCTTTAATTTCTGCAAAACAAACTGCCGAATGAAAATTAGGCAGCAATGGCTATTTTTGCGCTTCCTGCACCTGGGCCGTTCTTATGGAAAGCGGCCGGCCACCCACTCTTCCACCTGTTTTTTGATTAAAATCCCTTTGCGAAGCATTGAGCTCCAAGGCTTGTTAAAATTCATCAACCACCAAAGGGCCGAACGTTAAATGGCAAAAACTCAAACCACATTCTTTATGAACCGATTCTTACTGGCATTTCTTCTCCTTAATTCCCTTTCCCTTTTTG
Organism: Saprospiraceae bacterium; assembly: GCA_041741095.1. Classification (GTDB taxonomy): domain Bacteria; phylum Bacteroidota; class Bacteroidia; order Chitinophagales; family Saprospiraceae; genus UBA6168. The sequence goes on from JBGSKQ010000093.1 coordinate 26,426, forward strand.
GACAAAAATCTACGCTGACAGGCAAAGTCACCGACGAAAAAACCAACACCCCGCTCATTGCAGCAACGGTTTTGGCAGGCGGCCAAGGTGCCATCACCGATTTGGATGGAATGTTTGCAATAGAACTCAAGCCTGGCGATTACAAAGTTTCCTATAGTTATGTTGGTTTTGAAACAAAAACTGAAAACATCACCCTCAGGGCGGGCGAAACAAAAAATGTGGACATCAGCCTTGCAGAAAGCTTGAACATTCTCGAAACCGCAACCGTCACCAGCGGGAAGCACGAAGTGGCATTGGGCGAAGTGACCGTTTCTTTGGATGTCATAAAACCGGCCCTCATCCAAAGCACGAACCAGACCAGCCTTGATGGGCTTTTGGAAAAAGTGCCGGGCGTGAGCATGATCGGCGATCAGGCCAACATACGGGGCGGTTCGGGCTTTTCCTACGGGGCAGGAAGCAGGGTACTGTTGTTGGTGGACGACATCCCGATTTATCAAGCTGACGCTGGCTACCCCCAATGGGAAGACGTGCCTTTGGAAAACATTGAACAAGTGGAGGTTGTGAAAGGTGCAGCCTCAGCACTGTACGGCACTTCTGCGCTCAATGGCATCATCAATGTTCGGACGGCTTTCGCTAAGTCCAAACCAGAGACTATCATTTCACCTTATTATACCATTTTTGACAACCCTAAAAACGAGGCGCTTAAATGGTGGGACGACGAGCAGCCTTTCACCACGGGCATCAGCGCTACGCACCGCCGCAAGATCGGCAAGTTAGATTTGGTGCTCGGTGGCAATTATTACCATCAAAACAGCATACAGGAGGGTTCCACTTCCCGCCGGGGCCGCATCAGCCTCAATACCCGTTATCGCGTCTCAGATCGCCTTTCCATTGGGCTGAACTCCAATTTTAACAAAACCAAAGGCCATTCATTTTTCTTCTGGTCGGGGCTTGACAGCCTGTACGAGGCGGGGACTACCCTCTCCAATTCCAACAACCTGCGCTTCAATATTGACCCCTACATTACCTATTTTGACAAAGGCGACAACCGGCACAAGTTGATGGGGCGCTTTTTCAGCGTGGAAAACAATACGGGCTCCGATACAGTGGACCAGTCGAACCTTTCCGACGTGTACTACAGCGAGTACCAATTTCAGCGTAAAATGAGCAACATAGGCCTGGTGGCCACGATGGGCGCAGTTTATTATGGCACGAGGGTGAGGGCACCTTTGTACGGCAACAACACCTTCAACTCCCGCAACCTGGCGGCATTTTTACAGTTGGACAAGAAGTTTTTTGAAAAATTGACTTTATCCGCTGGAATGCGCTACGAAGACAACACTTTTTTTGTGCCAGATGTACTCACCTATCCTAACGATACAATTGTCACGGCAGATTATTATAAAGATGGGAAAATACACGAGGCAAAGCCAGTTTTCCGCATTGGTGCCAATTACCACTTACTTTCAAATACCTACTTGCGGGCGTCCTGGGGCCAAGGCTACCGTTTCCCGACCATCGCAGAAAAATTCATATTTACCTATTTTGGGTCAACGCCGATTTTGCCAAACTTTGATTTACAGTCAGAAACTGGTTGGACAACGGAAATTGGCGTAAAACAAGGTTTTAAACTGAGCGGTTTCACTGGCTTTCTTGATGTTTCTGCCTTTTGGATGGAGTACAACGACATGATGGAATTCACCTTGATTTTCGATCCGCAGTTGGCATTTCAGTCCCAAAATATTGGCGACACCCGTATCAAAGGCTTCGAGGTGGGTGTTCAGGGCTTTGGAAAACTATTTGGGCTGCCCACTACAGTACTGGCTGGATACACTTACATAGATCCAAAATTTAAGGATTTTGGGCTGGATTTGCCAGAAGGCTCCAGGGGCAGGATCAATGCACAGAATTCTTCCGTTTGTTCTGCTGACAATGATCCCAACAAGGAGAAATGCGTCAACATCCTGAAATACAGGTACAAACACACCATAAAATTTGATGCCGAGACCCAAATCAAAAAGGTATACATTGGCTTGGCTGCGAATTATAACAGCTTCATGGAAAATATTGACGCCCTGTTTGAAACACCTTTATTGACCAACACGGAAGGCAATAGCATAGGCCTGAAAGAGTGGCGGAATGAACACAACAACGGCGATCTGATCTTGAACGTGAGGGCAGGTTATCAAATCACAGATATTATCAAAGCTTCCTTTTTGGTCAATAACCTGACGAACAGGGAATACTCCTCCAGGCCCGGCAAATTGGATTCGCCGAGGCACTATACGCTGAGGTTGGATTTCAAGTTTTGACCATAACAAATAAATAGCCGAAGTTTATAAATTCGTGCGGCATTGAGAAAACGAAACACTTATGAAAACTTCGGCCTTTTCTTTTACAAAATCTGGTCTGTTGACACCCGCCATCGGCATCGAAACCAGTTTGGAAGCAATGGAAGCGTTTTTCGTCCATGGCTTCCCCAAATCCGAAAACCGACCCCCCATTTTTGAAAATTTCCAACAGTATTTGAGCCGATTGCAATCGGAGGTTTTTCCCTGGTTCGAGCAGTGGGTGGATGGAGCTTTGTAACGCTGAAGGAAAACCTGAAGGATATTGACGTTGTTACATTTTTGGATTGGGAGGTTTATGAAATGAAGAAAAAAGCCTTGGAAAAATTTTGGGGTTTTAACTTTGAAGATCAAGGCATTGATGCATATATTGTAGCTGTTTATCCCTCAGATCACAAGGAAATTGAAAATTTTGCAGAAACTAAAAACCGCTGGGAATCAACTTTTATCAACAACAGGGGAAAAGGTGAAAAAGGGTTTTTGAGGATTAATTTTGGTAAATTTGTAGAATGATGAAAAACTCATATCACACTTATCAACCAAACGATGATGCAGAAATGATCCATCGCCTTCTTCAACTCATTGAAGGAACCAATAAAGACATTGAAATAGGAAAGAAAAGGATGGATAGTTTAATGGTGCAACAATACGAGCATCTAAAAAGCAAATACGTCCAAGAACTTATTGAAATCCTTTCCAATTACCAACTCACCGTCCAAATCAAAGAAGCCGAATACAAGGAAGCCGCCTGACCACCACTCACACCTCCGACCGCATACTTTTCAAAACCTCTTCTTCCACCAGATTCGGCAGCGTCACCACCAGCCCCGGCGTCCGTTCCATTTCCCGTTTGATGGCAAATATGGCCTCTTCGTTCCTGGCCCAACTGCGGCGGGCAATGCCGTTGTTCACGTCCCAGAAAAGCATGGATTTCAGGCGGTTTTCGGCTTCCGGCGTACCGTCGAGCACCATGCCGAAGCCGCCGTTGATGACCTCGCCCCAACCCACGCCGCCGCCATTGTGCAGGCTCACCCAGGTAGCGCCCCTGAACGAATCGCCAATGACATTTTGGACGGCCATATCGGCAGTGAAACGGCTACCGTCGTAGATATTGGCGGTTTCACGGAAGGGTGAATCGGTGCCGCTCACGTCGTGGTGGTCACGGCCCAAAACGACGGGGCCAGCCAGTTTGCCCTTGGCGATAGCGTCGTTAAATGCCTGGGCAATTTTGATGCGCCCCTCGGCATCGGCATAGAGGATCCGGGACTTTGAGCCGACGATTGGAATGTCCCGGTCGGCATTTTTTATCCAAAGGATATTGTCGTTGAGTTGACCTTGGATTTCGGCAGGCGCCGTGGATTTTATTTCCTGCAAAACTTGCTCGGCGATGGCGTCCGTTTTGTCCAAATCTTCTTTTTTACCGGAGCAGCATACCCAGCGGAAAGGCCCGAAACCATAGTCAAAACACATCGGCCCCATGATGTCTTCCACATAGCTGGGATATTTGTAAATACAGCTTTTTTTGTCTTTCCAAATATCCGCTCCGGCATTGCCTGCTTCCAATAAAAAGGCGTTGCCATAGTCCCAAAAATAAGTGCCACGCTCCGACATGGTGTTGATGGCCTCCACATGCCGGTTGAGCGTTTTGCGGATGGCGGCCATGAAGGCCAGCTTGTCCTCGTTCAGTAGTTTTTTCGCCTGTTCAAATGTGTAGCCTGAGGGGCAATAGCCAAGGTCGTCAATATTGTGGAGGGACGTTTGGTCGCTGCCCAGTTCGACCTGCACGTTTTGCTTCACCAATTTTTCCCACAAGTCCACCACATTACCAGCGTAAATCAGAGCGGTGGCTTCTTTATTTCTCCTGCACTCTTCGATGCGGATAATTAGATCATCAAGGCTGGCAAAGACGTTTTTTCTTATAATGTAGCCATCTGCAATGCGCTGTTCGATGGCCTGTAGATCGACTTCTGCCACCACGCCCACGGCTCCCGTGATGATCGCCGCCTTTGCCTGTGCGCCAGACATGCCACCTAAACCGCTGGTAACGAAGACTTTACCACGCAGGTCATTTTCACCCAAACCCAATTTTCGCCCTGCATTGAGCAAGGTAATGGTCGTGCCATGTACGATGCCCTGCGGCCCGATGTACATGAACGAACCAGCCGTCATTTGGCCGTACTGCGTGACGCCCAGTGCATTGTATTTGTTCCAATCTTCTTTTTTGGAATAATTTGGAATCATCATGCCATTGGTCACCACGACGCGGGGCGCACCTTTGTGAGAAGGGAACAGGCCCAGCGGGTGCCCGGAATACATCACCAAAGTTTGTTCGTCGGTCATCTGGGCGAGGTATTGCATGGTGAGCAGGTATTGCGCCCAATTTTGAAAAACGGCCCCGTTTCCACCATAGGTAATGAGTTCGTGCGGGTGCTTCGCAACCTTCGGATCGAGGTTGTTTTGAATCATCAACATAATGGCCGCTGCCTGTTGGCACTGCTGCGGGTACTCGCCGATGGGCCTTGCGTACATGTCGTAATCAGGCCGGAAACGGTGCATGTAAATGCGACCGAAAGTTTCCAATTCTTCAAAAAATTCAGGGGCCAACACGGCGTGGTGCTTGGGAGGGAAGTAGCGCAGGGCATTGCGCACGGCCAGTTTTTTCTCGTCTTCTGACAGCACGCCCTCGATCATCCGCTTGGGTGCGTGGGATACGTTTGTGTCGTATGTTTTTGGTGCTGGCAATTGTTCGGGGATGCCTTGCAGGATTAGTTGTTGGAATAGTGCCATTTTTCTTTTTATGTTGGTTGGGCAGTTTTTAAAGGGGTGTCAAAATTAGTGATTTATTGCTTTTTCAGCGCTTACTATAAAATAGCCAAATCGGCCAGCAAATATTCCCATTACCGAACTCAACAGCAATGCTTTTAAATATCGGCGGTTGCCTTTTTTGTGGATTAGGTTCGACCAAAGCAATTTCAGCATGGTGAATGGCACATGCAATGCCGACGGCAACACCCGCCAGCCAATATTTTCAACCTTTATTTTTTCAAAACCCAATTCACGCATTTTTTGCTCAAATGCTCTTATGTCTCCCAATTCGGATATAGCCCAAGCGGATAGGGAGGCTTGGTATATTTTTTTAAAAAAAACAGGAAAGGGCCTAACATCTTTTCTGAACCCATCCACTACCACCAGCCTGCAGCCCGGCTTTAGCACCCTTGCCATTTCTGTTAAAAAAAGGGCCTTGTCCGCACCTTCGGCATAAACGGCACTTTCAATGGCAAAGGCGGCATCGACAAATCTGTCTTGAAAAGGCATGGCTTGGAAGTCTGCTTGTTGAACGGTGATTTGATGTTCAAGCCCCTTTTTCCGGTTAGTTTTTTGCGCCGCCTCCACTTGCCAATCAGAGATGGTGACACCATGAAATTGGGCCTCTGGCAGTTCCTTGGACATACTGCGCAGGCTCTCGCCACTCCACAGCCCGCATCTAAAATGACCAATTTTTCCAAATTTGAAACCTCGAATCTGCGCAAAACCTCCAGGTTCATTTGGGCGAGCATGGGTTCGAGGTTGAATGGATTCAAGCCCTGGCGATAATAGCCAAAGTGAATGTTGAAGGATCGGCTCCAGTTTTGGTAGCCTTCGCCCACTTCGTCGTAATATTTAGAAGCGGCATTGGGCATATTTGACAGGTGGCAGCTTGGGAACAGCAAAGCGGCCCTTACCCAAAAGGAAAAAGGGCCGCTTTGTGTTCACGATGCTTTGTTTGTTTCAAGCCGCCGAAACGTGTATTCCCATCAAGGTCCAGGTGGAAAATCCCCTTCGTCCTTATTGGGTGTTTTTAATACTTTGAAGAAAAAATAAACGGTAAAGCAGGTAACGAGGACCTGCGTCACGACCATAGTGATTAATGCTGATGAATTCATGGCGTATTCCTCCCTTGTTTTACCCTGATTTTATAAGCCCTGTAAACAAGGACGCTAAGGCCCACAAACAGTGCGAGCAGCAACAGCCTTGCCAGGGGTATATAAAACAGTTTTTTGTTCAATGTTTCCAGATGGCCAGGATTGGAGACCTGGTTGATGCGGCTTAATTTCTTTTCATATTGCACCTGAAACCGGGCTACCTCTTTCGGATCGCTGGAGGTTTCTATTGAATTTCGCAATGCTTCGGCTTCTTGTTGCAGGGCAGGCAACGTAGCAGGGTTTTTTACTAAGGCAATTTCATCATAAATATTGGCATTTGCCAATTGTTTGATTAGAGAGCCATTGTCCAATTCCCATCCATTTCCATTGGTTAGGTTTGAAAACTGTTTCGCCCATTCGTTGCCCTTCGGTGTGATGATAGAACCAATGAAAACAAACAATAGCAGGAGCGGGGTTACCCATTTTATAATATACTTCAATAAACCTGGCAGTTTAATATCTGCGCCCATGTTGATTTCCTTCCAGCCACGGTTGGCCCCAAATATCCAAGAGAATAGAATGGTTTCGAGCAAAGCAAACACAACAAGGCTTACTGTGCCGGCCCAATAATCATATTCATCGAAAACACCGTAGTTGTAAAAGAATACAGTAGGCAAGCCCATGATGAGTGTGATCAAACCAAAAGAAAGGGCGCCTTTGCTATTGTTCCAATTGAATTCGTCCCGCATAAATCCCATCCAGGGAGTGCCCATTGCAAGGGAGGAGGTAATGCCTGCAAAAAATAACAAGCCAAACCAAAACACGCCTGCAATAACTGCCAATACAGAACCCCACTGCTGGAACAAGTAAGGCATGGTCTGAAAAGCCATTCCAAATCCTGCATTTTCCTGTACCCATGCAATACCAAGGTAACCAGCAGCGATAGGGATAACGATAAGACTGCCCAGCACCACTTCAACGAATTCGTTCATAAACCCAGCAGAAACGCCATTTAGTGCAATGTCATCTTTCGACCTTACATAAGCAGCGTAACATTGTATAGTTCCCATCCCTACGGATAACGTGAAAAATATTTGCCCTGCGGCAGCCAGCCAGACTTTTGGATTGCTGAGAGAGTCGAATTGAGGTGTCCAAAGGAAATTTAAGCCATCCCATGCAGAAGCAGTTGGGTGGTCGGCGCTGGCGCCCGATGTACCCAATGTCAAACCTTTGTACGCAAGGAAAACTCCAAACAGTATAAGCAATGGCATCCCTATTTTGGCCACCTTTTCCACTCCAGCCAAACCCCGTGAAAGAATATAGGTATTTAACGCAAGGCAAAATATATAAAAAATGACCGCTTCATAGGGGATGCCAGTGGTGGAGATGCCGATGTCCACATAATCGTTGAAAAAACTGGCCACTTCACCTTGGCTTTTACCTTCAAAGGTGCCGCCAATTGAATGGAAAACATAAGACATTGTCCAACTCTCTATATAACAATAGTAAGCGGCTACTGCGATATTGGTAAAAATACCAAAGACGCCAATGTACTTCCAAAACCTCCCTTTGGCCATTGTGTCCAAGATATAAGGTGTGCTGTGGTTGCCAGTGCGACCGCCAAAACGGCCCATGCTCCATTCAATCAGTAGCAAAGGAATGCCCATCAAAAGGAAGCATACAAGGTAGGGGATAATAAAGGCTCCTCCTCCGTTTTGTACAGCCTGTACCGGGAAACGAAGAAAATTGCCGAGGCCAACGGCATTTCCGGCCATCGCCAACACAAGGCCAACCCTCGTCCCCCATGATTCATTTTTTGCGCTCATTCACTTTTAGTTTTAGGTCTATTTTAAAAAAATAGTATGCAAACAGGCATTTGGCATTTTGTTTTTCAAATTGCCGAACTGACCCTTTATCGTTAAAGCGGGCGTAAGGTATTCAGAAAAATTTTCCCTGAAAAAAAATCGGAGGGAAATGTCATTTGGAATAGGAGAGGAGGGGGCGAAGATTTTATTTTGCCAAAGAATATGAGCCAAAGTTGATTATTTGGTTTGTTTTCAAAACATTCAATTTATGGCATATTGGCCCAAAATAAAAAGCGGCCACCAAGTTTCTACCTGGTGGCCGCTTTCACGTTTACTGATCGGCGTTAGTCCGGCACGTTCGCTGGGTTCAACAAATCGTAAAACTGATTCAGCTTCGGCATAATGATGATGCGGGTGCGGCGGTTGGTCGCACGGCCATCGGCAGTGTCGTTGGAGGCAAGGGTGTTGTACTCGCCACGGCCAGCGGCTATGAGGCGGTTCGGATCAATCTTATGCTGCGACTGAAGGGTACGTACTACGGAGGTGGCACGTTTGGCGCTCAAATCCCAGTTGTCAACGATGCAACTTGTCTTGATGGGCACATTGTCGGTATAACCTTCCACCATCACTTCCAAATCGGGTCTCGACTCGACGATTTTGGCTATTTTACCCAACACCTCGCTGGCCCTGGGCAATATTTCGTAGCTGCCGCTTTTGAAAAGCATCTTGTCGGAAAGGTTGATGAACACCACCGTTTTGTCCACTTTCACTTCCACGTCATCGTCTTCGATGCCATCTTTCAACACACTTTTCAGGTTGACGGCCAAGGCGAGGTTGATGGAATCGGCCTTGGATTTGGCGGCCTGTAAAAGGTGGATGTATTTGTCCTTTTTCTCCAGTTGGGACAGGGTTTCTTTAATGTTGTCGTTGGCAGATTTTGACAAAACAGTTAGGTCTCCCACTTGGGTGACTTGCTTGTCCAGCCGGGATTTGAAATCTTCAACTTGGGTTCTCAAATCGCCCATTTGTTCTTCCCTCAATCTCAATGAATTAAGGGCCGTAGCTTTTTCCGTTTCGCACAGCGAAAGGCGGTTCATGTAGGTGTTCAAGTCCTCGCCGCACTTGCCGAGGTCCTTGTTGCAAGCGTCGTACTGGCTCTGTAGATCTTGGAATTTCTTTTTGCTAACACAAGAGGTAAGGAATGCAAGCGACAAGAAAATAAAAAGGAATTTTTTCATAATGGAAAATTGGATTTGTATGGTTGAAAGAATGGAATAATTCGCTCTCTTTTTGGGATTTAGGGCGAAAATAAATGCCTTCTCAATGGGATGAAAAGGCAGCCCTTAATTTTAATGGTGATTTAATTCAGGAACGGCTTGTACGCAGGTATGTTCAGGCAATCGTCAAATCAATCCAATTTCAGTACGTCGAGGAAGGCTTTTTGTGGCACTTCCACGTTGCCGATTTGGCGCATTTTCTTCTTTCCTTTTTTCTGTTTTTCCAGCAATTTCCGTTTACGGGAAATATCGCCACCGTAGCATTTGGCGGTCACGTCCTTGCGGATGGCCGAGATAGTTTCCCTGGCGATGATTTTGGCGCCGATGGCTGCCTGTATGGCGATGACAAACTGCTGGCGGGGCAGCAGTTCCTTTAGTTTTTCACAAATGCGGCGGCCAAATGCGTAAGATTTTTCACGGTGAACCAAGGCTGAAAGTGCGTCCACGCTCTCTGCATTCAGTTTAATGTCCACTTTTACCAGATCGGATTGGCGGTAGCCGATGGGGTGGTAGTCGAAGGAGGCATAGCCCCGTGATATGGATTTTAGGCGGTCATAAAAGTCGAAGACAATCTCCGCCAGCGGCAACTCAAAAGAAATTTCGACCCTTGTTGGCGTCAGGTAGCTTTGGTTTTTGAAAATGCCCCGTTTTTCCAGGCACAGTGTCATGATGGCGCCGATGTATTCCGGTTTGGTGATCATTTGGGCAGAGATGTAAGGCTCCTCCACAAATTTCAGCACCGTCGGGTCAGGAAAATCAGTGGGGGTGCGCAGGTTGATGATCTCCCCATTGCTCTTGTGGGCGATGTAGGAAACGTTGGGGATGGTGGTAATCACCTCCATGTCGAATTCCCTGGAAAGGCGCTCCTGCACGATTTCCAGGTGCAACATGCCAAGGAAGCCGCAACGGAAACCAAAGCCCAGTGCTGCCGAAGACTCCGGCTCGAATGTGAGCGCCGAATCGTTCAATTGCAGTTTTTCAAGGCTTTCCCGCAGGTCTTCAAAATCTTCGTTTTCGATGGGGAAAATGCCCGCAAACACCATTGGCTTTACGTCCTCGAAACCCTTGATGGCCTCATGACAAGGATTTTCTGCCAAAGTGATCGTGTCGCCAACCTTTATTTCTTTGGACACCTTGATGCCGGTGATGATGTAGCCCACGTCGCCGGCCTGCATTTCCTGCTTTATCACCAGGTTCATTTGCAGGATGCCGATTTCGTCGGCATTGTAATCGCTGCCGGTATGGAAAAAGCGCACCTTGTCGCCCTTGCGCAAAGTGCCGTTCATAATTTTATAATAAACAATGACGCCCCGGAAAGAATTGAAAACAGAGTCAAAAATCAAAGCCTGCAAGGGTGCTTCGGGGTCGCCCTTGGGCGCTGGTATGCGTTCCACAATGGCAGAGAGCAAAACGGGCACGCCCTCTCCGGTCTTGCCGCTGGTCATGACGATGTCTTCCAGGCTGCAGCCGATCAAGTCCACTATTTGCTCCATCACCTCGTCAATCATGGCATTGGGCATGTCAATCTTGTTGATGACCGGGATGATGGTCAGGTCGTGGTCAATGGCGAGGTAGAGGTTGGAAATGGTCTGCGCCTGTATGCCCTGCGTGGCGTCCACCAGCAGCAAGGCTCCTTCACAAGCAGCAATGGAACGGCTTACTTCGTAGGAAAAGTCAACGTGGCCGGGCGTGTCAATGAGGTTGAGGGTATAGATTTGACCATCTGTGTGCTGGTGGTACATCTGGATGGCGTGGCTCTTGATGGTAATGCCACGCTCCCGCTCCAGGTCCATGCTGTCGAGGGCTTGGGCCTTCATTTCCCGTTCAGAAATGGTGCGGGTCGTTTCCAGCAAGCGGTCAGAGAGTGTACTCTTGCCGTGGTCAATATGTGCGATGACGCAAAAATTGCGGATATTGTTCATAAAGAAATGTAAAAGCCCAATGGATAAGTGAAACGGCTAGAAGGAATGTTGCCTTTTCCTTTGTACTTTCCCCTTAAATTTTTCGGGGCGCAAATATACGGGAAAAAGGAGTGGGTAGTTGCCGGGCGTTTTGTTTCGCAGGAAAATAAGAATTGTAAAGAAAGGAGGTCAATCGTCTTCTTCAACCAAAAGGCTCAAATCGAACACGAATTCTGGAAGCACGTCCTCGCCGGACAGTTTTTTGTCAAAACCCTCCACTACCTCCTCAGAGCCATCGGCCCGAAAAATATATGCCCTCTGTTGGGTAGGGTCAATGAGCCAGGCCAAGCGGACGCCATTGTCAAGCCAGTTTTCAGTGACTTTTTCCTTGAGTTTTTTCAGTGAATCCGAAACACTGCGCACCTCCGCCACAAAATCTGGCACTACATGTCCAAATTTCTTTTTTTCCGTTGCAGATAGTGCCTTCCATTTTTCCTTTGAAACCCATGCAGCATCAGCAGATTTGACGGAGGTATCTGGCAAGGTGAAACCAGCTGACGGGCTGAAGCACTTGCCTAATTTCTTTTTTTTGTTCCAGTTCCGAAGTTCGCTAAATATTTCGCCTTCGTAAAAACCTGAGAGTAAACCGACTGGTGACATAATAATGATTTTTCCATCCTTTTCCCGCTCCACCCGCAAATCCGGGTTTTCAGCACAAAAAGCATAAAATTCCTCCTCGCTCATGTAAGGGATTTTCACCTCCATGAAAGGAACGGTTTCAATTTCCAAGGTTTGAATGGTGGGATTGCCTGACATGGTATTCAATTTTGTGCAAGTTAGTGAATTGAGTCAATAGTCATTAGTCATTTTGTCATTGGCTAAAATATTGACTTTCGGCAGCGTGAATAAATGATTCTTAAAGCAATAGCTTTTCTTTTCGACATAAAAACCTGGCCCAAAGGACAATGGTTGGCAGCATTTTAAAAAAGAATTAACAGCGCACCAAAATTTACTATTTGTGTCCTTACTTGCGTTTCCCGTTATGTCTTTTGATTGAACAAACTCGGTAACATGAAACTTTTTCTTTCGGCTTTCCTGCTTTTTTCGTTTTTCATCCATCCTTTCTGCCAATCCAACACTTGGGCAACTTCGCCCGTCAAATCCATTGAAATATATTTCGATTTTGGAAAACACGAGCTATTGTCCGATGCTGATAGCGTCCTTTCTTCTTTACTGAAATATTGCCAGCCAAAAGAGGAATATCTCGTAAAAATCACGGCCCACACCGATTCCATCGGCACTGTGGCCAACAACGAGGCACTGTCGAGAAGGCGGGCCAATGCCGTCATCGCTTATTTAAAAAACAAAGGCGTTCAGGAAAGTGCAATCACGGTTTCAACTTTTGGGGAAACAAAACCCGCCGCTCCCAATGCCAGCGACAGTGGCCGCCAAATGAACCGCCGTGCAACCGTCGAAGTGTTCAAATCGCAACCTGTTGGAACTATAGAAGGCACGGTGCTGAACGAAAAAACGGGCGAGCCTATCCTGGCCAACGTGGTGCTCCACACCAAGGACAACCGTGATACTTTAAAAACGGATGAAAAGGGTTATTTTAAAAAAACATACCTCGTCGGCACCATTGTGGGCATTGATGCCTATGCCAAGTGCTTTTTTATGAAATCTGACATGGTGAAGGCCGAAAAGGAGGCAAAAATTGTGAAACTGCCCCTGAAACCTGCCGTCACGGGCGAAGCGATGGACATTGACAAACTGTATTTTGTGGGAAACGAGGCGGTTCTACTGGAAAAATCAAAGCCCGAACTGCCCAAAATCCTCCAGTTTTTGCAATTGAATCCTGAGATGAAAATCGAAATCGCTGGTCACGTCAACCATCCCAACTTGCCCAATGTGAGCGAAACGAGCTGGGAATACAAGCTTTCCGTTGCACGTGCCAAATTGGTACACGACTATTTGTTGGAAAACGGCATTCCGCAAGGCCGCATCAACTATAAAGGCTACGGCAACTGGGAAATGCGCTTCCCACACGCCCGATCAGAGGAACAAATGGCCCTGAACCGCCGGGTGGAAATCAGAATTTTGGAAGGCAACTGCGAGTAGGTTTTGTGTTTATGTGCTTTTGTGTTTATGTGTTTTTGGGGGTCCGTTGTTTTCAAAACATATAAACACCCAAACACTCAAACACGCTCCAACCAGTCAATTCTCCGTTTATTTTGGCATATATTCCACGGGGCATCTACATTTGTCCAAAATTAGTGCTTATGGCTGCCAGATATTTTACACTGCTTTCCCTCCTTTCCTTTTTTTTCATTTGCCAACATGCTTTTGGGCAAAAACTCTCCGCTGGATTTTCGGCGGGGCCTTCCTTTTCCACTTTTCGCTACAACGATCCCGCCGGGCTGCCCTTCGACCTGGACTTCGATCCCTACGATTTTAAAATGGGCTTCATCGTTGCCGCCAACGGCACCTTGCATTTCAATGCCAGTACGGGGCTGCGGGCGGAGGTGAATTTTGAAAGGAGGGGCGGAAAATCTGGCGTCCAGTTGTCCGACGGCAACGGCCAGCCTTTGGAAGACTTCACGGTGAGCGACCATTTCGACTATGTGCAGGTGCCGATTTTGTTGCAACTCAGCGCCGGGAACAGTGCCATGTTCATCGCCCATTTTGGCTTTAGTTTCGATTACCTCGTCCACCGTACATCGAAGTTTCCCAGCTTGATTGTGGTGCAAACGCCCACGAAAACCTACGCTGTGGACATGCCTTCCGATTTTAAAAAATACGATGTGTCGCTGTTAGGCGGGGTAGGGGCCAGCTTTCCCCTGAGCGATTGGGTGAACCTCCAAGTGATGGCCAGGGCCAACTCTGGTTTGATGAATATCAACAAAGATGAGGCGGGATTTGAAGTGAAAAACCTGTCAATTGTGGGAATGGCGACGGTACAGTTTACATTGAAATAATCACTTCGGGTATTCAATCCTTACATGGTGTATGCTCCGCAGCATTTTTTTAAAAACCTCCTTGCATTTCTCCAAGTCCGAGAAGGTCAGTTTCGACTCTACCAGTTGTTTTTGGTCAATCTTCTTTTGCAAAATCTTGTCCACCAACTCGTCAATTTCCTGCCCGGTCGGATCCTTTAAGGTGCGGGAAGTAGCCTCCACCGAATCGGCCAACATGAGGATGGCCTCTTCCTTTGAACGGGGCTTGGGGCCGGGATAGGTAAAATCGGATTCGTCAACCGTTATGCCGGGATTTTCCTGTAGATAAGTTTTATAAAAATACTCCACCTTGGTAGTGCCGTGGTGGGTGCTGATGAAGCGGGTAATCATCTGCGGCAGGTGCGCTTTTTTGGCCATTTTTTCGCCCGCCCGCACGTGCTCAATGATGATGCGGGCACTTTCCTTGTGATCCATTTGGCTGTGGGGGCTGCTGCCGGTTTGGTTTTCCACAAAAAACTCAGGGTTCTTTGACTTGCCCACGTCGTGGTACAAAGAACCGACCCTGGCCAGCAGCGCATCGGCCTTGATTTCGGCGGCAGCCGCCTCGGCAAGGTTGGCCACCTGGATGGTGTGCTGCATCGTGCCGGGCGCTTTGATGGCGAGTTCACGCAGCAGCGGCCTGTTCACATCTGATAGTTCTACCAGGGAAATGGATGAGGTGAAACCAAAAACCCTTTCCACCAGCGGAATAAGCGGGAATGCCAGCAGCGTGAGCAAGCCGTTGAACAACAGCCAATAAAAAACAGATGTGTCCATTGATTCCAAACCCCCTTCTTCGATAAGGGAAAGGCCAAAAAACGCCAAGCCATAAGCCAGGAAAATAAAAAGTACCGAACGGAAGAATTTCGACCAGTCCCTGGCGTCAGCGATTACAAGCACGGCGATTACCCCAGCCACGATTTGCATAAAAATGAACTGGTAGCCCAGTGTGGTGAGGAACACAGAAATCAGCACCACCATCACGTGCGTAAAAAATGCCAATCGGTAGGTGAAAAAATGCCTGACCACCACCGGGACAATGCAATAAGGGATGACATATACGCTCAGGGCGTCCACTTGTCCAACTATCTTGGTGAGGTAGCTAAATGCGAGCAGCCACACCAGAACAAAGGCGAGAAAGCGCCAATTGTCAATGATTTCACGGCGGTACGCATGCACATACATCATAAAAGAGCCAAGCACCAGCATGGTGAGCAGCATGTATCCGCCAAAGACGGCGAAAGATGAATCTTTGGAAAATGTTTCGTCCTGAAATTTTCCGCGCAAAGACATCAATTGATCATACACTTCATCCGTAACGACCGCCCTTTTTTGCACAATCAAATCGCCTTGGCGTACCAAGCCTTTCGTGGTAACAATGCCCGAAATAGCTTCCTCTTTTATTTTTTCAGTCAAACTTTCATCGTAGGTGATGTTGGCCAAAATGGCATCGTCCAAAGTCTGCCTGACGCTGGACGCAAGCTTGGGGAACAATTTTACAATTTCAGATTGGGCAATTTGTTTGGCCTGATCAAGTGTGTAATAGCTTGGCAGGGTTCTCATATAGGTGGTGTTGCCTTCTATCACATTGATGACGAAATCCTTCCCCTCGCCCACGTGTTCAGGTGCAAGCAAGATGATGCCCCGTTTATAAAAATCGTCCAACAAATTCAAACCTTTGGCCAATAAGGCTTCGTATTTCATGCCACCAGGCAGGGTGTCAGCCGCCGAATTCCTGGAACTGGCGTACAATTCAAGTGCAGCCTCAAAATCCTTTTTTTTGGCGGATGGCAATTCATTATTCAAGCGATAATAGGGCGACAAGTCCCTGGCGAGGTCTTGCCGTTCCTGGGAAAGTTCGGCTTCTTGTTTTTTGATAGGAAAATCGAAGGGCGCCCGCAGGTTTTCGTACTGCCAGATTTGGCCTTTTTGAAATTCGTATTTGAATTTCACCCCCCTTGGGTACAGCAAACTGATGAGCAGGATGGTGCCTGCTACCATTATAAAATTAACCAGTCTGTTGAATTTGGAAGGGATGTCCCTAAAGAGTTGGCCCATGCACAAGCTGTTTGAAATGGTAAATGTAACGCTTGCATTGAGAAAAGGTTAGCGGGCTATTTGTTGACAAGTCAAATCATGCATTTTCAGGCGAATATCTTGGGCCAGGTGTTTTTGGAAATATGCTATTTTCAATTGGTACAGCCAACAGCCAAACCTACTTCCCCGAACCACCGCTGCCCGAAAGCCCCAGGTTACGCTTCAAGAGATTTGCCTTGTACCGTTCTATGTTCACCTTGTGGCCATCATAGGTTTCTGAAAACATGTGCAAGCCTGAGCCGTCGCCCATTGCCACGAAGAAAATGTAGTCATGCTTTTCATGGTTGAGCAATGCATCCAGGCTGGGGATGGAGGCCATGCTGATAGGGCCGGGCGGCAGGCCCGTGTACATGTAAGTATTATATGGCGAGTCGAGAGACTTGTACTGTGCCAGATCACGGCTTTCCCAGTCACGGGAGGCAAAAACCAGCGTTGGGTCGGCCTGCAGCATCATGCCCAGTTTCAGGCGGTTGAGATAAACGCCGGCCATGCGGGGCTTTTCGCTGTTGGCATTGGTTTCACGTTCCACGATGGAGGCGAGGGTATAGACTTGTTCCCGGTCGAGGCCAAGTGAATCGGCTTTGGCCTGGCGGCCTTCTTTTTCCCAAAAATTATCGTGCTCCTGGATCATGCGCTCCATGAATTTGCGGGGCGTCGTGTTCCAATAAAACTCATAAGTGTTTGGGATAAAAAGCGACATCAGCGTTTGTGGGGCGTAGCCAATGCTGTCCAGATAAACCGGGTCGTTGAACAGGGTTATCATGGCCAAAGAATCCGGCTCGATGAAACGTGCCACCTTTGCTGCCACTTCATCCAGAAGCCGTTCGTTTACCAAAACCACCTTCACGGGCGACTGCTGGCCGCCCCGCAGGTGCCGCACCAATTTAAAGTTGCTCCATCCCTGCTGCAGTTCGAAGCGGCCTGCCCGGCCTCGGTACTTCAATTGGCTGGCCATGAAGCGGAAGGATTTTTCATCTTTGATGTAATTGCCGCTTTTTAAAATTTGTACCACGTCTTCCAAATCGGAGCCGGTAGGTATTTCCACGATTGTTAGCTGGAGGGTATCAGGCACATTGGACCTCAAGAAAAACTGCCATGCAAGAAAAACTCCGCCGATAATGCCAATCGCAAGCAGGGTAGCGATGATATTGCGAAGCGTTTTTTTGGGTTTTGTTGTTTCGGTATGCTGCTCCATATTTTGAAACAAAAGGTAAAAATTAATTGTGTCAACTTTTGATTGCAGTTTGCCTTAACCAACAGCCAACTGCATTTGATACCCCTTCAATACTGCTCATGTTCATTCGGGAAATCGCCCGATTTCACATCGGCACAATATTGCTCCACGGCCACTTTTATTTGGTCAAACAACTCCATGTACCGCCGCAGGAAACGTGGCTGAAAATCCCTGGTGATGCCGAGCATGTCGTGCGTGACCAGCACTTGGCCATCGGCGAACATGCCGCCGCCGATGCCGATGGTGGGAATTTCGAGACTTTCAGAAACTTCCCTGGTAAGTGCCGCCGGGATTTTTTCCAAAACAATGGCAAAGCAGCCAATTTCCTCCAAAAACTTGGCGTCGTGCTTGAGTTTGTTGGCCTCTTCCTCTTCTTTTGCCCTCACTTGGTAGGTGCCAAATTTGTAAATGGACTGCGGTGTAAGGCCCAAATGCCCCATCACCGGAATGCCCGCAGACAGGATGCGCTTCACGGAGTCGCCAATTTCCTCGCCACCTTCCAGTTTTACTGCGTGGGCGCCCGCTTCTTTCATGATGCGGATGGCGCTCTCCAGTGCTACCCTCGAACTGCCTTGGTAGGAGCCAAAGGGTAAATCCACGACCACCAATGCACGTTTCACCGCCCTTACCACGGAGGAGGCATGGTAAATCATTTGATCCAGCGTAATGGGCAGGGTGGTTTCGTGACCTGCCATTACATTGGAGGCAGAGTCGCCCACGAGGATGATTTCCACCCCGGCCTCGTCAAGGATGTGGGCCATCGAATAGTCGTAGCCCGTGAGCATGGTTATTTTTTCACCCCGTGCCTTCATAGCCTGGAGTACATGTACGGTGATTCGTTTTATTTCTTTATGAACTGACATAGGGTTGGATTAAATGAGAATTTGGCAAAGGTAGAAGTTGATTGGAGGTTTTATAGATGAACGCCATTGAATGTCCTAAGTGAATGATGAACTATAAATGATGAACGATGAACGTGCAAAACATTAGTCATTGAGGTCATTTTGTTGGAAATCAACTACTTAACATTTGTTGGTTATCAATTTCAAATGCGAGAATCTATACAAGGTTGATAAATATAGTGTTGCTATTTACTGAAATTGGAAAAGTTTAATAAATCAAATTAGTCTATAAAAAGCTGTTAATCAATATTTTGCACGTTCATCGTTCATCGTTCATCATTCCTCATACATTGTTCATTTATATGGTATCATTTTCAAAATATGCTCCATCGCCTCTACCCGTGCCGAAGTTTTTCGGTCGGCCTGGATGATGACCCAGGGGCAATATTTAACTGTGTTCTCGAACATTTTCCGTTTGTACTTCGTGTATTCGTCCCAAAGTTCCTGCGCCCGCTCGTCCACCGGGGTCATTTTCCATTTTTTTAAAGGGCTGCTTTTTATGTCCTGGAAGCGCCTGGCCTGCTCTTCTTTGCTGATGGAAAAATAAAACTTGATGAGATAGGTACCAGATTCGACGATCATTTTTTCAAACTCATTCACCTGGCCCATAAAAATCTTGTATTCTTCTGGGGTACAAAAGTCGTTCACAGGCTCCACGACAGCACGATTGTACCAGCTACGGTCGAAAAAAACCATCTCTCCCGGTCTGGGCAATTGGTTGACATATCGCTGGAAGTACCATTGGCCTTTTTCCTCTTCGGTCGGTTTTGGCAAGGCCACGATGCGGTAATGCCTGGGATTGATGTGTGCGGTGATGCGCCGGATGGCACCGCCCTTGCCTGCTGCGTCTCGGCCCTGGAAAATGACGATCACCTTTTTTTGGTGCTCGATGACCCAATTTTGCAACTGAATCATTTCCGCCTGCAACTCCCTGATTTTCAATTCATATTTGGTGTAGCGCAGCGCCTTTTCCAAATTCACTTTCTTCTCATACATCAAATGTTTCAGGCCAAATGGCGAGTTGAGGATGGCGATGTCTTCTTCTGATAGTTTTATTTCGTTCATGCTGTTTTGGTTTTTTTTAAATATCCAATTGTTCTATTTGGCGGAAATAACGGATGATAACGTTCGGGTCGGGTGTCAGTACGGCCTTCGACTTGACCTTGCCGATGTAGTCGAACTGCGACAGTACATAGCGCATACTTTCCATCCGGGCCACCCTTTTGTCGTTGGCTTTTACAATGATCCATGGACTGAAATTGGTATGGGTTTTTGAAAACATTTCTTCTTTATAATGTGTGTATCGGTCCCAAAGCTCCTGGCCTTTCATGTCCACTGGGCTGAATTTCCATTGTTTCAATGGGTTTTCGAGCCGTGATTCGAAGCGGCATTTTTGTTCCTGTTTTGAAATGGAAAACCAAAACTTGATGACCTTGATGCCATCTTCGTAGAGCATGTGCTCAAAATCCGTCACCTGCCCCATGAACTGGTGGTATTGTTTTTTGTTGCAAAAACCCATCACTGGCTCCACGACGGCCCGGTTGTACCAACTGCGATCGAAGAACACGATTTCGCCCGGGTTGGGCAATTCCTTGATATAGCGGCGGAAGTACCACTGGCCCTGCTCTTCTTCGGTAGGTTTGGCCAATGCCACCACCCGCACCAAGCGTGGGTTGAGGTGTTCCCGAAAACGCTTGATGGAGCCGCCCTTGCCTGCTGCGTCCCTGCCTTCAAAAATGATGGCGACCCGCATTTTCTTCCTGGCAATCCATTGCTGGAGGTTCACCAACTCTGCCTGCAGCGTTTGCAGCTCCTCTTCATAGCGGGTGTTGCGGATAGCCTTTTTCAGGTTGACGCCTCTTTGCTGGGCAATTTTAATGAGGTCGGATCGGGTTTTTATTTTGTTGAAATCCTCTAAAGTCAGCATACATAATAGTTTAAACTTCGAGCCGTCATTGTTGGTGCATGGTTTATTAGGGTTTAGGAGGTTGATAAGGGTTTATAATCAACTTTTTATAAACCCTTATCAACTTTATCAACCATGCACTACCTGTCCCGAAAATCGGGAAAACGTGGCGGCGTGAGCTATATTACAAATGCCAAAGGCAGCGCCAAAAGTAGAAAATTGCTTTCAACGGATTTCCGAACAATTCAACAACTCTTTCACCCATTCCTTAGAAACTGTTTTAAAATCCCCGACGAGACAGAAAATATCTCCCGATAGCAATCGGGATTGGACTCAAACACAGGCAATTTTTAAGGTAATAGCATCGCTATTGCTGAAAAAATTGCAGAAGTATGAGTTCAAAAGATGGCGTTTTATGGCCGTTGAGGGGTTTAAAAACAGTTTCTTAATATTGCCCAAAAATCACCATCCCCAAATTTTAGCATGGGCAAAAAAAAGAAGATCATATTGGGAATAATAGCGCTGGTGGCATTAGCCGTAGTGGCCGACCGTTTTTTCCGGCTGCCCCTGCTGCCGATCTCCCCTGAGGAAGCTTTGCCTCAATATGCTGCCATGCTGTTTACTTTCCAACCAGAGCAGTTGGGCAAAATGTCAATAGACGAAAAAGCGCCCAGCATAGCTGAAATATTCCTGCCCGATGAGCTAGGGCAAGATTTGGCAGCGTTCAGGAAGCTGCTGCTGGAAATCCACTTGGGCAAAGTTTGGGCAGCCGTGCAGCCCACCCGCAGCAGCGGTATGGATGTATTATTTGTGGCCAACGTGGGCATGGGCCTGGATACACAAAAATTGTTGTCACAAAAAAAAGGCTGGCGGGTGCGCATCTCCATTTATAAAAACCATGAGGTGCTGAGCGTGGACGCCGACGGCCAAAAATTCGCCTTGGCAAAATACCGGAACCTGCTCTTGTTGGCCCGCCACGCCTACTTGGTGGAGAACGGCATCAGCCAACTCAAAAGCCCTTCCGCTTCGCTGTGCCGTGATGCAGATTTTAATAAAATAGCCCGTAACATTTTGGGTTCGGATGAGAACCTGCACGTGTTTTTTAACCTGAAAACTTTCAATGCACAGTTTTCTCCGCTCATCAACCCATCTAAATTATTGGCAATGGAAGGCTTAGAGAAAGTGGGATCCTGGGCCGCTTTTCGGTTTCCGTTGAAAGAAAATTTCATCGAATGGCAAGGAGCTTTCACCGCCCAAGCCGACAATGTGCTGCTGACGGCCAACCAAGGGGCGGGCAAGCGCAACTATAAAGACGTTTTTCGGGCTTTGCCCGATAACCTTACTTTTTTTAGCTGGCTGGCCGTGAAGGGCATTCACCCAAATGTAAAATCGGGCGATTGGAACAAATATTTTGACACATGGATGGGCAACGAAGTCGTGCTGGCAGTGGGAGAACCGCTGGAAAACAACGAGTCCGAGCAGTTTATCCTGTTGCAAACAAAAAAAGCCGAAAAAGCCGAAAAAGCGCTGAAGGCTTATGCCGACAAGGCGGGAAATCTCGAAGCCTACGATTTTCAAATGTTTAAAGTACGGCAATTGCTTGGCACCGATGTATCGGAAATGCTGGGCGTTGGCAAGCGGATGCCCAATCCTTATGTGGCAGTTTTGGGCGAATACGTGTTGTTCAGCAATTCAAAACCCGGCCTGGAGCGTTGGCTGGGAAAGTACCTCGCCGGGCAGACCCTTTCCAAAAATGTAGGTTTCCTTCAATCATTGCGGGGCCAGGCCGAGGCCGATGGTTTTTTATATTTTGAAAGCAGCAAACTATGGCAACAGCTTTCGCAATTTCCCGACGAAAATTTGCTGCCTGCCTGGGGTGGCAATCCCTTTCATTTTGGCCAATTGGTGGCCACCATGCAGCGCAAAAGCCAGCTTTGCGAGTTTTCATTTTCCGTTTCTTCTGAAGTGAAAATGGAAGAAGAGGCGGCTGTGAGCATCCTTTGGAAGTTGTCGCTGGGCGGCAGGGTAGGGGCGCCTACTGTTTTTCAGAACCCTCAAAATGGGGAAATGGAACTGCTCGTTCAGGATGAAAACAACCAGATTTATATGATTTCCCGCAGTGGCAGGGTGCTGTGGCGGCGCAAAATGGAAGAGCCGATTTTGTCCAAAATCCAACAGGTTGACCTCAATAACAATTTAGAAAGCCAATTCGTACTCAGCACTGCATCAGGCATTTATGTAATAGATAGGCAGGGGAATGACCTTGCCGGATACCCGCTCAAGCTCCAAACAAACGCCTCCAATGGCGTCACTGTTATTGACTTTTTCAACAGCCACGATTACCAATTTTTCATCGCCTGTGAAAATGGCCATGCCTACGGTTTTGATGAAAACGGAAGCCCGGTAGAGGGTTGGCGGCCCAAAACTGATGTGGGCATGGTGCGTTTGCCATTGTTTCATTTTCAATCGGCGGGCAAGGATTTTATGGTCATGATCGACACAACGGGCCGGATGCAGGTTTTTCAAAAAAATGGCGAAGAGCGTTTTCCTCCCAAAAAATTAGAAAGCGATTTTTTGCAAGCGCCTGATTTTCAAGACAATAAGCATAATACCCGTTTGGTGGCCTGTGATGAGGATGGGAAGGTTTTTGTATTCAATCTGGGCGGGGAGTATTTTGGCCTCAACCTAAAAGTGGGGAACAATGAGCAGGTGCGATTCCTCTTTTCCGACGTGGCCGGCGACGAAAGGAACGACTACGTCGGGGCCAGCGGGGCTGACTTGTCCGCCTATTTTTATGAAAAAAGTGAGTTCAAGAAAAAGTTTGACTACCAATTCCCAACGGCAATTGATGGCATTTTTAAAGTGAAATGGAAAAAAACGAAAAAGGATTTTATAGGCGCTTTCTGCAAAAACAGGCGTCAAATCTACCTGCTGGACGGAACGGGCCGCTTGCTGCCGCAATTCCCACTGGCCGGCACCACGGAATTTGAAATAGCTGACCTGCTGGGCGACGGGATACCAGTGGTGGTAGTAGGGAATGAGGACAGTGTGGTGGCGTATAGGATGGAGTGAATGAGTATTTTGAGGGAACTTGAAAAACAAGAATTTGGAAAAATGGATAGATAAGCCAATCTTTTCCCATAAATACACACTATAGCTTCATGAAAAGGCTTTCAAAAATAGCTAAATTCTTGCTCATTCCCTGTCTTTTCTCTCTTTCGATGGCCAGTGCTTTAAGCCAGACAGGGCGGATGTTGGCTGAAAAAATCAGCCATCTTGGCAACATGACTAAATCCCATCCTAACGAAGCTATCCTGCTGGCTGATAGTATATTGTGTAATTTGCTTAATACTTCTTTTGACCCTTTGGAAAAATGCACAGTGTTTTACCTGAAAGGGATGGCCAACAGGGCTTTACACAATAAGCCTTCAGCACTTTCAGATTTGCAAACTGCCTTGAAAATTTGCCAAGAGCTCCATCCTGGCGACGACTCCTTGAAAGCCGAAATAATGGCCCAGGTTGGTTTGGCTTTTGGCGATTTCCCCGACTACGACAGCTCCCTCGCTTACCAGCAGCGCTCATTGCAAATGCGGATCAGGCTCTTTGGTGAAAACAGCCTGCAGGTGGTCAGCGCTTACAACAACCTGGCCGGCTGGTACGCCGGCAACAGCGACATCCCTTCCTCCCTGAACCTCCGGAACAGAGCGCTTGCCATTGCCATCCATTTGCCTGGAGCGGAGGAGGTTTTGATAAAATTGTACAACAATATCGGGCGGCTGCATTTTGTAAACGGCGACTTTGAGCGGGCAAGGGATTTCATGCACAATGCCCTGGGCGCTTTGAACGGGTTGGGGAAAAATGTACCCTATACCACAGCCATTTATGAAAACCTCGCCGAGATATATGCAGCCCTGGGCGAATCCGACCAGGCATTGGAACTCATGCGGCAGTCCGATGTATGGTATGAAAACAACCCAGGCGTCACTAACCGGAACAATTACTTCACAGCACTCGGCAGGATTTACCTGGCACAGGGCGAGCCGGAAAAGGCTATCGGGTGCTTTGAAAACGAACTTGATATTCTGCAAAAACACTCACCGCCCCATCAGCGGTTTTTGTCGCTGAACAGTTACGCCAGGGCCGAATGTTACCTCGCATTGGGCCGGTTTGACGAGGCAATGGCCTGTGCCGATTCAAATATTGTGATTGAAAAGGGGATCGGCGGCAAAGGGCCTTTTGGAGGCTATCATCTGAAAGGATTGGCCTGCACCGGGAAGGCCGATACGCTGGGGGCAAGGGCCAACTTCCGGCGGTCGCTGGAGGCCAATAATTTTTTCGGGGACGTATCGAAAGTACACAGTTTTTCGGCAGCCATCGAAGTGTTCAAGGAACTGGGAAAACTCGAATACGGCAAGTTTCAATCGTCCCATGAAACAGGGGCTTTGGCGGAGAGCCTGCATTGGCTCGACCTGGCCGACCAGGCCATCACCTTTCGGCGGCGGGAACTTTTTGGGGCCAATTCAAAAGAAAGGATTTCAGAATCGGCGGCACCCATTTACGAAATGGCCGTGGGCGTTTGTGTGAAATTGGAGGAATTGACCGGCGACAAAAGCTACCTGGAAAAAGCCTTTTATTTTTCCGAAAGGAGAAAAAGCGTGGTGCTGTCGTCCTCCTTCCAGTCCAGTCAGGCCTCCGCAGAGGCAGGCGTGCAGGTGGAATGCACGGAAGAACAGGGCGAACTGCTCCGGAAAATTGCTTTTTACCGGCATCAGCGCACGGACTTGCTCCAGGAAAACTACCCGGACGACGCGGCGAAAATTGCCGAGGCGGACAGGCTCATCCAGATGCTCACCCTGTGCTTCGATTCGCTGCTGGCCAACATTGAGCAGTCCTGCCCGGCACTGTTGGATCTAAAAAACCAGGAAACCTCCATCCCGCCCGAAGAGCTGCGGGCCTGGTGCTCCGCCACCCACAGCACCCTGCTCGAATATTTTTTGGGCAGCGACCGCCTTTTTATTTTTTCTATCAATGGGGAAAAAGGCTTGCAGGTGAAAACGTTACCGCTCCCGCCCAACTTCGCACAGGTGTTCCAGCAGTTCCGGGAAAGCATTTCGGAAGTGCCTTTGTATGAAGACGACGACGTGGAGGTGCAACGGTGGCAGCAGTTTTCGGAAAGTTCCCGTACCCTGTACGAGTGGCTGGTAGCCCCCGTCCGCAGCGCCCTGCTGAGGCGGGTGATGGTGATACCGGACGGGCCGCTGGCCTACATCCCTTTTGCGGCGCTGCTTGAGCCTGCGCCCGTTGCTGAAAGGCAATTCAACCTGGCTGCCTACCCTTACCTCGTCAAGTCCCATGCTTTCGGCTATTGCTATTCCGCTACGTTGATGCGGCAAATGGAAAGTAAAAAGCATCTTTGGGAAGGGGATACCGCAACTTTTTGTGCCATCGCCCCCGATTTCGTCAGTGAAAAATGGGCGCTTTACCGCTCGGCCGACCCGCCCGGCGAAAACCTCCAGCTCACGAACAACATGCTGGAAGCCAGGCTGTTGTGGCAAATGCTCGGCGGCACATTATTGATGGGCCAGCAGGCCAAACGGGAAAATTTGTTGTCGAACATCCATGCCCGCATCCTCCATTTTTCCACCCATGCGTTTGCATTCGACCTGAACAGCGAGCAATCCTACCTCGCCCTGCCCGACGGTAAAAACCCCGACAAAATACATCCGCTGTACCTGTGGGAAATCCCTTACCTGCCCCTGGATGCCGACCTGGTGTTCCTGAGCGCCTGCAAAACTGGGCTTGGCAAACTGACCAAAACGGAAGGCATCATCAGCCTGGCCCGGGCCTTCGCCTTTGGCGGCGCCAAAAACGTGCACGCCACTTTGTGGAGCGTGAAAGACCACCTGGACGGCCTGGGCCTGGTGGAGGGTTTTTACAAAAACATGCAGCAGGGGCATTTGCCAAAAGACCTGGCCATGCAGCAGGCACAGGTCAGTTACCTGGAAAACCACAACTCCAGCACCTTTGCCCATCCGCACTATTGGGCAGCGTACATCGGCATCGGCGACCGCTCGGCCCTATTTCCACTGCGCTGATGCTTCCTGTAGCTCCTGTGCTTTTTTGTAGCCGAAATGGCTGGGGTCGGAGAGGATTTCACCGAGCAATTTCCTGCATTCATTTTTGTGGGACTCATAACGGGCGAGGTAGGCCAGCAGGAGGTTCCACTGCGCCTCGCTGGCATGGACGGTCGGTTTTTCCGAGATAGGTTTCAGCACCCCGATGGCTTTTTCGTATTCCCCGTTTTCAAAATATAGCTTGCCAAGTATCAATTGCAGGCGGCTGATGTTGGGGTTTCCGGCAACGACGGGGAGCGTTTGCTGGATAGCCTTTTCCAGATCGCCCTGTTGATAGGCTTGATCGGCGGATTGCATGGCCTCGTCAATAGCGTCGGGGCTTGTGCCGGTGCCTTTCAGGTTTAAGGTGATGGCACGCAAGGGGTCGTACTGTTTTTGCGCAATTTCACGATAGGCAGGTTGGTTTTTTGGGGCCGGCAGCTGGCTTGGGGGTTTTGTATCAATTTCCTGGGCCGGCAGGTTGGCGGGTTCCTGGCCAGCTACGGCAGGTGCTGGGGTTTCTTGTTCTTGTGCCGGTGCCGTTTCCTGAGTGTTTATATTTTTTTGAAAAAACCAAAAAAGGGCGGCGGCGGCCAGGAGCAGCAGGAGGCTGGCCAGCCACAGTGGCCGCAGTCCTTTTTTGAAAAAGCTGGGGCTGGTGTTGGGGAGTTGCGTGTCCCATTGGCGCATTCTTTCTTTCAGTTCCCGGGCCACCAGTTCGTCCATGACCTGCCGTTCCAGTTGTTGTGACTTCAGTTCTTCCATCAGTTCGGGTTCTTTGGCCAAACGGCTCTCAAGGTCAGCAGTTTCGCTGTCCGATAGCAGGCCGTCGAGGTATTTTTGGATGAGTATGAAAATTTTTTTGCGGTCCATCATTGCAGGGTTTTTAGAATTTCCCGGAGCCTGTCCTGGCACCGGTAGAGCCTGTTTTCCGTCTGCTTTTCGTTGGTGTGGTTCAATAATACGCCTATATTTTTGACGGGGTGGCCATCCCGGCGCAGGCGCAATACTTCCCTGCATTTTGCCGGCAACAGAGCGATGGCCTTGTCCAACAGTTCGGACTTTTCTTTTCTCAACAGGTGTTCCTCCACGCTGTGCTCCACCAATCTCGCCAGTTCCGCATCAAGGCCGAGGATGGGCTTCGATTTGCGGCGCATGTTCCACCAGGTCCACTCCCCTATTTTTATGATGTAGTTTTTCAGGGGGCATTGGCCCCTGAACTTGCCTTCGATAAAGTTTTTCCGGGCAACGATAAAGGCATCGTGGCAAACGTCCTCGCCGTCCGCCGGCGATCCGCCTTTGCCACAGACATGGCGGACGATGGCCTTTTTGATGTGGCCCCCGTCCAGTGTGTAGAGATATTCCAAGGCCCGATCCCTTTCGGTTGGGTCAGCGGATTGGAATATGCCCAGGAGTTGGTCGTCTGTGTATGGCACCATGAAGGTCGTTTCGTGTTTTGCTGTGCTTATTGGGTGTGGCAAGGTGGGGAAGTTCCTCAAAAAAAAAGTAAAAAGTTTTTTGGTTTTTTTGAGGGGGATCAGCAGTTCGTTACACCAAAAGATAGATACTCGGGAGCGAAGGAAAAAAGTGCATTTTTCAACCATCCCGGCGTATTTGCCAGGAATGGATCTGTGAACAACATCTTATAAACCAAAGCACCTTATCTATGTACTCCAGCTTATTGACCCTTCAAACGGCTCGCCGGTTTTCCACTCTTTTTATTGCGTTTTCCTTCCTATTACAGGCACCGCCCACATTTGGCCAGAAAAACTGGGTTGGTGGCACCGGCAACTGGGACAATGCGTCAAACTGGGATCCAGCCGGCGTCCCAACCACAAGCGATGATGTAATTATTGCCACAGGCGACGATGTGACCATTCCGGCGATGTTCAATGCGGTGGCCAAAAGCGCTTATCTTTTGGATGGTGGGAAATTGAAGGTATCGGCAACTGCTGGATTAACCATTGATAACGCTTCGGAAGATGGCATTTCCGTATATAACAGTGGTTCCATTGTAAATAATTTTGGCAATATAACCATTGGAAATACCAGCATCAACAGATTTGGAGCCCGTTTATTTAGCGGTGGAAATTTTAATAATTTTTCTTCGGGTTCAATCACTATCAACAATGCCATCAACAACAGCGCTTTATCCATCGAATATGGATCGACCTTGACAAACAATGGCAATCTTAATATCGGGAATTCTACCAGTCCGCTCAACAATAATTGTGTAGGATTATGGTTTGGAGCCCATCTTATCAACGGCATGGGTGCGAGTATCCAATTAAACTTTGCTAACGGATATGGAATATATATGACGGGCAGCAATACAAGTGTGGCAAACGATGGTCAAATAAAAATCGGCAATTTGGGTGGATTGGGCTATGGAGGGATTTACCAAGCGGAAGGCATATTTGCCAATAATTCCAATGGTTTGCTTGAGATAAGCAACATCCCAAATTATGACGGAATTTTTGTCGCCAATAGCAATACTGTTTTTTCAAATAGTGGAATTATCAAAATCGGCGTTGCGGGTGGGATAAAAAAGAACGGGGTGAAGCTATACCAGGGATGTTCTTTTACAAACGCAGCGGGGGGGCTTATTGAAATAAACAATATTACTTTGGAAGATGGCATTCAAATGAATGAAGCGGCGAATTTTACAAACAATGGGATCCTTAAAATAGGCAATATTGCACCAATTAACCGGGTAGGTGTCCTTATTTTTTATGGAACATTTACGAACGGTGCCAATGCCCTCCTTGAAATCAACCGGACAACTACCGGCAATGGCTTAGAGACCCAGTCAAACAGCACCCTGTTTACCAACAACGGCACGATAAAAATTGGGAATGTGGCCAATATCCTGGGGGCAGGATTGCTTGTTTATGGGGGCAGTGATTTTATCAACGGGGCAAACAGCATCCTGGAAATATCCAATACGCAAACCAACAACGGGCTAAATGTTTCGCTGGCAGGCTCTACGTTCACCAACAGTGGCACCATAAAAATCTCCAACCCTTATGTATCCACCTGTGCCGCATTGTTTGACGGCGGCCAACTGACCAACATGGCCAACGGCCTGATGGAACTGAATAATGCTCCCAATGGATACGGCATTTACCTGAACGCAAACAGCAGCAACTCTTTTTCCAATGCGGGCCAGGTAAAAATCGGGAACAGCCAGTCCCTGGCGGCAGGCATCAGGCAGGATGGCGGAAATTTCAACAACCAATTGGGGGGCATATTGGATATTGATAAAATATCTGGCTTTGATGGTATTTTGCTGCAGAACAGCAACCCTGTTTTTTCCAATGCGGGGACGCTAAAAATAGGGAACAACGACCCTATAAAACGGATTGGCATCAACCTGCTTGGCAACAGCAGTTTTTCAAATTCAGCCAGTGCTTCGATAGAAGTGAATCAGGTGATAAGCACCTTGGGCAATGAAGGATATGGCATTCGGACCTCATCAGGCGCTACCTTCACTAATAATGGCAATATTCAAATTGGAAACATCCTGCCTGTTAGCCGCAAGGGTATTTTTATGTCTGGGGGCACTTTTTCCAATAATCCGGGTGCAGCGCTGACGGTGCAGCATATCCCCAATTACGATGGCATTGATATGGCGAGCACGGGCGTAGTATTTTTCAATGATGTGGGGGCTGTATTGTCGTTTCAATGAACAACATCAACAAGACACCATTTTGAATATTTACAAACGCCGATACCGTATTAAATAAATGAACTTATTGATAAAATCATGAAAAAATGCCTGATTTCTATTGCCTTTTTATTTTTAATGGGCCAATTATTTTCACAGGGAAATGCCCTTTATTTTGATGGCACCGACGATCATGTAGATATACCGAATACCCCGCTGATGCAGTTCACCGGGGATGTAACCTTTGAAGCCTGGTGCAACCCTTCGGCCACCGATGGACAGCGGACTGTTTTCATCAACTCAATTGAACCGGCGCAGTATTGGGGCTTTTTCATAGCAGTCAAAAATGGTTTGGCCCATGTGTCCATCGTTATTAATGCTGTTCAATATGGTGTTTTGGGCACCACACCAATATCCACGGGCAATTGGTACCATATCGCAGGTGTTCGGGAAGGGACTTCACTGAAAATATACGTTAACGGTGTTTTAGAAAACAGTTTGACCATACCCTCAGGCAATTTAAGGCATGGGGATGCAACCAACAGAATAGGGGCTGCCCAATTGTTTATTCCTGCTTATTACTATGTTGGCTATATTGATGAAATACGGGCCTGGGACTACGCAAGATCAGCCTCTGAAATTCTATCGAATTATAATCACGAATTAAATGGAAATGAAACTGGCCTTGTCGCCTACTATAACTTTAACCAGGGTGTGGCGGGCGGCAACAATACGGGAGAAACTACACTATATGACGGTGGCCCATACGGGCTTCACGGTACGCTCAGCAATTTTGCGCTTTCCGGCCCAACCTCCAATTGGGTAGCCTCTGGTGCAGTGCTTCCGATTGAGCTGATTTCATTGCGGGCAGGGAAACTTGGTGATTCAATCGTCCTATCGTGGCACACCGCCACCGAAACCAACAACCAAGGGTTTTCTGTCGAAAAAAGCATGGACGGCAAATCCTGGAAACAAATCGGTTTTGTCGAGGGAAATGGTACTACCCTAATGTCACAAAACTACCAGTTCAAAGACTTGCACCCATCGAACGGGACCAATTATTACAGGCTTAAGCAACTTGATTTTGACGGCCGGTTTGAATACTCGCCTACCATCGGTATCGAATGGGACCTGGGAGGGGGCCAAAGCAAAATACAGTTGTACCCCAATCCGGGCGGGGATGAGCTTTGCATTTCCAATCACGGTAACGGCCCCGCGCAAATGCATGTATTCGATTCAGCGGGTAGGAGGCTCATAATGTTGGAAGTGGGATCGGGCCAGCGGCAATGTGTGGATATTTCAAACTGGCAAGCTGGTGTTTACATGCTGAAGATCAATGTCAATGGCAAGGTAGAACAACAAAAGTTCATCAAGCTTTAATCCCGTCCTGCCTTCCGGCAGAACCAGCCTCCAACTTTACCAACATCTCCTCTTTTACCTTTTCTATCAAACTATCCACGTCCTTCATCGTCAGTCCCTTGGTTTCAATTGGTTTGCTCCAAACCACCCTCACCGTGCCAGGCCACATGTATAGGCCGTGGCTGCCGGACACTTTTCTGATTTTGGTGATGGTCTGGACGGCGATGGGTTTTTGCGACTCAATGGCGATGCGGAAAGCTCCTTTGTGAAATGCGCCCAATGGGGCTTTCGTGCGGTTGCGGGTGCCTTCGGGGTAGAGGAACACGGAGTAGCCTTCGGCGAGGGTTTCTTTCAAAAACTTCATGCTGTCCAGGCGGGAAGCGGGGCTGGAACGATCCACCAATACGCATAACTTCCTGACAATGAACCCGAATAGCGGCATTTTCACCAGTTCCTTTTTTGCCAAAAACTTATAAACGCCTGGGTAGGCCCTGGCATTTACCATAAAGTCTATGCCTGAAAGGTGGTTGCTCACCAGGATGTATGTTTGCTTGTGGTCGAGGTTTTCAGTGCCTTCCACTTTTATGCGCACCAAAATCAGGGTAAAAAACAGCCGTGTGTAAACATGGTGGCTGAACCAGATGATGTACTTCCGCCAACTTTTTGGAAAGAGAAAAAATGCCAAATAGTAAAAAGGAAAAAAAACCAGCCAAAGCAGGAAGAATATGATCAGGGCGTAAATTGCCCAAAGTTTTCGCAACAAGGTCATTATAGGTTGTTTGCATCCAAATTGGCGGCAAATTTCAAATTTTCAATCAATCTTTCCGTAAAAAAGACATGCACAAAATAGTTGTACTCGATGGACACACCACAAATCCGGGCGATTTGTCGTGGGAAAAAATGGAAGCCCTTGGCAAACTTACCGTTTATCCCCGCACACCGCCCGATAAAGTTGCAGAGCGGGTGGGGGAGGCGTCTATCGTCCTGACCAACAAGGTTGTTTTTGATAAAAAAATCCTGGAAAAATTACCCCATCTCAAGTGCATCAGCGTGATGGCAACTGGCTACAATGTAATAGACGTGCAGGCAGCCCGTGATAAAAATATAGTAGTGTGCAATGTAAAAGGTTATGCTACGGACTCGGTGGCGCAACAGGTTTTTGCGCTGGTGTTGGAGTTTTATAGCAAAATTGCCTGTCATGCCAACAGTGTAGCTGAAGGTAGTTGGGAAAAATCGCCCGATTGGTCGTACACCCTTTCAACGACAAAGGAATTGACGGGCAAAACCATCGGCATTTATGGTTTTGGGCAAATAGGGCAGCAAGTCGCCAGGATTGCTTTGGCTTTTGGGATGAAAGTGGTGTCGAATCACAAACATCCAGTGAGGGACAAGCGCAGGGGAGTGAAGTTTGTAGCATTTGAAAAAATGTTGGAACAAAGCGATATAGTGACACTACATGCCCCCTTAACTGCTGAAAATGAAGGCATTATCAATAAAAAAACATTGGCGATGATGAAACCAACGGCAATTTTAATCAACACTGGCCGGGGTGGGTTGATAGTAGAAAAGGACTTGAAGCAGGCCTTGGAAAAAGGAATAATTGCCGGTGCGGGATTGGACGTACTTTCACATGAGCCGCCCAGCCAGGGAAATATTTTGATCGGCGCACCCAATTGTATCATTACCCCGCACATTGCTTGGGCGAGTTTTGAGTCAAGGCGTAGGCTGCTGGAAGAATCGGTCAAAAACGTAAGCGCTTTCTTGAAGGGTACACCCCGAAATGAAATAGGCAAGTAGCCATGAAGGTACTTGCCTATTATAAAATCTTCAATAGAGTTTTCACCAAAAGATTTATGCCATCGGGGGAATGCGAAGCACCTGGCCCGGATAAATTTTATCTGGGTCGGAAAGCATGGGCTTGTTGGCGTTGAAAATCGTCATGTATTTGTTGGCGCTGCCGTAGTGTTCCTTGGCGATTTTGGAAAGAGTGTCGCCTTTTTTCACTTCGTAAAATGCGGATTCTGGTTCAGGCGCTACTTCGGGCGGGGCCACTACCGACATCCTGTCGTCCACCGTGGCGATACCGGCCACGTTGCCCACTGCAAGGATGATTTTTTCTTTTTCGGACTGGCTTGGCACCGTGCCGTGAACAATGGCCTTGTCGTCATCCACTTCGATATTCAAATTTTCCACTTTCAAGCCTAAGCCCATGACCTGGTTGGTCAGTCGCATGGCCAATTGCGCATTTGCCAGTTGATCCATAGCGCTGGGCGCTGCGGGGGCTGCTGGTGTAGTTTTAGTTTCTTTTTTGCCGCCAATCAGGGAGGCACCTGCATTTTTTAAAAAGGAAAAGAGACCCATAGTTATTATTTTTTGGTTTTGTGGAAAAGGCAGCTTAGTAGCAGCCGACAATTCCAACGTTTAGTGCGGCAAAAGTATATAAATGGGTTAAGGTTGAAAAATGGGGAGAAAGCAATTTTTCACGTCCCCAAGTTGGACATCCTTGTTTATCTTTGTGCAGTGATCGGACAGCATGGTTCCGTTTTGTCACACTTTTTGACATATAGCCTTTCTTGTTTATTTGGCCCCGCACCTTCTATCCACCACTCAAACACCTGCACCCGTTTAGCTTCCTGAAACAAAAGGCTTTGAATTGAGTAAAAGGCGTATATTTGCGCAGTTTTTCCCAAAGGGGTCGAAAAATTTCATAATTTGTCCTTCTAAGTTATTGATTTTTAAGGCCTTAAGTTATTTTTTGAAAATAATTACCAAGCGTTTTTCCAAACTAAAATATGTTGAAAACGTGGCATTGGGTTAAGTGATCGTAGCAGCGGACAAGCAGCTTGGGCGGATGAACGCCCTTGCAATTGCACCACTACAGTCCCCCATCGCCATCACCAAAAATTTGCTGGTCATGCAAGGAAAAGGTATCATTAAATTCTTTCTCGTAGCCCTGGCTGTAGTTTCGTTGATTCAGTTCATCTATGTGCTGCCGACAAACCGGGTTGAAAACAATGCGGATAAATATGCCCATAGCCTCAGCGACAACCTGCCGCAGGAGGTGCAGCGTTCTGCCTACAAAGCAGCCAAAGCTGCCTATCTGGACTCTATGTCCTCTGAGGTTATTTTCAAAATCCCGCTCCTGAAATCCTTTACTTACCAGGATTTGAAAGGATCGCAGCTCAATTTTGGCCTCGATCTGAAAGGTGGCATGAGCGTGTTGCTGCAAGTAGATTTGAGGGATTTTATCAGGGCGCTGGCTGGCAATACTTCTGACAAATCTTTGGATGACGCTTTAGCCAAGGCTGCCGAAAAGCAGCAAACCTCACAGTCGGATTTCATCACTCTTTTCGTTGATGCTTGGAAAGAGGTGGCTCCCGACAAACCGTTAAACAGTGTTTTTAAACGCAACGAGACACTTAGCTCACAAATAAACGCCTCCACCAGTGATGGCGAAGTTGCCAGGATTTTAAGGGATAAAGCCGATGAAACTGTTGACCTGACTTTTAAACTGTTGAAAGAAAGGATTGACAAACTGGGCGTGGTAGGCCCCAATGTTTCATTGGATGCAAACCGTGACCTTATATTAGTAGAGTTGCCGGGTGTTGACAACCCAAAAAGGGCAAGGACATACCTACAAGCAGCCGCAAAACTGGAGTTTTGGAATGTCTATCGCATCACCGATCCAGGCATACAATCGGCTTTTGTAGCAGCCAACGAAAAGCTCCGCAAAATGGAAGCCGGTGAGTTGACTGAAAATGTACAACAAAACACCAGCCAGGACACCACTGATATTGTTGCTAGCGATACTTCAAAAGTGGATACGGGTGCGGTCGCTGAGGCACCAAACACACAAACAGATACCTCAACGACAGCTACCGGCTTGGAGCAGGGCCCGCTGTTCGATATTTTTTCTTTTAATAACACTGGCGCCTATGGCCTTGCCGCAATGGGTACCGCCGATAAAAACAAGCGGAACAATGTGACCGAAATGCTCAACCGCCCAGGTATTAAAGAGCTTTTTGCAAGGGATGTATTGTTCCTATGGTCACGCCAGCCAGTCAAGACGCCGGAAGGCGAGCAGACCGCAGACTTGTATGAACTTTATGCTATCAAAAAAGATGCAGGAAAGGACAAGGCTCCATTGGAAGGAGACAGAATAGTGGAAGCTTATGCCAGTCCAGACCCAACCACGGGCGAATTGGCCATCAGCCTGAGCATGGATCAGGAAGGCGCACGTATTTGGGGCGCTATGACGGAAAAAGCGTTTAACGACAACAACCGTCAAATTGCCATTTCTCTGGATAGTACGATTGTCTCTGCCCCAGCGGTTCAAGCTGCCATTCGTGATGGCCGTTCACAAATCACGGGCAACTTTACAGTACAGGAGGCCCAGGATTTGGCCAATATCCTTCAAATTGGTAAGCTGCCAGCCCGTACGCAAATCATTCAGGAATCATTGGTAGGCCCATCCTTGGGTGCAGAAAATATCAGCACGAGTTTGAATGCTCTTCTTGTAGGTTTTTTAATGGTATTGGCCTTTATGGTATTCTATTATAGTGGAGGCGGTGTGGTATCCATCGTTGTACTGTTCCTTAACGTGGTTTTCCTGCTTGGCGCAGTTGCTTCTTTTGGAACTGTACTCACTCTGCCGGGTATTGCCGGTATCGTTTTGACGATTGGTATGGCCGTTGACGCCAACGTTATCATTTTTGAAAGGATAAAAGAGGAACTTAGGGCTGGCAAATCTGTAGTGGCGGCTGTAAAAGATGGATATAAACATTCCTACTCTGCTATTATTGACGGCAACGTAACCACCTTCCTCACCTGCGTAGTTTTGGCAGTATTTGGACTGGGCCCTATTAAGGGTTTTGCAGTGGTACTGATGATAGGTATCATGACCACTTTATTTACCGCAGTACTTGTTAGCCGCTTGCTCATCGAATGGTGGTTAGGCAGGGGAAAAGATCTTTCCTTCTGGACCAATACAACCAAAAATTGGCTCGCCAACCTGAATGTGGATTGGATGAGCAAACGCAAGCGTTTTTACATAGTATCAGCAACCATCACGGTGTTGGGTATCATTTCGTTTTTTACCCGTGGTTTTGACTTGGGGGTAGATTTCAGGGGAGGCTATTCAGTGAATATTGAATTTGCAGAGGATCCAGGCTCAGACGCCATCCGGACTGCATTGGCTGGAGTTTTGGAAAAGGAACCAATCGTAAAAGCTGTTGACACAGATAAGACCTATACTATTGTAACGGATTATTTGGTAAATGATGAGGCCGAAGATGCCCCAGAGCAAGTAGTCAATAAAATACACGAAGGTTTGGCAAGTCTGTCAGGTGGAGTTTCACTGGAAAACTTTAAAGATTACGATGCGGGCGATGTTACACATGTAACTTCATTTAATAAAGTTGGCCCCACGGTAGCGGACGACCTGCGGGATAGTGCATGGGAATCGGTCATATTCGGATTATTGGTTATTTTCTTGTATATCCTTATCCGGTTCTCCAGATGGCAATACAGTTTGGGTGCAGTCATCGCCACGGCCCACGACGCATTGATTGTAGTGTCCGTGTTTTCGTTGCTTTATGGCATTCTCCCATTTCCAATGGAGGTTGACCAGGCATTTATTGCTGCCATCCTGACCATCATCGGTTATTCTGTAAACGATACAGTAATTGTATTCGACCGTATCCGTGAAAACTTTAGTCTATTTCCGGAAAGGAGTAAGCACGAGGTGATCAATATGTCAATCAACAGTACCATGAGCCGGACGCTGCTCACCAGTTTAACGACTTTGTTTACAGTCTTTATCCTTTGGATTGTCGGCAGCGGAAGCATTAAAGGTTTCGCCTTTGCCCTGGTAGTTGGTATTGCTGCGGGTACTTATTCTTCGATATTTATCGCATCGCCGATTATGGCCGACCTTTCAAAAGGTGATATCCGTATAACGAAGAAGCAAAAAGAAGAAGGCGGCAGCAAAAAGACAATTAAGAGGCACATTGCAAAAGCCTAAAACGGGCTATTCCAAATAAAAAACCCCTTGTGAATTATTTTCACAAGGGGTTTTTTATTTGGCACTATTCTTGCGAAACTAAAGCTCAAGTAAGTTTTGGTTAAAAATTGTAAGATTTGTCAAAATCGCCTGAAGTGTTCCTTCAGGCATTTTATTTTTATAGCGGTGCCAAAACAAATGGCCTAAGTGAACGATGAACTTACAAAATATTGATTAAGAGTTTTTTGCAAATCAATTTGACCCATATTGTTTTTTCAAAAAGAAAATCGGCCCAGGTTTCAACATAAAAAAAGGGAAACAGTGGTATTCACTGCTTCCCTTTTTCATTTATAAGAAGTGCCTAATTTATTTGTTCGACACAGAATCTACCACCTTTTTGAAGGCATCAGGATGATTGAGGGCCAAGTCGGCCAGCACTTTCCTGTTAAGGTCAATGTTGTTTTTGGCCAACTGGTGGATGAGCCTTGAGTAGGTAGTACCAGCTTGCCTTGCACCTGCATTGATACGTGCGATCCATAGGCTGCGGTAAGCACGCTTTTTGAGTTTCCTGCCCACATAGGCATAGCCCATTGCTTTGTCAACAGCGTTTTTGGCTACTGTCCACACATTTTTCCTGCGGCCAAAGAAACCTTTGGCCATATTGAGTACTTTTTTGCGCCTTCTACGGGAGGCAACCGCATTTACTGAACGAGGCATAATGAAAGAATTTTTTAGTACAGAACAGGGACCCCAAATTTTTGGAGCTCTTGTGGCCTGAACTCTCGTTAAAAAATCAGGTTTGAAAATTACCCTTTAGCAAGCATACGCTTTACACGTTGCTCGTCCACTGGGTCAACGGTGGTGGAATGCACCAGGTTTAATTTGGCTTTCTTGCTCTTGTTCCGCATCATGTGCGAAGTAAAAGCATGAAACCTTTTCACCTTCCCTGAACCGGTCAGGGAAAAGCGCTTTTTTGCGCCGGAATGGGTTTTCATCTTAGGCATAACTATACGTTTTTTTAAAGGAGGCGCAAAGGTAAGCATCTCCCCATATTATCCAAATGCTGTAAGTTGAGAATTAGGCGGCAGTGCCTTTCTTTTTCTTGGGTGCCAAGACTACGATCATCCGCTTGCCCTCTAATTTGGGTGGTGCTTCTGGAGTGCCCAACTCTTCCAGTTCTTTTACGAAACGGTCGAGGAGGTCTTTCCCCCTGTCTTTGAAGACAATCGTCCTGCCATAAAAATGGACATAGGCTTTCACTTTGGCACCTTCTTCCAAAAAGTTTTTGGCGTGGCGGGTTTTGAATTCAAAGTCGTGATCGTCCGTATTGGGGCCAAAGCGGATTTCCTTCAAAACCGTTTTGACGGCCTTCGCCTTCATCTCCTTTTCCTTTCTTTTGCGTTCGTAAAGGAATTTGCTGTAATCTGTGAGTCGGCAAACGGGTGGACTGGCGTTGGGAGAAATTTCGATCAAGTCGAGGCTGACTTTGTCGGCCCAAAAAAGGGCTTTACGGGTGGGCACTATGCTGCCCGCTTCGATTTTTTCCCCGACTTTTTCCCCGACTTCTTCCAGGTTTTCCCCGACAAGGCGGATTTCTGGAATGCGGATTTGCTCATTGAGGCGGAACTTGGGTGGTTCCGGCTTCCTACTAAAATTGCTGTTGCTGCGGCGGAAGGTACTTTTTGCCAAATGTTGATTTTTTAGTTTAAAAAAATTGTGAGTGAAATGGAGGCTATTTATGTTGCTTTGAAAATTTTTGGCTAACATCTAAGCCTCAAAAAAGCAACGGCCAATGCCCATTTAGCAAATGTAAGGCATTGACCGTTTTTTTCCTGATATTTATTACAAAATCGCTTTCACCTATGCTCCAGTCTTGACTGCTTTGGCAATTGCGATTTTCAATCCTGTCCCTTCTTCGTTCATGACAGCCTCCAGTTGCGTGCCTTCAGGCGGGTTTTCGCTGAGGAGGAATTCTGCCAATGGATCTTCAATATACTTCTGTATGGCCCTGTTCAACGGTCGTGCGCCAAACTGGGGATCATAGCCTTTTTCTGCAACGAAATTTTTAGCTTCATCGGACAAAAGGAGTTGGTAACCCAAGCCTTCCAAACGCTTGAAGACATCTTTCAAGGTGATGTCAATGATCTGGAAGATTTCTTCTTTATCAAGGCTGTTGAAAATGACAACATCATCAATCCTGTTCAAAAATTCAGGCGCAAAAGTCTTTTTCAGGGCATCCCTTATCACACCTTTTGCGCTGTCTTCTGCCGCTTCCATCCTTGACTTTGTGGCAAATCCTACACCTTGCCCAAAATCCTTCAACTGGCGAACGCCAATATTGGAGGTCATGATGATCAAGGTGTTTTTGAAATCCACTTTGCGGCCTAGGCTGTCTGTTAATTGCCCATCGTCCAGCACTTGCAAAAGGATATTGTAAACATCCGGGTGTGCTTTTTCGATTTCGTCCAACAGCACGACAGAGTAGGGCTTGCGGCGAACCCTTTCGGTCAATTGCCCGCCTTCTTCGTAGCCAATGTAGCCTGGAGGCGCGCCAATCAACCTGCTGATGGAAAATTTCTCCATGTATTCGCTCATATCAATACGTATAAGCGAATCTTCAGAGTCGAATAAGTATCGGGCAAGTGACTTGGCAAGTTCTGTTTTGCCTACACCAGTTGGACCCAGGAAAATAAAGGAACCAATGGGGCGCTTCGGATCTTTCAAGCCGACCCGGTTGCGCTGTATGGCTTTCACAATTTTCACGACGGCTTCATCCTGGCCGATGATCATCTTTTTGATGTCGTCGCCCATGTGGATGAGTTTTTTGCTCTCGCTTTGGGCAACCCGTTTAACGGGGATGCCCGTCATCATGGAAACCACTTCGGCAATGTCTTCTTCCCCAACAGGGTAACGCTTGGTTTTGCTCTCCTCTTCCCATTGCATTTTGGCAAAATCAAGCTGGCGGAGCAGTTTGCTTTCTTCGTCACGCAAGTCAGCGGCACGCTCGTACTGTTGGTTTTTGACTGCCTGGTTTTTCAGTTCTTTTATCTGTTCTATTTTCTTTTCAAATTCCTCGATGTGGCGAGGCACATGTATATTTTTCAAGTGTACCCTGGCGCCCACTTCGTCCATTACATCAATAGCTTTATCTGGCAGGAAACGGTCGCTCATGTAGCGGTCGCTCAATTTCACACAAGCCTTGATGGCTTCGTCTGAATAGATGACATTGTGGAACTCCTCGTATTTTTCCTTGATGTTTTCCAAAATGTGCATGGTGTCATCTGCCGAGGGCGGATCAACCATAACCCTTTGAAAACGGCGATCCAAGGCCCCGTCTTTTTCTATGTATTGGCGGTATTCATCTAATGTGGAAGCGCCGATGCACTGGAGTTCGCCACGAGCCAAGGCTGGTTTGAAAATATTGGATGCGTCCAAGGAGCCGGTGGCTCCACCTGCACCAACGATAGTGTGGATTTCATCAATGAAAAGGATAACATCCCTTGATTTTTCCAACTCGTTCATAATGGCCTTCATCCGCTCTTCGAACTGGCCACGGTATTTGGTGCCTGCAACCA
The DNA here is from genome assembly GCA_041741095.1 of Saprospiraceae bacterium. Taxonomy (GTDB): domain Bacteria; phylum Bacteroidota; class Bacteroidia; order Chitinophagales; family Saprospiraceae; genus UBA6168. The sequence goes on from JBGSKQ010000093.1 coordinate 67,506, forward strand.
GCGCCGCCAAGTCCAGCATGACGATGCGTTTGTTGAACAAAGTGCGGGGTACCTTTTTCTGGTGAATGCGCAAGGCGAGTCCTTCTACGATGGCTGTTTTGCCCACGCCCGGTTCGCCTATCAAGATAGGGTTGTTTTTCTTGCGCCGGCTCAGGATTTGTGATACCCGCTCAATCTCTTTCTCCCTGCCTATAATAGGATCGAGCTTACCTTCCTCCGCCAAGCGGGTCACGTCCCTGCCGAAATTGTCCAGCACAGGTGTCCTTGATTTCTGTTGGCCCTTGCGTTGCTGTTGTTGAAAACGGGCATTTTCGTCTTCCTCGTACGAATCGTCGTCGGAAGGTGCCTGCGCATAAGGCTCTACGCTGGAAGGATAGTCATTCTCCTGCCGAACATATTCCAATTCCGACTTGTAGATTTCATAATCTATGTCGAATTGGTTGAGGATTCGGCAGGCCGGATTGTCTTTGTGTTTTAAAATGGACAACAACAAGTGTTCCGGTGAAATCTCGTCGCTCCTAAAAGCCCTGGCCTCCAAAAAAGTCACTTTTAAAACTTTTTCAGCCTGCTTGTTCAGCGGAAGGTTACCCACGTGGATAGTGGAAGGGCTGGAAGACCTGCGGTTCACAGTTTCTTCAATGATCTGTTGTAGTTCAAGGTAGTCCACATCAAGGGAGTCAAGCACCTTCATGGCGAGGCTGTTGGGTTCTTTCATCAAGCCAAGGAGCAGGTGCTCGGTGCCTATGAAATCCTGACCAAGCCTGACAGCTTCGTCCCGGCTGACGGAGATTATCCTTTTGACTTTAGGTGAAAATTTCTTGTCGTTCATCATATTTTGAAAGTCGCTATTGCGCTTTTTTTGGGATTTGAAGCAATTTTAAGATGAAATGAAGCACATTCAAAGTGAATGTGGAAAAAAAGTTTCGTTAATGGTTCAAAACAGACGATAATTCCATCTATCCAACCGCTTTCAAATCCTGCTTTGTAAAGGTTGGGATGCTTTGATTTGTTGGGTTTGTACTTTGATTTTGAGTAAAAACAGTGCCAGTCATTTGGAATGAAAATCTACATAGGGGCAGTTTTGAACATTGTACCGGTTTGGGCTGTAAAAATACAGCTAATAAACATTTAACCTACCTGATAGTTTATTAGCTCTATAAGCCGGTGGAAATGCCCCATGGGCGTACATTCTCGAACAGCTTTGCAAAAATCAGAATTGTTTGTTTTAACTTAGCGCCCCCAAATGAGTCAACACACATCCCCCACTGCCAAGGTGGCCCTTGGTTTTAATTAAATCGGCAAACTTTCATTTATGAAATATATCATTGATAAGCAGGAAAGATATGCAGTATTGAATTTGCAGGAGGAAAACCTGAACTCTGTTGTAGCTCCAAGTTTAAAATCAGAATTGGTCATCCTGTCAAACGAGGGCATCCCGAACCTCATACTCGATCTTTCTAATGTCAAATATGTAGATTCTTCTGGCCTGAGCGCCATTCTTACTGCCAACCGTCTGTGGAAAAGCAATGGATTTTTTGTGCTGACGGGCATCAAGCATGATCCTGTACGTAAGCTCATTGAAATTTCGAGGCTGGATTCTGTGCTGACCATCCTGCCCACCGCAGAAGAGTCGAAGGATTATATTTTTATGGAGGACCTTGAGCGTACGCTCAAAACAGAAAGTGAGTAAATTTTGCCTTACCATTCTTGGCGTCAATGCTGCTACGCCGGCCTTCGGGCGCTTCCCAAGCGCCCAGGTATTGCAGGTTGACAATCAATATTTCTTGGTTGACTGTGGAGAAGGAGCCCAGATCAGGCTGTCCGATTTCAACTTGCCTCGTTTTAAAATCAAACATATTTTTATCAGCCACCTGCATGGCGACCATGTATTTGGCCTTCCCGGCCTATTGTTTTCCTATGCTTTGAACGCACGGCAGGAGCCATTGCACCTATACTCGCCTCCGGGGTTGAAGGAAATGATCATGGCACAGTTGAACCCTAGTGGCAAGCTTGGCTACGAGCTGTTTTTTCATGAATTTGATGCTTCCGGATCGGCGATTGTTTTTGAAAACCAGCAACTCAGCGTCGTTACCATTCCCTTGCTGCACCGCATACCTACGGCGGGTTTTCTTTTTAGGGAAAAAGCAAAACCAAGGAACATTTTGCCTGAAATGATTGAAGCTTACCAGTTGACGATACCGCAGATCAAAGCGGCCAAATCTGGTACCGATATCCAGTTACCAGATGGCCATGCCATCCCCAATGCGTTGATAACAAAACCACCGGCACCGCCCCGCAGCTATGCCTATATGTCTGACACGGCTTACCATGAGGAAATTATCCCTTTAATCAAAGGCGTTGACCTTTTGTACCACGAGACCACTTTTTGCCAGGATTTAGTGGATACGGCAACCGTCACCATGCACTCTACGGCGCTACAAGCTGGGCAAATCGCCGCAAAAGCGAAAGTCGGCACATTGATTACAGGCCATTACTCTTCCCGGTACAAAGAGTTGGAAGTCTTCCAACAAGAAGCTCAAACAGTTTTCCCTAACACTGTCCTTGGTTTGGAGGGGAACGTTTATGAGGTAAAAAACCAGGGCTAAGACAGCTTGCCCAAATCCCTTATCAGAATAGTATTCCTATTAAAATAAATGAGGTTTTCTTTTCGCAGGTCGTTTAAGACTGATGTTACCGTTTGGCGGGAGGTGCCAGTGATGTTGGCAATATCCTGCTGGGTGAGGCAATGTTTGAACAGCATTTCGTAGCCAACCTTGCGGCCCCTATTCATGGCCGATTCTTTCAAAAAATCAATGATCCTCGCCCTTGCATCTTTGAAGATCAAAGCTTCCAGCTTCTCTTCCACTTTCAGTAAGCGGGCACCTATCATTTCCAAAATATTGAGACACAATAGGTGGTTGCTGCGCATAAGCCGTTGAAAATCAGGAATGGACAGGGTACAAAACGCCACATCCTCGTTCATGGTGATGGCGGTTTCGTGGCGATGTTTTTCGCCTACCAGCCCCAGTTCTCCAAACAAAGTGATCGGGTGAATGATGGTCTTAATAACCTCCCGGCCATCGTTGGAAAGGGTACAGCTTTTCACTGTGCCTTTGAACAAAAAATAGACCCGGTCGGAGGGGTCGCCTGTTTCGTAAAGGGTCGTGTACTTCGGCTTCGTCTTGCACTCGATCATGGTGCTAAGTTCAGCGAATTCGTGCTCGGTCAAGCCAGTGAACAAAGGGAAATTGCGGAGGATCTCTACAGCATTGGAGGAATTCATAAGCAAGGATTTTTTGTTTTTGGATAATGGTTCCCTGAAACAGACCTTTACCCTGCAAACTTCTTCCAATTTTATTCAAAAAAATTGTACAAATTAGATGCTTTGTACAAGAATTTATTTGGATGAAAATTTTATAAAATGTTGATAGTCAATTAAATAAAATGAATAAAGTTTTTTAAAAATGCAAAGTAGTTTGCGCCAACAAAAAAGCGGAACCTGGAATAGGCTCCGCTTTTTTGAAACATAAATAGTTTTCAACTACCAGACATAAATCTTCCTTTTTTTGTAGTTAATGGAAATCTTTTGGCTTTTGAAGAAAGGATAACCCAACAAGCCGTCCAGCCTCGACCCAAAATGTTCTTCTATGGATGACATATCGGTGAATAAGTAGCGCATGGCAGGAAACTCATTGCCTTTGATGCTGCTTTGGCGCACATCTGCCGCTACTACCAGATGCTTCTGGTTGTCCAATCCCGTCAGCCATTCTTCACAAACATCGGCCAAATGGCTGTCCTCAATTTTTGACAGGTAATCTTGATCCAGCAAATTCACGGCAGCGCCGCTGTCAACGCCCAGGTAGGCTTTTTTCCCACCTATTTTGACCACAACTACAGGCACATGGCCATGCAGCACAAATGGAATAACTTTAGAAGCTTTGTTTTTGTGAAAACCTGCCGTTTCGTTGGCAGGGTAAATATGGATAAGCTGTTGGGCGTAGTCAAATAGCAACTCATATTGTTGCAGGATGTCGTAGCCAATCAAGCCCATCAAATCTCGGCCACAGTTTATTTCCAACTGGCTGATATCCAGAACGTAAGATTCCAAATCCTTTCGGTGGATGTTGCCAAAAGAAAATTCTCGAAGCTCCGTTTTGCCGACCGTCATCTCGCCCCCAACGCCTCTGGCCGCTACTTTTTCCCCACTTTTTTCTTTTTTGTCAATGACCATCGAAGGAGCGCCGGTATCCAGGATGAAGCTGCCCATTTCACCATTTACTTTGGCCTGCACCACTATCATCCCCTGCAATAGTTCAAAGGGCGCAATTGTTACATCAGACTTGTATTCGTTGTAATTAACTTCCCCAATGCCTTCAGTATGGAACAGCGCAACGTTGTTTTGTGAATAAAGGAACTGGGAGGCCATCACCATTAAAAGAACCAAATTTTTCATAGCCACCTCCTTTTTTTGTAAGCCGCAAGCGGGACAATTTGTTCATGGGTATTCTCTCAATTGCGGCTTGGGGTTCAAGCTTGTTAAAAAAATAACCACCCGTTATTATCTTCTGAATGGTTTCAGCGGATAAATATACCCCGTTTTCACGCCAAAGGCAACATTTGGTTAAACTTTAATTTACATTAAATTAACATTGACACATATTGCTGCTGTTTTGGTGCCTGAAAAAACAGAAACAATGCAGTTGAGAAAATAAATGCCAACTTGTTGCCCCTCTTGCCGTTTGAATAGGAAGTTTAATTCCTGATATTTTTACCAAAATTTTTTAACCATTTCCTGTCCATGCCTTTTTACCGAAAGTCCATTTTCAAAAAGTCATTTGTTTTCATCCTCTTGGCTGCATTGGCTTGCCTGGCCTATTACCAGTTTTGGTTCCTGCGCCAGCCAGCGCGGCAAATCCCTTCTGATACCGCCGTTTTTACAAGTCCGGCCAATGGAAAGGTGGCCGCTGTTATTCATTGGTACAGCGACTCCCTGGCTTGGGAAAAAGACGCTGGGGTCGTGCAGGTTTTGACCAAAGAAATTGGCCAAAGTGGCTACCTGATCGCCATAGAAATGGACGTGACCAATGTGCATTACCAAAGGGCGCCCGCAGGTGGGCGTTTAATCGGGAGCAGTTATACCGATGGCAAATTCAACAATGCACTCATTATGTCCAACCGATTCGGGCTGCGCCTCGAAAATGAGCGGAACGACCTGCTATTTGAAATGGAAAATGGCCTGCGCTTTAAGGTGGTTCAAGTGGCCGGACTGCTTGCACGGCGGATTGTTGACTACTTGGAGCCTGAACAAATTGTCAAACAAGGAGAAGTAATCGGTTTGATAAAATTGGGCAGTCAAGTTGGGTTGGTTTTGCCTGAAATTGCCAAACCGACAGTAGAAGTAGGCGAAACTGTGATAGATGGTGAAACGGTGGTGGCTAAACTGCCTGAATTGTAGTGGGGAGTTTTCAGGCAAGGTCGTAGGTTGATTACCTCACGATGACTTCGTTGATGTATTTTCCACCCAACTCGGCATTCATCATGGCCTTTATTTTTTCCTTTTCGTAGCTCATTTCTTGCTTCAAAGTGGAAGAGGTGATGGAAATGAACAGCTTGTCTTTCCTGAATTTTATTTCATGAGTATGTTGGTTGATAGTTGTGCCCATTTTTTCACGCCAAACCTGGCGGATTTTGGTCTCGTTCAATTTTTCCTTCAAATGAAGGTCGTCCACCATATCCTTGAGGACATCCTTTAGCCAGTGTTGGTTGTCTAAGTGCATCTGCTGTTTTTTATCGAAAGACGAATTTTTCTATAATGATTTGCCAAATATAGGAATGTAAACTCTATCTTTGGCCTGTTCAATCTACACGATATTCCATTTTAGGACATACTTCCTACCATACTAAGAGATCCTACCACCACACTTTAGTTTCCTTTTTTTTCAAAAATCCCATCTCCCGATTAAAAAGATTGCCCTTCACACATGGGGCAGTGTTGCGATTTTTCCCACATCCTAACCCATTCGAGAACACACCACACACCATGTGGCCCTTCCTTGCTTTTGCTTGGAGGGGCTTTTTCATTTGCGATTTTAAGGAATTGTAAAACGTGGAGCCTTCATTTTAAAATCGCTGTGTCACTTTCTTTTCCGCTTGTTGTTCTTGTAGTCCATAAAAATAAATTCGCCCAGTCCCTGCAGGCTGCTGTAAAAAGCCTTGCCATTATTGGCTTTGGTAAATTGATCCACAAACCTGACCAAATAGGGGTCACGGGCTATCATAAATGTGGTGATGGGGATGTTCATTTTGCGGCATTTGGTAGCCAGGTTGAGCGTACGGGTGACGATGGTGCGGTCGAGGCCGAAGCTGTTTTTATAATAGTTTTTGCCCTTTTTGATGCAGGTCGGCTTGCCATCGGTGATCATGAAAATCTGCTTGTTCGGGTTGCGCCGTTTGCGCAGGATTTCCATCGCCAATTCAAGGCCGGCAACGGTATTAGTGTGGTACGGGCCTACTTGCAGATAAGGCAAATCCTTGATGTCAATCTGCCATGCGTCGTTTCCAAACACCAAAATATCAAGTGTATCTTTTGGGTAGCGGGTCGTGATAAGTTCCGAAAGGGCAAGGGCTACTTTTTTGGCGGGCGTGATGCGGTCTTCGCCGTACAATATCATGGAGTGGGAAATATCAATCATCAGCGCCGTGCTGGTTTGGCTTTGGTAAAAAGTTTCCTGCACTTCCAGGTCGTCGGGCGTCAGTTTAAAATCCTCGATGCCGTGGTTGATATGGGCATTGCGAAGGCTTTCGGACACGGCGATGCTTTCCAGGCTGTCACCAAACTCGTATGGCCTTAGCTCGGATGCCCGCTCGTCGCCCCTGCCGTCGTATTTCGTGGAATGGTTGCCCTGTTTGGTTTTTTTCAGTTGGCCAAAAATTTCGTCCAAAGCCTGTCGGCGCAGGGCGATTTCCATTTTGGAAGTAGGGACGTATTGTGGTTGGCCGTTCACTTCGCCATCGGTGATGTAGCCGTTGGCAATCAGATCCTGGATAAAATCGCCCATGCCGTATTCCTCATTGGTCAGGCCGTGCTGCCTGTCCAATTCCGTCAGCCAGGAGAGTGCCTCCCGCACATCGCCGGATGTATAGAGCAACAACTCTTGAAACAACCTTAACAGTTTTTCAAAAATGGATTCGTCTTGCCCAGGTATATATTCGGAAAAATGCCAGCCTAACATATTTCGATGAGTGATTGAAAGAATAAGTAAAGGAGAGAATTTTTGCTTCTCTCGACTTTCTAACTACAATCGGAAGTTGCAAATGTTTATTCCACCAATTCCACATCATTGACGAGATAGGGCGTGTCGCCCTCCCAAGGGAACATCTTATTGAACTGTTTGTAGTGCAGCCTTACGACCTTTCCCTCCATTTTTTCCAGCTTTTCGGCCACCGATTTTTTGTTCACGGAAAAGTACCAAATTTGGTTCATCATGGCTGTGCCGGGCTGGGGGTTGACCACGCCGCCTTGGTTCAGCTCGCCTTCATAGGTCTTGAAGACGAAGCCTTTTCTTGAAAATTTAATCAAGGTGCCAGCCCGATAGCCATCACTGAACACCGCATAATATTGGAAATAAACAATGCTGCCAATGACCAATAAAACGACAAGGCTGATCCAGCCAAAAAGTTTTTTCCATTTGAAATTGGCAAGGGAATTCCGGAAGCTCATGTTTTGTGTTTTTGACTCTCTCCTAGCACTACTCCAAAAAAGAAGGAGGGGAGCCGGGAGTGAGTTATGTGTCAAAATTATGTGGCCAAAACTACGACGGCCAAGTTCAAAAAGGTATCAATTCCCCGTCCACAATGGCAATGATTTTTTCGCCGGGCATGGGTTTTACCAAAAACAAGCCCGTAAAGGCGCTGAATGCGGGCAGTACCATACAACTGATTGATAACCAAAAGCATGGAAACCTCAACTGCTGCCTGCCATTGCCCTTTAGCAGCACACCAGGGTGGAGGTGGCCCGAAAAAATCCAGCCCTTTTGATCCACTTTTTCATGGGGCTGGTGAAAAAACGAAAACCCGCCCAAGGCAAAACCGTCCTGTTCTACCTGCACACCCATTTCAGCGTATTTATTTTTGTGCAAAATATCGTGGTTGCCTTTTACCAAAATGACTTTCCGATCAGCGATTTTTTCACGCCAAAGTGTGAATTTGTCCAAATCGCTGTTGGCCTGCGAGTGGAACATATCGCCCACGATGATGATTTTTTTTGGGTCAAATTCTGCGACCAATTTCCCCAGCCTACCCAAATCTTCGTCCTGAACCTGCCCCGGAATGGGAATTCCAGCCTTCCTGAAATGCCCACCTTTACCAACGTGCAAATCAGATAGCACCAGCGCTTGTTGCCCCTCCCAATAAATGGCCCTTTTCGCCGACAGCCAAAGGCTTTCCCCTTGAATATCAATGAGTAAATTACTTCCTACATTCATCGTTCATCGTTTATCCTTCATCGTTCAAAGTTCAAACTTCCCTCAATTGCATCCGCTTTACCCTTTCCGCCAATTTCTCGCTGCTCAGGTTTTCCCGCATACTGTCCACTTTGATGGGAAAGGAGAAGGGAGTGAGTTTTTCAGGTTTTTTTAATAATATTTTACCTGAAGATATGCGCTCCAGCGCAGACCGCAACCGTGCTTCTTCCAGTTGAAAATCAAATACTTCCTGGTAGGCTTGGCGCAATAACATGTTGTCAGGATCATATTCTACGAAAACGTCAAAAATAAGCGACGACGACGATTGCAGGTGTTTGTTCTGCTTAAAACTGCCTGGATAGCCTTGGAAAACCAGCCCGGCAATCACGGCAATGTCCCTGAATTTCCGCCGGGCCATTTCCACAGAATTGATACTTTTCTGAATGTCATCAAAAAGGTTTTCAGTTGAAAACAACGCAGCCAGGTTGTCTTCTGCCATCGGTATCGCCAGATCGGAAAGCAGCTCAAAACCGTAGTCGTTCATGGCAATGGAAAAAGTGATCGGCTTCTTTCGGCTCAGCCGAAAAGCCAGCAGGGCGGCCATCACCTCGTGTACCAACCTGCCCTCAAAAGGATAGACAAATAGGTGGTGCCCGTCCTTCGTCTCGATGTACTCAATGAGCGTTTCGTTTTCCAAAGGAATCGCAGAGCGCTCTTTTTGTAGGTCAAAAAGCGGCGCAAGTGCCTGTATTTCAATGTGTTTTGATTCGCCCAAGGCAGCCTCGTGGATGGTTTTGCGCAGCGTCTCGCCCAAATTAGATGACAACGGGATGCGGCCACCGAGCCAGCTTGGTACCTTGGCATTTTTGGCCTTGGAGCGCCGCACATAGACGGTCATTTCCTTGATGTGGACAAATTCAAGCGTGCGGCCCGCCAGCGAAAACACGTCGCCCGGTTTCAATTTTGAAATAAACCATTCCTCGATGGTGCCGACGAAACCGCCTTTCAGGTATTTTACCTTCATCACCGCATCGCTCACGATGGTGCCGATGTGTAGGCGGTGGCGCATGGCGGTGCGCTTGGAGGTGATGCGCCAAACGCCGTCCTCGCCTTTTATCACTTTTTGAAATTCCTCATAAGCGTTCAATGAACCACCCGTGGTGATAAAAGATAGCACCCATTCCCATTCGTCCACCGTCATGTATTGGAAACAATGCGTGGTCATTATTTCTTCAAAAACCTCGTCTGGGCGGAATCCCTCACCGACGGCCAAGGTACAGAGGTATTGCACCAGCACATCGAAGCTAAGGACATAAGGTAGCCGCTGTTCAACGACTTGATTTTCAATGGCTTGCTTTAAGGCTGCTGCCTCGGCCAGTTCCAACGAATGGGTAGGCAGGAAATAAATCTTGCTTACTTCGTGGGGCGCATGGCCGCTGCGCCCGGCCCTTTGCAGGAAGCGGGCAACCCCTTTCGGGCTGCCCACTTGCACGACCGTGTCCACAGGGCGAAAATCCACGCCAAGATCAAGGCTGGCAGTGGTGACGACGGCCTTTAGCAGCCCTTGGCTCAAGGCGTTTTCTACCCAATCCCTTAGTTCCCGATCAATGGAGCCGTGGTGCAGGGCCAGCAGCCCCGCCAAATCAGGAAAGGCATCCAGCAGGGAGTGGTACCAAATTTCCGATTGGCTACGGGTATTGGTGAAAATGAGGGTGGTTTGGCTTTTTTCAATGATAGGAAAAACCTTGTCCAGCAATTTGATGCCCAAGTGGCCAGCCCAAGGAAATCGTTCTATTTCGGCAGGAATAACACTTTCCACAATGGTCCGTTTTTGCATGTCCGTTTTTACAAAAACACCAATTTCATGGTCAGATCCCAACAGGACTTGCATGGCTTCGTGAAGGTTGCCAATGGTGGCAGAAATGCCCCATATCCTCAACGAACTTACGGGCTCAAGTGCAGAAGGTGGTTTAGCCAATTTTTTTAATCTGCTCAAGGCCAATTCTACCAATACGCCACGCTTGCTGCCCAGCAATTCGTGCCACTCGTCCACCACCACGGCTTGCAGTTTTTTGAACAAAACTGGATGGCCTTTTTGCGCCAGCAAAAGGTGAAGGCTCTCAGGGGTAATAATGAGGATTTCTGGCATTTCCTTTTTTTGCTTTTGCCGTTCGGCACTGGAAGTATCGCCACTGCGAAGGCCGATTTCCCACGGCAGGCCTATTTCAGAGCAGGCTTCCTGCATGGCTTTTTGGATGTCACGGGCGAGGGCACGGAGGGGCGTGATCCAAAGCATTTGCAGGCCGTTTTTGCGGCGGTCTTTCCAGTCGGGGTGCTTGTTAATCCAATCTATAATGATGGGTAAAAAGAGGGCGAAGGTTTTGCCGCAGCCAGTAGGAGCATTGAGAAGGCCGCTTTTGCTGTCGAGAAAGTATTGCCAGGTTTCCTCCTGAAATGGGAAAGGGTGCTGGTTTTTGGAAGAAAACCATTGAAGTAGAATACTGTATCCTGGCGGGTTTTCCAATGGAATTATTTGATAGTAATAAATTTACAAAAATGAGTAATTTTGCTAAAAAAGTACTTTAGAAAACTTTAAACCCTATGGCAAAACACCAAAGGCCCGTCCCAACGCCGCACGATATTTTTTTCAGGGCAGTATTTCAAATGAAGGAAGTGGTAGTGGAAATGGTTCAAAACTACCTTCCGGAAAACCTTAGTTCCGAACTTGACTTCGATTCTCTTGAACTGGATCGGGATGCCTTTCAAAACGAGGAACTGAAACAATATTTTTCTGACCTTGTTTACCTGGCCCGCCTCAAGAATGGCCTTCCATTGCGGATCGCTCTGTTGTTCGAACACAAAAGCGGCAAACCAGCCCAACATTTGCCAGAGCATATTCAAATCCTGAATTATAAAACGGGGATTTGGTCAGATGATCGAAAACAAAATAGGCCTCCTACATTCGTCTATCCAATCTTAATTCATCATGGAAAATCGGGTTGGCATCAAAGGCCCTTTTGGTCGGTATTTGCCCATCTGCCCGCAAGCTGGCGTGATTATGCGGATGACATCAAATACCATCTGATTGATCTAAGCCGCATCAGCGACGATGATATAATTTTAAAAGGAAGCCAAACTTTCCTTGGCACGGCCTTTCTTTCCATGAAACACGCATTCGACCTGAACTTTTTCAAGCACAGTTTGCGCAAACTTTTTAATTTTGGATGGGTTAAAACGAAAAGCATACTGTTTGATCCTTTTTCAAAAGCATTGTTTTTTTACCTTGAAAATTTGACTGGTATGAAAGCCAAGGAGATAAAATCAAAATTCAGCGACGAGTTCATGTTCCAGATGCTGGACAACATAACAATTCCTTCTGTTTTTAATGAAGGCATGGAAAAAGGCATGGAGAAAGGTATAGAGAAAGGCATGGAAAAGAAAACCTATGAGTTTGTAATGAACCTGCTTGGCAATGTGCCTGAGTTCAGTGATGAAAAAATTGCCAGTCTCGCTGGGACTGAACCTGCTTTTGTCAAACGGTGTAGGAAAGCACTTGCCGAATCCAAGAAAAAAGGTTGATAATCAAGGGATTAAATAAGAAGCGTTTTGACATTTTCCAGCGTATCCGCTTCCTCCTTCTGCTTGTCCTGCCTCCAGCGCAGCATCCTCGGAAAACGCAATGCAACCCCCGATTTGTGCCGCTTTGATTCGGCGATGCCCTCAAAACCTATCTCAAAAACCAATTCCGGTTTCACCGTCCGCACGGGGCCAAATTTTTCCAATATGTTCTTTTTGATAAAACTGTCCACTTGGTAAAATTCCTTGTCCGTCAGCCCGGAATAGGCTTTGGTCAGGGTTACGAGTTGGTCGCCATCCCACACGGCAAAAGTGTAGTCGGTAAAGAGGTTGGCCCGGCGGCCATGCCCCTTTTGTGCAGCGACCAGGACGCAATCAATGGTCAGGGGATCCACTTTCCATTTCCACCAATCGCCCCGTTTTCGGCCCACTTTGTAATCGGAATCCAGTTTTTTCAACATCAAACCCTCGCTGCCAAGCTCACGGGCTTGCAGTCTTTTTTTGGCCAATACTTCCCAATTTTCAAATTCAACGATAGGTGAAATTTTTAAAATTGGGTGGTCGGCCTCTTTTACCAAATCAGTTAATTTTTTGCGCCGCTGGCTCAAAGAATTTTTTCTAAAATCTTGATTATCAAACTCTAAAAGGTCATAAGCCACAAAGACAAGTGGCGCAGTTTGCAATATTTTTTTGGTCAAATTCTTCCTGCTAATGCGGGTTTGGAGCAGGTTGAAGGGTAGGGGAGCGCCATTTTGCCAGGGCAAGATTTCGCCGTCAAGTGCGATGCCATTGGGCAGGTGGTTGAGCAGCAATTGGTATTCGGGGAATTTTTCCGTCATCAGTTCCTCGCCCCGGCTCCAAACGAAAATTTCGCTTCCTCGTTTTATCAATTGCCCCCGAATGCCATCCCATTTCCATTCCGCCTGCCACTCGGCGGGTTGGCCCAGTTCCTCCAATTCGTTGTCAAGCTGGTAAGCCAGGTAAAATGGGTAAGGTTTGGAGATGTCCGCATCCTTATCTTCATTCAATAATAATTGCTCAAAAGTGGTAGAGTCCGGTGTCCATTGACCGCTCAAATGGTGGGCCACGACGGCTGATTCCATTTCATAAGCTTTTGCCAAAGCATTGATTACCAATTGTTTGGAAACGCCAATGCGGAAGCCGCCCGTGATGAGTTTATTAAAAACAAATCGCTGGTTGACGGATAGGCTTTGCCAGGCTTCGAGGATGTTGGCCTTGCGTTGGGCTTCGTCCATTGCGCCTGATTTTACCAGCCACTCCATCCATTGGGTAAGGGTTTGCTCATTTTCAAAAATAGGCTTAGGCAATACCAAAGCAATGGTTTCCGCCAAATCGCCAACGCTGTGGTAGCTCTCCTCAAACAACCAAAGTGGGATGCCAGCCACTTCGGCAGCCCATTCCCGCAGGCGGGTCGAGTTGACAACCCTTTTGGGGCGGCGGCCAGTGAAGAGGGCCAGCATCCACAACTTGTCGTTGTCGGGTGCCCATTGGAAATAGCGCACCAGCGCATCCAGCTTGTCATTTGTTTTTGTGCTGGACGAAATTTCGTGGATGAGTTGGGCGAATAGTTTCATGGCTGGGTTTCGGTATTGGGCTTATCTTCCTCTTCATGGCCAAATTCTGTTTTTACCTCTGCCGACTGGATGCCGATTTCATTCAAATAGCGGCTGAAAATGCTGGTAAAACCATGTGTGACAAATACTTTTTCAGCCCCAGTTGCCTTTACGGCAAAGAGCAAACCTTCCCAATCTGCGTGGTCGGACAACACAAAACCCCTGTCCACATTGCGGCGGCGGGCATTGCCCCTGATCTGCATCCAACCCGAACAAACTGCCAAGGAATGCGGGCCAAAGCGCTTCAGCCAGGTAGTGCCGCCCACTGATGGCGGAGCAACAATCAATGCTCCTTGGTAATCCTTTTTGGAAAATTCGCTGCCTACTTTGGGCAAATGTGGAAGGTCAAAACCTGCTTCCCGAAGGGTTTCGTTCACGTTGAAAATGGCACCGTGCGAAAAAACTTTCCCGATGCTTAAATCTATATTTTTTACAATGCGCTGCGCCTTGCCGAGGCTATATCCGCACAAAACGCTGACTTTTCCTGCCGCCTGGTTTTGTACCCACCAATTGTTAATATCCTGAAAAACAAGGTTTTGTGCCTGCCAATGATACACAGGGAGGCCGAAGGTGCTTTCCGTGATAAAAGTATGGCAAGGCACTGGCTCAAATGGCTCACAAACGCCGTCGGGCTGAATTTTGTAATCGCCGCTCACCACCCATATCTCGCCGTTTTTCTCTACCCGCACCTGCGCCGAGCCGGGGATATGGCCTGCCGGGTGTAGGCTGACTTTCACGCCGTTGATGGTAAGGGATTCATCGTAGTCCAGCGTTTGAAGGGAAATATCAGGGCCCAGCCTCAATTTCATCACAGCCGCAGAATCCTTGTGGGCCAGATAATGCTTGCTGCCCCAACGGGCATGGTCGGAATGGGCGTGCGTGGTAACGGCCCGCCCCACTGCCTTCCAGGGATCGATGTAAAAATTGCCTGCTGGACAGTAGATGCCTTTTTCGGTGAATTGTAGCAAAATGGAAAAGTTCAGACTTAAATATTCTTTAAGCCAATTTAGGCTTCGGCGGGTAAAACAAGGTTAAGGGGAGAATGTTTGGCTTATTCCAGTTCAAAAATCCTTTCCATTAGCACCCATTTTTCTCCCTCTTTTGCCCAAGGCAAAGGCTGCTGGAATTTCCACATCAACTCCTCCCAAGCCTGCACTTTTGGATTCGCAGCGTCCATAGCAGCTTTTTTTTCAAAGGAAAACTCCTCCTTCACCTCCATCATCATAAAAAGCCGGTTGCCTGTCCGGTAAATTTCTAAATGTTCAACACCTGAGTTTTTGATACTGGCAATGATTTCAGGCCAGACGCCGCCAGGGGCATGGAATCGCCCATATTCGGCGATGAGTTCAGGATGGTCTTTTAAGTCGAGGGCAAAGCAATGGCGCATGATTTTAATTTTTCCCCAAAAATAAAAAAGGAGGCTGCCAAAGGCAGCCTCCCAATCATTTTACCAAAAAACTTACTTAGAAATAATGAGCTTTTGAGTGGCCGGGTGCTTGTCCTTGCGCAGGATGGTCACTTGGTATTGGCCGGCCCTGTATGCGTTTAGGTCGAGTCGGTAGTCGGCTTCCGTCACTTCGTCCAGGATGGCTTTATGAATATTTCGTCCAAAGCCATCGGTGACGCTGATGAGCACGTCCCGCTCGCCGATGATGTCTTCCAGGTTGATGTTTGTATAAGTGGTCGCCGGGTTCGGATAGACGGCGAAATCGGTAATTTCAGCAAATTCGACTGCCTTCACCACTGATTGGCTGGTGCTGCCATCAAGGAATTGCACCGTGATGCGGTAGTAGTTCACGCCAACGGTGGGAGCTACATCCACATCATCATAAACGTTGTTGGAAGTGTCTTCTTCCTTGTAGGCATTGAGTTCGTTGATGATGTCAAAATTGACCCCGTCGGTGGATTTTTCTACAAAGAAAAATTCGTTGCGGAAGGCGGTGTTATTGGCCCAAAGCAGTTTCACTTCCCGGTTGCTGCGCACAGCCTCCAGTTCCAGGATTTCGTTGGATTCGGCCCTTACGCCGAGGTCGCAACTGCTGGCCCATTGTACCGTGCGGTCAAACAGTTTCCAGCCATTGCTGGTGAGGTTGTCAGCATTGTCGTCGTGGAGGAAAAAGCCGATCCGCTTGGCCGGGGCCGTCATGCCCACCATGCCTGCGCCTGCATCGTAGGTGTAAATCATGGCGCAATTGGAGTAGCCGGGAATGTATCCGATTTTGGTAGCTCCACTACCTGGGTTGCCCCAAGAAGTCGGCTTTCCGCAATTGAACACAGAATAATCGCCGCTCATGCCCTCACTGATGGGGTGGCTGTTTGAAGTCATACGGATCTTAGTGTTGTAACTATCGGTGCCGTAGTGGCTGTTAATAGTTGTTCCAGTCATTTTCATATCATCCATCAAATAGCTTTCCCAAAGGATTACAGGCACATTTACGTTGCGATATTTGGTGTTGACATAATCGGAATTCACCGTCGAACTGATGAGGATCAAACCTTTGTCGTTGGCATCGTTGGTGGTGCAGGCGCCGTCATCTTTCAGGTAAACAGTGTAACCAAGGCTCTGCAACCTGTTTTTAACCGCTGCATCAGAGGAGCACAGGTTCGTGCTGCCGACCACGAAAAGGGCTGATTTGTTGCAAGGCACCACCACATTGTCGCAATCTTCAATAATCCACTGCTGATTGTTGCCTCCATGCCAGGACCAAAGATGGATTTTGGTGCCGTTGTTGGTTGACCAGCCGTCCACGTCCAGGGACAAACCATTCAACACGTTTTTGATGGAATAATAACCGTTGCCTGCATCTTCGATTTTCCACTGCTGGCTGTTGCCGCCGTCCCAAGGCATTTGCACGACCTCGGTCCCATTTTGCATTCCATTGTATTTAGCGTCCAGGCATTTGCCGCTGTGCATGGCAGTGATGCTGTATTTCCCTTGGCCGAGTGCTTTGAACTTGAAGCGTTGGTTGTCACCACCATGCGATTCCCATTGGATCAACATTTTACCGTCGTTGGTGTAGCCACCATAAATGTCAGCCGATTTGCCGCTGTGACGTGATTTGATGCAAAGGATTTTGCCATCGAATGGATCGCTGGGCGGTGGCGGGTTGGTCGTGCCGCAATTGCTGGCGTTGCCGCCCATGCCCGTTGGTTTTTTTCCTGAAAAAGTAAGGTACAGTTTGTCCAGGCAGGCATTGGGTTCACGCCAGGAAAACTGGATCGTATTGGCTCCGCTGTTGAGGTAAAACGAAACAGGCACATCGTCGTCGCAATTGCCCCAATCACCCACTTGATCCCACTGGAAACCGTTGTATTCCGGGGCGTTCACGGTGTTCCATTTCACCCAGTTGCCATTGTTCACCCTTACCCAGTAGCTGTCGCCGTTACCGTTAGGTACAATGGTGCGGGCAAATAAACGATAATAGCCTGTTTGTGAAACGCTTACATTGAAGCTGACCACATCGCTTGACGTAGTTGGTGGATTGTCGTAGCTGTAGGAAGCTGGCGGCAGCAGCAATTTTCCGCCCGAAGCGCCGGCATTGCTTTTTACCTGCCAGCGGCTGCCGATGGCGTCTGCGCATTCGGCTTCGAGGTAGATGCTGTTGGTACAGATGTAGTTTTCTTCCAAGCGGAAGTTGAAATCACCGCCGTGGGCAGAGCCGCCATTGGTAGAGAACCAACCACTTGCGCCCATTTTGCCGGGGTCTTGCAGGTTGCCGCCCATTCCCATTTGGAAGGATGGGCCGTAGCGCTTGATATTCAGGCTGCGGCAATCTTCCAAAGTAGCTTTGCCGTCAAATGCTGTATAGTAGGCCCAACCGTTGGCACCTGAATTTACACAAAGCTCATATTTGGGGCTGCCCGATGGGGCCGTGGTTTTCCTGCCTGAGAAGTTGATTTCGAGGTATCCCGTTTTAGAACCTTTTTTCACGCTGCCCACCAATTGGGCCGTGCCGTCGCTGTACTCTATGAAGAGCAGGTCGTTGCCGGCGGTCCAGCAGTCGCCCTGGCCGAAAGTGAGTACATAAGCACCACCGCACCATGCACCACAGTTGTCGTAAGTATTGGCCACCCGGCGGATAGATGAGACGTCGGCGCAGTCGCCGGGTGGCACGATGGTCACGGTGAAGGTACAAGGAGCAGAGGTATTGACCTTGCCGTCAGTGGCGCTGTAAGTAACTTGGGTTGCGCCAGTTGGGAATTGGTCCCCAGGATTTTTGTTTGAGGTAACATTGACGGGGCCACAGTTGTCAGTGGCAATAGGTGCAGTCCAGGTCACAACGGTCATTGTGCTGGTAGCAGTTTGAACGATATTGCTTGGGCAGTTTTGGAAAATGGGTGCCTGGTTGTCAACGATGGTGACGGTGGCGGAACAGGTCACTTTGTTGCCCTTGCGGTCGGTGATGGAAAGCGTGACAGTGTTAGGGCCAAGGTTGGCGCAGTTGAAGCTTTTAGAGTCAAGGCCATCTACCTTGACGATCAGCGTGGTGCAGTCATCATAAAAATCTGTTGAAACAGTGGTTCCAGTAATGGTGGCCGACCCATTGTCGCCTAAACTCACGGTTACGCTTTCACAGATTTCTGAGGAAGTTGGGCCTTTGATTTCAACGCCGCCGTCCATGTTCATCTGGTGGTAGGGCAGTTCGTTGAAAGTGCCATAGTTGAAAAACAGGCTCTTGTTCGTCCACCAATAATAGTTGTTGATGATGCCTTTGTTGATAAAGGAAGAGCAGGCAAAATTGAAGATCTCGTTGTTGTTGTTGATGACTCCCTCGTTGAGGAAAACACCTCCATTGCTGTTTTCTAAAACGCCACCGTTCGAGCCGGCAGTTGTCGAAACACCTGTGTTTTCAAAAACACCCATTACGCCGTTTACAAAGTCGCCGATATTGAGCAGGTAGCCGTTGTTTTCAAACAAATCATTGTTGAAAATGCGGACACCGTTTTCTATTGTGCCATAGTTGTAGAGGTTTTGATTGTTCACCAGATCGAACTGATTGGAGATACGGGCCGGTTGGTAATTATAAAGGTCGCCCTCATTGGTAAACACGCCCCCGCTGTCGTTTTTCAACTGGCCGTTGTTGGTGAAAATCCCGTAGTTGGTGATTTGCTCCAGGTTGTTCAGCAGGTTTTGGTTGGTAAAATTGCCGTAGTTGATGATGCCCCCGCCAGTATTGGTGTAGATGGAGCCGCTGTTAGTGAAAGTGCCGCTGTTGTTCACGATGTCGCCCACGCTGATGATTTCACCGACGTTGGAAAACAGGTTGTCATTGTTGATTGTACTGCCGAATTGGTTGTTGATTTCGCCGCTGGCAGAGTTGGCGAAAGTTCCGCCCGCCAGGTTGTTCAAAGCGGCGCCATTGTCCAAAAAATAGTTGTTGGTAAAATTGCCGCTGTTGTTGATTTCAAATTCGTTGAGGATGGTCGCCTGGTTGTTGTTGTTAAACGTTCCGGTATTGTTCAGTTTGAAAAAATTCTCCACGCTTCCGCCGAAGTTGTTGTTGAACAAACCACCGTTTACCAAAATCCCATTGCTGCTGATGCTGCCGTTGTTCGTGTAGGTGCCAAGGTTGCTCAGCGTGCCTTTGTTGTCCAAAATACCGTTTGTGCCCTGGTTCCAGTTGGCGCCGGTTTCATTGGTCACATTTGCACCATTGACGCAGGTAAGCGTTCCGCCGTTCATGTTGAAAGTGCCGTGGTTGCTGATGCTGCCGTTGTTGGTCAAGTTTCCGCCAAGGCAAGTCGCCGTAGCGTGGTTGACGATGGAGCCAAGGTTGGCAAAAGTCCCATCAAGTTGCAGGTTGCCGTTATTGGTGATTGTGCCTGAGCCAGTGCTGGCATATTGGCCCGTGTTCGAGTTGCTGAAGGAGCCGCCAGCAGCAATGTTCAATGCTCCACGCTGGTCCATCACCCCTTTATTGGCGAGGCTGCCGCTGGGCCCAATGTTGAAAATGGAGCCGGAGTAGTTGTTCAGCGTGCCTGCCACCGTCACCGCCGCATTGGCGTTGATAGTGCCAAAACTGGTCAACACGTAATTGATGGTCAGTGCCGAGCCGATGTTGACGGTTTGTCCACCTACAATGGTTCCGTCATTGCCAGGGCCGGGAAGGCCGTTGGTCCAGTTGCTGGCGTTGAAAAAGTTGTTGTCTTGAAAACCTCCGAAATTGGTCTGTGCCTGGTTGGCAGTGGAGGAAAGGAGTACGAGCATGGCGCTCAAAAGGCACAGCAATGCACCTTTTAAAGTGTAATGTTTGTTCATGTAAGTGTAAGTTTTGATAAATTGTAAGAAAAAAAAACACGAAGCCAGGCCAGGGGGGAAGGCATCAGACCTCAAAGGTTTATAGTGTTTGCCGGGTGCTTATCACCAAGGCGTTAAATGCCGATTTAACCGATGAGAGGAAGGGAAGGAGGGGAATGATGAACTATGTGCGATGAACATTGCAGGAGTTGGGGTTTCGCCCAACGAAAAATTGCAATGAATCAAGTTTATTTTTTCAAAATGTGATGACCAGAAAGATGTTGGAAAAATTTCGCTTTAGGACGTGAGATGGCCGTTGCAAGAATGAACGGATGGACCAGAAATTTTAAGAGGGAAAGGAAATGTGGTAAGTGGTAAGACGGGACAAAGATAGGCCAGGATGTTTTAAAATGAAACCCTTTTGATTAAATATTATTTTTTTACATGAAAATACAAAGCCATGTAAAACAAGGATTTACGATTTTGTTTTTTATAAAAACGACTGTTTTTCAATCGTTTGCAGCTAATTTTTCCATTTTAAAATCCACGCTGTTTCGCAGCCACAAATCTCGTTGTGGAAATGGGATTTGCACTTTGTTTTCCCTAAAAAGCCGGTCAATGGACATACGGATGTCACTTTTTATAAATTCGATCCCGATAAAATCCTTGCTGAAAAAGAGCAGATCGAAGTCGAGGGATGAGTCGCCAAAATTTTTGAACTGGACGGAAGGGGCAGGATCGGCGAGCACTTTTGGATGCTCCTTGGCAGCTCCGAGCAACAGGTTTTTCACCAAATCCAAATCAGAACCGTAGGCCACGCCCACCTTGATGTTGAATCGGGTAGGGGAGTCCATGTGGCTCCAGTTGATCACCTTGTCCACCACCAGTTTGGAGTTAGGAATGAGGATAGGCACCCGGTCCCTCGTTTCAACGATGGAAATGCGCAAGCCAATTTTTCGCACAAAAGCCACCAGGCCGTCCATCTCCACCACATCGCCCACTTCAATGGTGCCTTCGATGAGTATAATCACGCCGCAAATTAAATCCTTGAACACATCCTGCAAACCCAGACCGATGCCCACCAACAGCGCTGCCGAGCTGGCCAGCAGCATAGAACTGATGCCCAGCAACTGCAATATGGCAAAAATGGCCAGTACATATATAATGTAGATGAGGAATTGACGAATGGCGAGGCGGCGGCCTTCGTCCACGCCTTTTCGCAAGAAAAATTTTTCAAGCAAAATACCATTGATGAGCCACTTTACCAATCTCGCAAATAGCAGTACAAACAACACGCCCAACAAATCTTCTACTGTGATGTTGAATATCAAAACCTGTTCAAGCAATTCCTTGAGTTCCATAATTGTTTCGTTTTGTCAGGGCTAATATATAAACAAGGCGCTGTCTGGTGATTCATCACACTTTTGTTTTTCAGAAATGTTTAATTTTGAGAGTTGGCTATGAGCAAAAAGTCCCATCCAACTCATCAACTAAAACTATCCATTAAATCTTCCGACATGAAAAATCTATCAATTTTTACACTGGCTGCCATGCTGTTTGCCTCTATATCTGCCCAGGCTTTGGACGCCAGCATTTCATTCGCCACTTTTAAAAATGCAGAAAGCAGCTATGTGGAAGTCTATTTCCACGTGGAGGGCAACACGGTTGTTTTCGTACCGCTGAACGACAGTACTTTTCAGGCTAACCTGGAGGTAGTTATTTTATTTAAACAAAACGAACAAGTGGTGAAATTTGACAAATACCGCCTGAACAGCCCTGAATTTGGAAGGCCCTCCAATTTTGTGGACCTCAAGCGCTACTCCCTCGTAAATGGCAATTACGACATTGAGGTTTCTTTGGAAGATGTCAATATGGAAAACAACGTGCGCAAGTACAATTCGACTTTTGCCATTGATTTTTCCCAAGAAAAAATTGGACAATCGGACATCCAACTGCTCGTATCTTTCAAGGAAATAGTACCCGGCCAGGAAGCCAACCCATTGGCCAAAAATGGGCTGATTTTAGAACCACTACCTTCCAATTTTTACGATAAAGCAGCTACTACACTGATATTTTACAATGAAATTTACAATGCCGATAAGTCCATAGGGGCTGATTTTGCGGTATCGTATTCCATTTTTAAAGATGGCGAGCCTGGAAAGGCTATCAGCATTGGCCACAAAAAGAAATCGCCAGAAAGCGTAGTACCGCTCTTGCAGCAAATAGACATCAGCAAAATGGAAAGCGGCAATTACAACCTAGTGGTGGAAGTGCGCAACCGTGACAAGGCCCTGCTCAGCAAAAAGTCCATTTTCTTCCAACGAAGCAACCCGCACCTAAATATGGAGCGGGAAGAAATTGCCCAAGATGTGACATTGGACGAAGAGTTCGTTGGGGAAATGACGCACGACGAACTGCGCTACAGCCTGAAAGCTATCGCGATGCAAGTGGACGCCTCTGACGGCGAGTTGATGAACACACTCATCAAGGAAAAAAACCTGGAGGCCATGAAATTGTACCTCTTTAGTTTCTGGGCCACAGAAAACTCTAACGACCCAAAGGCCGCCTACGACGCTTATATGAATGTGGCCAAAAAAATTGACGAGCGTTACATGAGTGGTTTCGGCTATGGCTTTGAAACGGATCGGGGCTATGTTTTTATGAAATATGGCGCACCGAATGATATTACCACGGTGGAAAATGACCCTACGGCACCGCCCTATGAAATCTGGACCTATAACCAATTTCCACAAACTGGCCAAAACAACGTAAAATTCCTCTTTTACAATCCTTCCCTAGCTTCCAACGGCTTTGTGTTGTTGCATTCCAACGCCAGGGGCGAAGTATCCAACCCACGCTGGGAAGTAGAGCTTTATAGGGATGCGCCCAACGACATCGAAGGCACTGACTATATCAATGGTACGGGCGTCCAGGACAATTTTGGACGCAATGCCCGGCGGGCCTTCAAGGATTTTTAATGAAAAACAATCTGGAATATTAAGCCAGCGGTATTATTTTTGACAAGATGGCAACATGTGCAAAGAGCGGTTGACAAATAACAAATTTAGCCTATCTTTCGCCGTTCATTGAAAAAAGCAGAGGTGGCGAAACTAATTGTAGTTTCGCCACCTCTGCTTTTTTTTATGAACCTTTCTATGCCTTGGGCGTAAAAGTGTTTTTCCCGGTTTCCAAAAACAACAGGTTTTGTCGAAGAACTTAGTCATAGTCCCCACCTACAACGAAAAGGAAAATGTCGGCAGGATGCTTGATTTCGTCGTGTCCCTGCCCGTACTGTTTCATATCCTCATCGTGGACGACGGATCGCCCGATGGCACGGCACAAATAGTCAAGTCAAAAATCAAAGAATTTCCTGAGCAGATTTCCATCATGGAGCGCAGTGGAAAATTGGGCTTGGGCACAGCTTACATCGCCGGGTTCAGGTGGGGCATCGAACATGGCTTCGATTACATTTTTGAAATGGATTGCGATTTTTCCCACAACCCGAAGGATTTGCTCAGGATGCAGGAAGTGCTTGCTACAGGAAAGGCCGACGTGGTAGTTGGCTCCCGCTACGTCAGGGGCGGCAAATGCGTAAACTGGCCTGCCGACCGAAAAATACTATCTTATGGCGCCTCCCTTTACGTCCGTTGCATCACCTGGATGTGGGTGAAAGACCCGACTGCTGGTTTTGTGGGTTACAAGCGTAAAGTGTTGGAAACCATAGACTTGGATAAAATAAAGTTTATTGGTTATGCTTTCCAGATTGAAATGAAATTTGCCGCCCGGCAATTGGGTTTTAAAATAAAAGAAATCCCGATCACTTTCACCGATCGGATCGAAGGCTCCTCCAAAATGTCGAAAGGCATCGTGAAAGAGGCTATCTACGGCGTTTTGCAAATGAAGTGGATGAGTTTTTTCGAGAGCTTCAAAAAGGAAGATAACTGGGATTTTGTATCAAAAGAAGAAGCTTCGCAAAGGAGCGCTTAAAACTCAAGTTTAGTTTTTCTTTCACCCACTTTTTTAATTTTGTAAAAGTCAGCAAACGGCGAAGATGGTCAAAACGCCTCATGCATTTAAAATTCGACCTTGTCTTACCACAATTTCCGAGCCCGCTGCCATAAAGACACTTGCAGGCTGACCTTTTAAAATATCTCCAAATTCCTTCCCATACAGTTTTTCGCCCGACACATTTATATTATAGTCCCTGACTTGAAAAACCTTCCAAGAAGGGTGCTCGACCTGGTACTCCGATGTTTTATTGTTGCTCAACTTTGTGTAGCCCCAATAGTGCTGCGTAATAAATTCTTCCTCGCTGCCGAGAGCCAATTCGGCGGGCTTGGCTATTGTGGTTACGCTTAATCCGTCCCAGGCTTCGCCAATTTTCCAAAAATAGCCTACTGACAGGCTGCCATCTTCCTGCTTTTTAAGTTCGTTCCGCATGGGCAATGCCTGGTATTTTTCACCATAAAAAGCATTGGCCACCAAGCTGATCATCGCCTTGGGAACCAATTCTTTGATGAAAACGACGCCACGTTTCCACTCTTCGCCATCCTTGTGCCGCACGTAAAAGCGGAGGTTCACTTCTTCAAAATTTTGGTGAAATGGGATAGCCAAGCCTTTTACCCTTGTTTTTAAAAACATGAAACCAACAAGGCTCACGTAGCATTTGCCTTCCCAAAAATCCAATTCGGTATGGGCGGGCAAGTAGGGCAACAGCAGGGCCGGCTCAACGGCATAGTTGGCCATGATGAGGTTTCGCCATTCGGCACGGAGGAAAATGGGCTTCATTGCACTTATTGTTTTACCCTTTGCTGTTTTTGTGTGAACAGTGCATAACTGATTGAAATTCAACTGCCTCCAAACACATAAACACACAAACACACAAACACACTCATTTTTCGTCCTAACTGCGTTCTGGAGCGATTGTTTGCCAAAAATCTGCCCCAAGTGTAAAAAAGTGGGAATAGTGGCTTTGTCATTTTTGGCCAAAGTGTAAAAAAGTGGGGAACAGCCTAAAAAAAATTCACTCAACAAACACTTCTAACAAGCAACATATCAAAATTTGTCTCCACTGTGTTTTCAAATCGGTTAAAAAGCTGCAACCTATCCGTTTACAAATGGCATTCTTCCCTGATAAAATAAATAATGTGGAAAACTTTTTCGCACTTTCGGTGGGAGAAAGTGGAAATTTGTGTGAGAAAGTAGCTACTTTTGGAGCAATAATTGAATTTGACAGCACATGAACCAACTCCTGGGGGAATATCCCTGCAAAATTGACCCTAAAGGGCGGCTTCGGCTCCCTTCCGCACTGCTCGACCAATTGGCGGCAGACGAGCGGGACAATTTTGTGGTCAACCGGGGAATGGAGAAATGCCTCATGCTTTATCCCAAAAAAGTTTGGGACGAAAAATCTGCGCAAGTTAACCAATTAAATGATTTCGACGAGAAAGCAAGGGTGTTCAAGCGGGCCTTTTACCGGGGCGCTACACCCATGAAAAAGGATTCTGCCGACCGGCTCAACTTTCCAAACCAATTGCTGGAATGGGCCGGGGTAGGAGACGGCGAGGTCGTATTGGCGGCAGTCCAGGACAAAATTGAAATATGGGCAGCGAAAGAATATGAAGCCCAACTCGACAAGGAACTGGACATGTCAGCACTGGCGCAGGATGTTTTGGGCAATAAAAACGGCGGCTAATGTACCACCAGCCCGTGCTTGCCAAGGAGAGCATCGAAGCCCTCAACATCAAAAGTGATGGGGCCTACGTGGATGCAACTTTCGGCGGCGGTGGCCATAGCCGGTTGATATTGAATGAATTAGGTAAAAACGGGCAGCTATACGCCTTCGACCAGGACGACGATGCGCTGCGAAATCTGATAGATGACGAGCGCTTTGTGTTCAACCACCACAACTTCCGCTACCTGCAGCGCTTTCTGCGGCTACACAGCGTAAAAAATGTGGATGGCATCTTGGCCGACCTGGGAGTTAGCTCCCACCAATTGGACGAGGCCGAACGCGGCTTCTCCTTCCGCTTCGACGCCGACCTGGACATGCGTATGAACAGGGACGGCGAAAAAACCGCAGCGGACATTTTGAACAGCTATCCGGCAGAGGAACTGCAACAGGTTTTCAGCGAATATGGCGAAGTGCGAAACGCCCGCTCATTGGCACAAAAAATAGCCCAGGAGCGGGAGCACAAACCAGTGAAAACCATCGGCGACTTCCTCTTACTGGTCGAGCCGCTCGTCAGGGGCCACAAGCATCGCTACCTGGCACAGGTTTTCCAGGCCCTCCGCATCGAAGTGAACGACGAGATGGGCGCTTTGCAGGAATTCCTCGAAGCCTCGCTCGAAGTGCTCAAGCCGGGCGGCAGGCTGGTCGTCATCGCCTACCACTCGCTCGAAGACCGGATGGCAAAGAATTTTTTGAAAACAGGCAATATTCATGGTGAAGTCAAAAAGGACTTCTATGGCAATATCGAACGGCCCTTTGATTTAGTATTTAAAGGTGTCCTCACCCCCTCGGAAGAAGAGATGGCAAAAAACCCGAGGTCGAGGAGCGCCAAAATGAGGGCTGGAGAGAAACGATGAATGATGAACGATAAACTATGAACGGGAACATGTTCATCATTTATCATTCATAGTTCATCGTTAAATGGAAAAAAGCAAGTTAGATGGCTCAGCAAAGAAAACCACTCGGGGACTATTTCGCCTTAGGAAGCATGGGAGCTTCCTTGGTACTGAAGAACCTGCCTTTCGTGCTGTTCCTGAGTTTTCTCACCGTCATCTACATCGCCAACGCACACTATGCGGAAAAACAAGTCAGGCAGATTCAAACCCTGCAAAAGGAAGTGAAGGAACTGAAGCGGGAATACAACTCGCTCAAGTCAGAGATTATGTTCAAGAGCCGTCTGGCCGAAATCGGCGAAGACGTAGAGGGTTTGGGCCTGCGAAAGACCACTGGGCGGGTAAAAAGAATCGTAAACGACAACTAAAACGATAAACGATGAATGATGAACGGTTTAAAGTTCATAGTTCATCATTCATAGTTCATCGTTAAGAATAAAATGGCTTTCAACATCAAAAATGAAGTCTTGTACAGGGTGTACTTCGTACTCATCCTGATAGTGGCAGCCGCTGTGGCCATTGCTTTCAAGACTTTTCAGATTTCGGTGTTGGAAGGCGAAAAATGGCGGAGCAAGGGCGAAGACCTCTACATCAAAGAGGTGCCTTTGGAAGCCGAACGGGGAAACATCCTCACAGAAGATGGCAGTATGCTCGCCACTTCGATGCCGTTCTTTGACATCAGTTTTGACCCAAATTCAAATGCCATAGACACGGCAGACTGGAACCACAACATTGACAGCCTGGCCTTCTGCCTCGCCACTTTTGTCAGCCCTGAGTACACGCCTGGCGGCATGAAGGATTTCCTTTTGCGCCAAAAGGCCGAAGGCAAGCGCTACGTCATCATCAAAAAAGATGCGACGCTGGCGCAAATGGAGCGCATCAGCAATTTCCCGCTGTTCAGGCTTGGCCAATTCAAGGGCGGTTTTATTTGTATCCAAAAATACAAACGGGAGCGCCCCTTCCGGATGTTGGCCAACCGCACCATCGGCTACGTCAGCGGCGATTCCATCAGCGTCGGGCTGGAAGGTTATTTTGACAAAGACCTCAAAGGCGACGAAGGAACGCAATTGATGTACCGGGTCGGCGAAGGCATGTGGATTCCGCTGGAAAACCTGTCCAAGATTGAGCCTAAAACAGGTAATGACATCATCACCACGATAGACGTCAACTTGCAGGACATCACCGAAAGCGCATTGGCAAAAGCAATGGTGCGCCACCAGGCCGAAACCGGCACGGCTATTTTGATGGACGTAAAAACGGGCGCCATAAGGGCCATTGCCAACCTCGGCTGGACCAAGCAGGGCCAATTGTGGGAAACCTATAACACCGCCATCGGCTCGGCCACCGAACCCGGTTCCACATTCAAGCTGGCCTCGTTGTTGGCACTGCTCGAAGACGGCTACGTTGATTTGCACGACAGCATAGACCTTGAACAAGGGCGCACCATCTATTTCGACGCCGAAATGCAGGACGCCTACCCACATACCATCAACAAAGCCACCGTTTTACAGGCCTTCGGCATGTCTTCCAACGTGGGGGTATCCCGCTTGGTGAACAAATATTATGGTGAAAAAAACAAGGCCGACGAATATGTGGAGCGCCTGCACGATTTCTTCCTCGACCAGCCGACTGGCATCGAATTGAACGGGGAAGTGTCTCCCTACGTCAAAAAAGCGTACAGCGCCGAGGATGCCTGGAGCGGCATCACCCTGCCATGGATGGCCATAGGCTACGAATTGGCCATCACCCCGCTGCAACAACTGGCCTTCTTCAATGCCGTTGCCAACGACGGGGTGTACGTGAAACCCTACATCGTGACTGAGGTGCAGAAATATGGCGAGACCATCCAGCGATTCCCGGTAACGGAGGTGAAAGGGCGGATTGCTTCTAAAAAAGCCATTTCGCTGGCACAAAAAGCACTCGAATCGGTGGTGGACAGTACCTGGGGAACGGGCTATGCCTTGCGCTCGGATGCCTACCGTTATGCTGGTAAAACAGGTACGGCACAGCTTGGCTATCAGCGCCTTGGCGAACTGACGAAAGTGAAAGGCTATCAAGCCTCTTTCGCTGGTTACTTCCCCGCTGAAAACCCAGTGTATAGCTGCATCGTACTCATCAGCAAGCCAAAAGAGGCGGGCATTTACGGTGGTCAGGTCGCCCTTCCGGTGTTCCGGGAGATAGCCGACAAGGCCATCGCCACCCGGCTGGAACTCTACCCGATCATCAATGAAACACCGGCCCCTGTTTTGGCAGCAAACGTGCTGCCCGACCAAGATGCAGGCTACCGTACCGACCTGCAAAAAGTGCTGAAAACACTCGGCATTGATTTCTACAACCGGGCCGAAGGCGACTGGGCCGTCCTCCGCTCTGCCGACCCCGACAGCTTGAAACTGCTCAAGCGCAATGTCGAAGAAAAGCTGGTGCCCAACGTAATGGGCATGGGCCTGCGGGACGCCCTCTACCTGCTGGAAAACAGCGGGGTGCGGGTGCAGGTGAACGGCAACTACGGCAAGGTGAAGCAGCAATCGGTACGGCCGGGGGTGAGGGCGAACGGGCAGGTGGTGTATATCAGGTTAGGGTAAAATTAAATGGTTGAAATTGGCAAAACTCAGCACCATACTCGAAAACATAACACCAACCCACCTCCTCAACTCAACGGAGCAGGAGATAAAAACCATCACCCTTGACAGCCGAAAAGCAAGCCCCGGCACCCTCTTCGCCGCCCTTCGTGGCACGGCAACCGACGGCCACGCCTACATCGGCAAGGCCATCGAAGGCGGTGCATCGGCCATCCTCTGCGAGGAATTGCCGGGCGAGATAAGGGATGGGGTGACCTACATACAAGTGGCGGACAGCGCAGAAGCCTTCGGGCAGATCGCCTCCAACTTCTACGGCCGCCCTTCGGAAAAGCTGAAGCTCGTCGGCGTCACCGGCACCAACGGAAAGACAACGACAGCCACCCTGCTCTACGACCTTTTTACCACATTGGGCTATAAAGTTGGCCTGATTTCGACGATTGAAAATAAAGTGAACAAACGCAGCGAACCATCCACCCACACTACACCGGATGCGGAGTCTATTAACTTACTGATAAAACAAATGGTGGAGGCTGGCTGCGATTACGCCTTTATGGAGGTCAGCTCTCATGCTGTCGCACAAAGGCGTATCGCAGGCCTTTTTTTTTCCGGTGGCGTTTTTACAAACATTACGCACGAACACTTAGATTATCATAAAACCTTCAAAGCCTACATCGGGGCGAAGAAGATGTTCTTTGACAAATTGCCAAAAACTGCTTTTGCGCTCTCCAATGCAGACGACAAAAACGGCATGGTGATGCTGCAAAACACGAAAGCGGCTGCCCATACTTTTGCACTGCGCAAGGCTGCCGATTTCAAAGCGAAAATACTCGAAAACAGTCTGACCGGCCTGCACCTCGACCTTGATGGCGAGGACTTTCATGCCCGGCTTATCGGCGAGTTCAATGCCTACAACCTGCTTGGCGTTTATGCCACAGCCCGGTTGTTGGGCCAGGAAAAACAAGAGGTTTTGCAGGCGCTTAGCATCCTGAAAGCCGCCGAAGGAAGGTTCGATTATGTGGTGAGCCAGCAGCGCAACGTCATCGGCATCGTGGACTATGCCCACACGCCCGATGCATTGGAAAAGGTGCTGTCCACCATCCACCAACTCCGCAAAGGCGGAGGCCGAATCCTCACGGTGGTCGGCTGCGGCGGTGACAGGGATCGGACGAAGCGCCCGCTCATGGCGAAGGTGGCCTGTAACTACAGTGACCAGATCATCTTCACGAGCGACAACCCCAGAACAGAAGACCCGGAGGCCATTATTGCCGAAATGGAAACTGGCATCCCGGCCTACGCAAAACAAAAAACCTTGTCCATCACCAACCGGAAGGAGGCAATCAAAACCGCCTGCCGATTGGCTCTTAGTGGAGACGTGATACTGGTAGCTGGCAAAGGCCACGAGAAATACCAGGAAATCATGGGTGTAAAGTACCCGTTTGATGACAAAGAAATTCTGAACGATGAACTATGAACGATGAATGATGAACCGGAACCCCGTTCATAGTTCATCATTCATCATTCATCGTTCAAAAAGAAATACCGTTTTCATTTGGCTGGCAGTGGAGGGACTGCTGCCGTCATTTCCCAGGTGGATTGCAGAGAAAAACAGCGTGGCAAAACGCCGCCCGCTGTTTCTCCTGCAAGCCAAAATGACCCCAATGACCAATGACCAAATGACATTTTAGAACAAGCACCAGAACAAACGAAGAATGCTGTACGAACTCTTCCAATGGTTGAACAAAAACTATGACCTGCCTGGCACTGGTCTTTGGGGGTATCTTTCCTTCAGGGCCGGTTCGGGGATGCTGATTTCGCTGATCATCAGCTTGTTGTTCGGCGGGCGCATCATTCGGTTTTTGCGCAACCTGCAAATTGGAGAGACCGTACGTGACCTCGGTCTGGAAGGGCAACTGCAAAAAAAAGGGACGCCGACAATGGGCGGTGTCATCATCATCATGGGCATCATTATCCCGGTTTTGCTCGTGGCGGATTTGAACAATATCTACATCCTGATCATGCTGCTCGTCACTACCTGGATGGCCATTATTGGCTTCGTGGACGACTACATCAAGGTTTTCAAAAAGAACAAAGAAGGCCTGAGCAGCAAGTCGAAACTGGTGGGGCAAGTAGTCTGCGGCCTCATCGTGGCGCTGATGATGTTGGGCAATGACGACGTGGTGGTACGCCAGGATGCCGAAACATCAGAGGACATGGGCTACCCGATAGTCAAGACCTATTCGGTGCTCGATGCAAGGGGCGATACGGTGGAAGTGTCTGATACAAAGGCATTTATCACCAACATCCCCTTCATGAAGGACAACCAATTGGACTACGCAAGATTGCTCCCTTTCGAAAGAGAAGGGGACCTGAAATACATCTGGCTGATTTTTGTACCGATGGTGATACTGGTGATCACCGCTGTGAGCAATGCAGCCAATTTGACAGATGGATTGGACGGCCTGGCAACAGGTGTGAGCAGTGTGGCAGCCACTACCTTGGGCATATTCGCCTATGTAAGCGGCAACGTCATCCTGGCCAGCTACCTCAACGTGCTGTATCTGCCGGGGGCGGGCGAACTGGTCATTTTTGCGGCCTGTTTGCTTGGCGCTTGTACTGGTTTTTTATGGTACAACGCTTATCCGGCGCAAGTTTTCATGGGCGATACGGGCAGCCTGACGCTCGGCGGAATCATTGCCACGTTGGCGATTTTGCTCCGCAAAGAGTTGCTGATCCCCGTGCTGTGCGGCGTGTTTTTGGCAGAAAACCTCTCGGTGATGATCCAGGTGTCGTACTTCAAATACACAAAAAAGAAGTACGGCGAAGGGCGGCGGGTTTTTCTGATGTCGCCACTGCACCACCATTTCCAGAAAATGGGGTTTTCGGAAGCCAAGATTGTCACTCGCTTTTGGATAGTGAGCATCTTGCTGGCGGTACTGACGATATTGACTTTGAAAATTAGGTAGAATTGACCACCGAAAAGCCGAAGATATTTCAAGATTAGGAGAATTGACAACATACTATTTGAACTTACGTGCTGGGAAAACTGCACATTTTTAGTTCATTCAAATAGAAGGGTACAAACACTAAAGAACGTATGAAAATCGCCATCCTCGGGGCAGGTGAAAGTGGGGTAGGGGCAGCCCTCCTCGCCCAAAAATTAGGACACGAGGTGTTCGTCTCCGATGGCGGCACTTTGAAAGACAACTTCAGGAAAGAACTATTGGATAAAGGCATTCCATACGAGGAAAGCAAACATACATGGACAAGCATTTTCGACGCCGATGTGATTATCAAAAGCCCCGGCATCCCTGACGAACTTCCCCCCATCCTTAAACTGCGTCAGTCGGGTAAAGAGGTAATCTCGGAAATTGAATTTGCGGGCCGCCACACTGCGGCAACCATCATTGGCATCACGGGAAGTAACGGGAAAACTACGACAACCAGGTTGACTTACCACCTGTTCAAAACCGCTGGTCTGAACGTGGCACTTGGAGGGAACGTCGGCACCAGTTTCGCCCGGAACATTACTGAGAAAAAGTACGATTATCACGTGCTGGAGCTAAGCAGCTTTCAGTTGGATGGTATTGTGCATTTCCGTCCGCATGTAGCCATTTTGCTCAACATCACGCCTGACCATTTGGACAGGTATGAGTACAAAATGGAAAACTACGTCCGGTCGAAATTCCGCATCGCCATGAATCAGCAACAGGAGGATGTCCTCATCCTAAATGCGGACGACCCGGAGATTCAAAACCACTTGAAAGACAAACGTTTAGCACCACAAATGATAGGAGTTTCCAACCATTTTGAGGGCAATCGTCCCCTGAAGGTCGGAGGCTCGACTTTTGACATGACAGGCTGCGTGCTGAAAGGTCAGCACAACTTTTTCAACGCCGCCTGCGCCATCCATGCCGCCAAAACGGTGGGTATCGGCGACGAAGCCATTCAGCGAGGATTGAACACCTTCGTCAATACGCCGCACCGCCTGGAAATGGTAGCCACTGTCAAAGGTGTCGAGTACATCAACGACAGCAAAGCGACCAATGTGGACTCGGTTTTTTACGCCCTGCAAGCGATGGAAAAACCTGTCATCTGGATAGCCGGCGGCACGGACAAAGGCAACGACTACGGCCCGATTGAAAATTTGGTCAGGCAAAAAGTGAAAGCACTTATCTGCCTCGGTGTTGACAACTCGAAATTGCAAAGCGTTTTTTCACCCATGTTGAAAAACATAGAAGAAGTGAAAAGCGCCAAGGAAGCCGTGGAACGGGCCAGCATCTATGCCGAAAGTGGCGATGTGGTGTTGCTCAGTCCTGCCTGTGCCAGTTTCGATTTGTTTAAGAACTACGAAGACCGGGGCGAGCAGTTTAAAGAAGCAGTATTTGAAATGATGAACGAAGAATGAAAATGATGAACCCTGCAAAGCAATGTTCATCATTCATAGTTCATCATTTATAGTTAATAAAAACATGAATTTCGGAGCAAGATTATACGCAGAATTAAGGGGTGACCGGGTCATTTGGATGATCCTGGCACTGCTGTCCATATTCTCCATTTTGGCGGTGTACAGCAGCACGGGCACCATTGCGTATAAGCTCAGCGGAGGCAACACGACGGGATACCTTATCAAGCACATCTTGATTTTGGGCTTTGGCTTGTTCTTGGCCTATCTGGCCTATCTCACGCCGTACATGAAGTTCATGAAACTGGCCCCTTGGTTATGGCTGATCGCCTTTTGCCTTTTGGTCTATACCTGGGGTTTTGGAGTGGAAATCAACCATGCGAGACGCTGGATAAAAATACCATTCATTGATCTGACATTTCAAACTTCGGACTTTGCTAAACTGGCCCTGATACTCGTGGTGGCACGGGAAATCACCCGCCACAAAGACTATATCAAGGATTTTAAAAATGCCTTCATGCCGATCATCATGCCCATCATTATTATTTGTGGGCTGATAGCGCCGAGCGACTTGAGTACGGCCTTGGTGTTGTTCGCCACCTGTTTTGCCATGATGTTCATTGGCAGGGTGGATATTAAATTTCTGGGCTTGCTGGTATTGCTATGGGTTGTGCTGTTCGCTGGATTGATTGTGCTGTGGCAGTTTGCGCCAGACATAGTGAGGGTGGATACCTGGAGTACCCGTATTTCGGAATTTTTAAGTGACAGGTCAGAAGGCAGTTTTCAAAATCAACAAGCAAAAATAGCCATCGCCAACGGCGAAATATTTGGTAGCGGCCCTGGCAATAGCATCCAACGGAACTACCTGCCGACGCCTTATGCCGACTTTATTTACGCTGTTTTTTGTGAAGAATATGGATTGGTGGGGTCATTCCTGCTATTGAGTTTATATGTCCTGCTTTTCTTCCGAACTACCCGTTTGGTGACAATTAGTGAAAAATCCTTTGGGGCAATGGTGGCCGTTGGCCTAAGCCTCAATATTGTGATACAAGCCCTTTGCAACATGGGCATCGCCACGCACTTGCTGCCTGTAGGCGGTTTGACCCTGCCAATGGTAAGTTGGGGCGGCACGTCGGTGCTCTTTACCTGCTTGTTTTTCGGCATCATCCTCAGCGTGAGCCGCTATATTGAAAATGCAAACGAACGCCAACTGGCTGCCGACACCCCAGGTGCCCCAGCTACCCAGCCTGCACCTACTGGCCAACCACAACAACAAGGTGGTGGAGGCCAACAGCAAGGCGGCCAACAACAACGCCGGGATTACCGCGACAACCGGGGAGGTGACAACCGGGGAGGTGACAACCGGGGCGGCGGTGGCGGCCAAGGCAGCGGTGGTTACAACAAGGGCGGTGGCCAAGGCGGCGGCGGCTACAAAGGCGGCGGTGGTCAGGGCGGCGGAAATTACAAGGGTGGTGGCGGCCAAGGTGGCGGTGGCTACAACAAAGGTGGTGGCCAAAGTGGAGGAGGCTACAAAGGCGGCGGTGGCCAAAATCGGGACGGAGGCGGCGGAAACCGCAAATAATGACTAATGACCAATGACCCAATGACCAACATGAACTCAGAACACTACCATGAAAATAATCATCTCCGGCGGCGGCACAGGCGGGCATGTTTTTCCCGCCATTGCCATTGCCGATGCGATAAAAAAATTGCGGCCTGAAGCTGACATTTTGTTTGTCGGCGCAAAAGGCAAGCTCGAAATGGAAAAAGTCCCGAAAGCGGGCTACCCCATCGAGGGGCTTTGGATCAGCGGCTTTCAGCGTTCATTGACATGGCGGAATTTGATGTTCCCTTTCAAGCTCGTCCACAGTTGGTGGCGGGCCAGGCAAATCGTGCGGCGCTTCCGGCCCGATGTGGCGGTAGGTGTGGGCGGCTATGCTTCCGGCCCTACGCTCAATGCGGCTGGGGCTTTTGGCATCCCAACAGTCTTGCAGGAACAGAACTCCTATCCCGGCGTCACGAATAAGATTTTGGCCAAAAAAGCCTCCAAAATCTGCGTCGCCTACGAAGGGATGGAGCAATTTTTTCCAAAAGAAAAAATCGTCCTGACGGGCAATCCAGTACGTGCAGAAGTATTTAAAGACCTCGGCAACAAGCGGGAAGAGGGTCTATCACATTTTGGATTGGACAAAAACAAGCACACCATCTTTCTTTTCGGCGGCAGCCTCGGTGCCCGCAGCCTGAATGAAGCGATGGCCACCGGGACGCAGTTTTTGAGGGAAAACCCCCAGGTGCAGTTGCTCTGGCAGTGCGGAAAGTTTTACCATGAACAGTTTAAAAATTGTGAAACGGCCCAACTGCCCAACGTGAAAATCTTGCCCTTCATTGACCGGATGGACTTGGCCTACGCAGCTTCGGATTTGGTCATCGGCAGGGCGGGCGCACTTTCGATTTCTGAAATGTGCCTCGTCGGGAAACCGGCCATCCTCGTTCCTTCGCCCAATGTGGCCGAAGATCACCAGACCAGAAATGCCCTGGCCTTGGTAGAAAAGGATGCGGCGCTGATGGTGAAAGATGCGGAGGCAAAAGAGCGGCTACTTTGGACGGCGCTGCAAGTAATTGAAAATGTGGAATTGCGAAAGCGATTAAGCGAAAATATCAAGCAATTGGCAAAGCCAAATGCGGCAGATGAAATTGCCAAAGTAGTGCTTGATTTAATAAAAACTTGACAGGATTGGAATACGGATGACGCGGATCAAACGGATAACCACAGATCAAATCCGTCTTTAACCGCCCAATCCGTGTCATCCGCGTTCCAATCCTCCTCGCGGGTTATACATCGAAATACAAATGAACCTCGACGACATCAAAAAAATCTACTTCCTCGGCATCGGCGGCATCGGCATGAGCGCCCTGGCCAGGTACTTTTTGAAAAAAGGAATAGCAGTAAGCGGCTACGATAAAACAGAAACCACCCTCACCAAAAAGTTGGAAAAGGAGGGCATGACGATTCATTACGGCGAAGCGGATTTGTCGAAAATCCCCGCCGGGCTTGACCTTGTAGTGTGGACGCCTGCCGTCCCAAAGGATTTTGAGGAACTGGTGTTTTTTCAAAACAGCAGCATCCCCCTCAAAAAGCGGGCGGAAGTGCTCGGCATCATCAGCCGCAGCCAGCGCACGGTAGCGGTCGCAGGAACACATGGGAAAACAACGACTTCCTCGCTCGTCACGCACCTGCTGCGGACGGGCGGGGTTGATTGCACTGCCTTCCTCGGCGGCATTGCCCAAAACCTGCGCTCCAATTACGTGGGCGGAAACAGCGATTGGGTGGTAGCCGAGGCCGATGAATACGACCGCAGTTTCCTGCACCTGTCGCCGGAAATCTCGGTGCTCCTAAGCATGGATCCCGACCACCTCGACATCTACGGCGATGCATCGGCGGTGGCCGAAACAGGCTTCAAGGAGTTCATCAAGAAAACGAAGCCAAATGGCAAGGTTTTTATACATCATAGCCTTGCACAATATTTTGATAATCAGTTGTTTGAAACTTTTGGCATAAACAATGGCATGTACCGTGCGGAAAATGTCAGGGTGGAGGGCGGATGGTTCGTATTCGACTTCGTAGCTCCGGTCTCCAACCGAAGTTGGGAGGCTTTCCGCCACGAGCGGGACGGTAGGGACCGGAGCTACGAGGAGATGCGCTGGAAAGACATCCGCTTTGCCATGCCCGGCAGGCACAACGTGGAAAATGCAACGGCAGCTATGGCTGTCTCGCTGCAACTCGGTGTCACGGAAAAGGCCATCCGCAAGGCGCTGGCCACCTTCAAGGGCATCAAGCGGCGCTTTGAGTTCATCTACCGGGATGAAAAAACGGTGTTCATTGACGACTACGCCCACCACCCGACGGAAATCCGCTCGGCGGTGCAGGCGGCCAGGGAATTGTTCCCTGGCAGAAAGTTGACAGGCATTTTCCAGCCGCACCTCTACTCCCGAACGAGGGATTTTGTGGACGGCTTCGCTGAGGAGTTGGACAAATTGGATGAAATCATCCTAATGGACATCTATCCGGCGAGGGAAAAGCCCATCCCCGGTGTGACATCAGCCATCATTTTTGATAAAATGAAAAACCAGAACAAAGTGTTGGTGTCCAAGGCTGATGTGATGAAGGAAGTGAAAAGCAGGCAGTTCGAAGTGGTGATGACGATTGGGGCGGGGGATATTGATACGGTGGTGGGGCCGATGAAGCGGTGGTTGAAAGGACAGTAAACATTGCTCAATAAATCTTTTGAAAGACTAACCCTAAACTATGAACTGACATGGCCAATATTATAAAATGAAACACTCAATTTTTTTATAAATTTTAGAACTAAATATTGCTCATGAATAAAATAGTAAGGAAAGTTTTATCAGTTAAGTTTATGGCCCTTTCATATTCCCAAGCTTTGGAAAAAGTCTTAGGTGAAAAAGGTTTGGATAGCGATGAAATTAAAAAAATTATGAATGAAGCGAGTGGCTATGAAAAAGAAAAATTAAAAGAACTCGGATACCAATGTGAGGGAAGTCGGCCTGTTTTATATTCTACAAAGGAAGGATTAGAAAAAGTAATAACAGAATATGATTTTAGAAAGATTTATCCTCAAGAGGAAAGACCATTTCAATCTTTTATTATGAGCGGATCGGTTAAAAGTGTTGATGAGTTAAAAGATAACATAAGAAAAGTTCTTTTAGGAAATAAAATAGAGTACAAAGATTTTGCTTATTCAGATTTTGATGGATTGCTCAGTTTACTTGATCAAACAAACCATCAGATAGGATGGGAACCTGAGTACTCACGTTTTTATGGGCCAGTTTTTAATTTTGTTATTTGCCCAAAGGCAGATAAGCCAAGAAGAAAAAGACACGTCCAAAGTTTTCCCATCCCTGGAGAAATTTATCCATTTGATGAAGATTTCACAATGCAAGATGCCTTTCCTGATTACTATGAAGATGACTATGATACAATGGGAAGTAAAAGTGAACATGGATGGACTTGCAATGTCTGTGAAGGGGATGAAACCACTGGGTGTTTATTTAATGATATATCTGAATGCCCACGATGGACTTAAAAAAGTAGTTGAAACCTGAAATTTTTAATACAAAATCTTTATGGCTTACACATTAAATTTTTTAGAACCATTTTTTTCACCTATGAATAAAGGAAAAAATGATTGGATAGACATTATGTTTCCATTAGAGATAGAATCTGAAATTGGCAAAGAGAAATTAGAATTAGTGGTTAGAGCAAGTGGACATTTTGAATCAAGGTACTATCAAAGAGGTGGCTTTATGTCAATTCCAAAAGAGCCGAATAAATATTATCATCAGCTCTATAAAATTGTTTTTCAGTATCTATTGAAAGCAATTAAAAGATCAAGTATTAAAGATTTGAAATTGAATTCAGCAAAGTTTTTGGAACTTGATAGCAGGACTGAAAACTGCTTATTCGATAAAGACGAATTACAAGAGCCAAATGGCTTCAAATTTATAAAAGATGATAACTAGACCATGTTCAACGACCCTCAAACAAAAGCATCTTTAAAGCGCATCGCCTGGGTAGGCGGGGCCTTCCTCACCATCGTGCTGATAGCAGCGGCGGTGGAGCGGAAAAAGGAGATGACCGTGACGGCCACCGTCGTGGAGGTGGAGCCGTTGGAGGACGGGGCCTTGTTAATTGATAGCCTTGACGTCATCAAACTGATCGAGCGCAGCTTCGGGATGCCGCTTGACGAACAGGCTGCCGGGCTGATTGACGAGGATAGGGTAGAGCGGGTGCTGGAAGAAGACCCCTTCGTGAAAAATGCCGAAGTGGTGCTGACCGCCAACAGCCAAATCCTGATAAACGTCGAGCAACGCCAGCCCATCCTTCGGGTGATGGACAATCTGGGTGTACAATATTACTTAGATGCCGAGGGAGCAAAAGTGCCCCTCTCCAAACACTTCGCTGCCAGAACGCTGGTGGCCACAGGGAACATCCCGCCCCACACGCCGGAGTTTTTGACAAAGAAGAAACACCCCATGCAAGACCTGTTCGCATTGACCAACTTCATCCTGGCCGACCCATTTTGGAAGGCGATGTTCGAGCAGATTTATGTGAACAACCGTGAAGAATTCGTGCTGGTGCCAAAAGTGGGCGACCAAGCCATCGTCCTAGGCAAATGGGACATTGATGTAGAAAAAAAATTCAGCCGCCTGCGCAGCTTCTACGAAGAAGGCATGAGCCGGGAAGGCTGGCAAAAATATCATTCGATCGACCTGCGGTATCGTGGGCAGGTCGTGTGCGAGCGTAAATAATTAGGTATTGGCTTTCAAGTATTTTTGATTGATGTAGCTCAATCTGAAACTCAAAATCCCCAGTACCCAATCCTATAACAAGTTTTTTTTGAGCTAACTACTAAAAATCATGATTATGGATTATCCAAACTTCTCCTCCCAGGATTTGGTGGTCGCCCTCGACATCGGGACCACGAAGGTTTGTGCCATCGCTGGTCGCAAAAACGAGCATGGCCGACTGGAAATTCTTGGAGTCGGCAAAGTTGAGAGCGAAGGCGTCATGCGTGGCGTTGTCAGCAACATCGAAAAAACCGTCCGTGCTATTTCTGATGCTATTGAAAAAGCAGAACGAGCAGCGGGCGTACAATTCCAGGTGGCCCATGTGGGCATTGCTGGCCAGCACATCAAAAGCCTCCAGCACCGGGGCCTGCTGACCCGTGACAACCTCCACACGGAAATTGCCCAACGAGACATTGACCGCCTCGTCAACGACATGTACAAACTCGTGCTGCCGCCGGGCGACAAAATCATCCATGTACTGCCGCAGGAATACACGGTGGACGACGAGCAAGGCATAGTTGACCCCATCGGTATGAGCGGTGTACGCCTGGAGGCCAATTTCCACATCATCACCGGGCAAATCACTGCCACGCAAAACATCGTAAAATGTGTGGAGCGGGCTGGATTGAAAGTGGCCAACCTCACGCTGGAACCCATCGCCAGTGCCACGGCCGTGCTGTCTGATGAGGAGAAGGAAGCAGGTGTCGCTCTGATTGACATTGGGGGAGGCACGACGGATATTACCATTTTCAAAGATGGCATCATCCGCCACACGGCGGTCGTCCCTTTCGGCGGCGGCGTCATCACCAAAGACATCAAGGAAGGCTGCAACGTCATGCAGGGCCAGGCCGAGAAGTTGAAGGTGAAATTTGGCTCTGCCCTCTCCGAAGAAGTTTATGAAAATAGAATCATTACCATACCCGGTTTGAAAGGCCGTGAGCACAAGGAGATTTCTGAAAAAAACCTGTCCCGCATCATCCAGGCCAGGGTAGAAGAAATCCTCGACTATGTCATGTGGGAAATCCGCCGCAGCGGCTACGAAAACAAGCTCATCGGCGGCATCGTGCTGACGGGCGGTGGGGCGTTGCTCAACCACATTGACAAACTGACGGCATTCCACACTGGCATGAGCACCCGCTTGGGCGTGCCGGTGGAGCATTTGGCGCACGGCTACAGCGAACAGCTCAGCAGCCCCGTGTTTGCTACGGCCATCGGCCTACTGCTGAAAGGTATCCAGGATTTGGAGGACGGCAAGGTGCGTTATGAAGAAATGCGCCAGCCTCATCACACTCAGCAACAGCAGCAGGAAGAAGAGGTTGAAGAAATGGCAGGTACGAGCACTGGCAACAGCTTTTTTGACAAAATTTTTCAAAAAACAAAAGAGTGGTTCCAAGCCGAACCCGATGCGGAATTTTAATTCAGAGGTGAGAGGTGAGAAGTGAGAAGTGGGGAAGTACGCCCACTCTCACTTCTCACCCCTCGCCGCTCACTTCTAACAAATTAGCAGTTATGAAAGAATTTTTCTTTTTAAACGATATTAAAAGCGACGCCACTATCATCAAAGTCATTGGTGTAGGTGGTGGTGGCAGCAATGCCGTCAATTACATGTTCAAGCAAGGCATCGTCGGGGTTGACTTTGCCATTTGCAATACGGACAAACAGGCGATGGAGCTCAGTCCAGTGCCGACCAAAATCCAGCTCGGCCCGACCCTTACGGAAGGAAGGGGCGCTGGCTCAAAACCCAACATCGGCAAACTGTCAGCCGAGGAAAGCATCGAGGAGGTGAAAGCTTACCTCGGCAACAGTTGCAAAATGCTTTTCATCACCGCTGGCATGGGCGGCGGCACCGGCACGGGCGCAGCACCGATCATCGCCAGGGCTGCCCAGGAAATGGACATCCTGACGGTGGGTATCGTCACGCTGCCATTTACTTTTGAAGGCAACAAGCGGGTAAACCAAGGCCATGACGGCTTGGATGAGTTAAAAAAATATGTGGACACCATCATTGTCATTTCAAACGACAAACTGAAGGCCATCCACGGCAACCTAACCATTTCGCAGGCATTTTCACAGGCCGACAATATTTTGTCAACGGCAGCGAAAGGCATTGCTGAAATCATCACCGTTCCCGGCTACGTGAACGTGGACTTCGAGGACGTGAACACCGTCATGCGTGATTCTGGCGTGGCCATTATGGGCACGGCCATTGCCGATGGCGACAACCGTGCAAAACGTGCGGTGGACGAGGCGTTGAATTCTCCGCTATTGGAAGAGAACAATATTAAAGGTGCGCAGCACATCCTGGTCAACATCACTTCCGGCAAAAAAGAAGTGACGATGGAGGAGATTTTTGAAATCACCGAATTTGTGCAGGAGGAAGCTGGCCAAGGCACGAACCTCATCTGGGGTAACTGCTACGACGACAGCCTTGGCGAAAAACTGAGCGTGACCATTATTGCTACGGGTTTTGAACGCAACCTGAAAAAGCCCACTCTGCAAGGCGGCAAACCTGCCTCCAATGCAACGCCAGTGAAAGTTTCACTTGACGATGACATCCAGCCAAAAAAAAACATTTTGAATACGCTGGGTTTTGACAACGACAACGAAAGGTCAAATACCATTGAATTTCCTGATGTGACGGAGCGTTTTGGCCGCTATCACGAGCCTTTCCTCCGTGAAAAACGGGATCAGGAAGAAGAAGAACGCAAGCACAAGTTGGAGGCCGAACGCCGCCGCAAGGAGCGCATGGCCAACATATCCAACAAGCCTAAGTTGAGCAACCCGCAGACAGTCAATGAGTTGGAAAACGAACCCGCCTACCTCCGCCGTGGCGTCAATCTGGAAGATGTGCCCGGCTCGGAAGAATTCGCCTACTCCAAGTGGACGATCTCCGAAAACGAGGACGAGCCCCAGTTCAGGGAGGGCAATTCGTTCCTGCACGACAATGTGGATTAATAATGGTTTGATAGTCAGATGCTTAAATGGTTTTTCCTTTAGCCATTTAACCATTTAGCTATTTAGCCATCAAGATTTTTAGTTTTAGCCATCATAACTTGCTAAACCATGATCGGGCTTGGGCATTCATTTGCCCAAGTCTTTTTTATTTTAAATACTTTGTTAAAACAAAAAGCCGACTTTGATCATTGGCACAAAGTTTGTCTCCTTCAATTCGATTTCCCATCTCATTACTTCCCACGTTATTTATTTCCCCCCTTTGCAGTCCCCTGGCTAACTATTGATTTGGCACTTTGAACGCTTGGTTTCTCCAATATTTAATTGGAAAAATACCAGGGCACATATTACAAAGACTATCTGAACATGTTCTTCAACACCATTAGAACCTGGTTTCAAGCTACCTATTTATTAGGTACCACCTTTTCGCCATCCCTATTGCGAATCCCCATCCGACCTGCGGGGCCATCACGTAAAAACACCACGACCAGGATTCTCCCTTGCTCATTATAAACAAGTTTGGACTACGATCACCACTAACACTTCAACATCAGTATTATGAACAGAGGCTTACTCACTTCCATCAATTTTTTCCTGCCAGTTAAGACTCACAAGTGGCGGGAAATTTCAAAGACAATAGCTTTGTTGGCTTTGCTTTTGGCGTTTCCCATGTTCTTGAGAGCCGATGGGTCAACACAAAATTTGTCAACAGGCTTTGCTTCAAAGCTCTTTAAGCAATTTGAAGAGCAATATGAGCAGCAGGTAGCCAAGTTCATGCAGGAGACAAACTGTAATGCATCTTTCAGTTTGGTTGCTGTTAATGGCTTGGATTATAATTGTGGCTGTGCCAATGCAGGTTGCAATGGGATTGCTCAAGATGCTGTTTATTCAAGTAGTGTCAAAGCGGGGCAAACTTTAACCTATTCGCACACAACTGGTACTGATGCTAATTTAATGATAGTGACAGCCACTGTCAACAATAATAAGACAGTCACCACAGCGCAATATAATGGAAGCAACCTTGTGCTAATGAAGCAAGGTTCTTTTGATGGAAGGACGCTTTATGTTTACATAATGATAAACCCTCCAAGCGGGGCGCACAACGTTTACATTTCAAACGGAGGATCTGGTCAATCTGATATTACGGTAGGCTCAGTCACATATAAATGTGTGGATACCGACAATATTTTTTCAGGGGGGCTGATAGAAGAACATGGACAGTTGCCCGGGGTTCAAGTCATCGGTGATGATATCGAATGCCAGGGAAACAATTATACATTGGATTTCTTGGTAACAGACGATGATAACGTACCAGTAGGATCTGGCCAAACTCAAGTTGTCAACGAAGACAACCCAAGTAACCAAGAATACCTTTCCACCTCTTTCATTCCATCAAATGCTAATCCAAATGATATCGGCTGGACATTAACCAACTCAGAGTATGTATATATTCATGGGTGCTTAAGGTCTTGTGTAAACTTTGAGAAGTGTAGCAATGGCATTGATGATGATGGAGATGGTTTAGTTGATTCAAATGACCCAGATTGTCCATCGAGTTGTATCCTGTTGACC
The DNA here is from genome assembly GCA_041741095.1 of Saprospiraceae bacterium. Lineage (GTDB taxonomy): Bacteria > Bacteroidota > Bacteroidia > Chitinophagales > Saprospiraceae > UBA6168. The sequence continues at coordinate 111,914 of JBGSKQ010000093.1, forward strand.
AACACTGACCTGAACACCAACCTCACTGGCTGGGCAACCTCAGGTACTGTTGCTTTAACGACAGATGCTTATAATGGTGCTAAAGCCGTGGAGCTAACTTCAAGTTGGGCAACTATGTCACAAACGAATTCTGGGATAACTGCTGGCAAAGTCTATACTCTGTCATTTAATGGCAAACAAGAGGGTAGCCCTTCTTGGATTCCTGTGTATCTAGAGTTCTTGAATGCCAGCAATACTGTCCTAAGCTCGATCTACTTACAACCGTACTCTACATGTTACAACTTGTACCGCCAAAGTTCTACAGCACCACCAGGGGCTACCCAAGTTAGGGTATCCATCGAAAAGAGCGGTTCTGGCAAACTAAAGCTTGATGAATTTTGCCTTAAAGAATCCACGCCTGCAATTGGTGAGTGTACTTTAATAGAAAACTCAGGTTTTGAAAACAGCTGGATCGGTTGGGAAACTTGGAATACAACCTTGACCAATGTAACTGATGTTAAGTCAGGTTCAAATGCTTTGCGACTCGGCACTGCTGAGGGGAGCGTTTATCGTCAGTTTGGGATTACGCCTGGCGAAACCTACGAACTTTCTGCATGGTCAAAAGTGAGCGGAGCTACCACATGGGCGGAAATTTACTTCAAATGGCAAGACGCCAGTGGCAATACTATTTCTGATGCTGTCCAGCCGGTGAATAATACAGCAACTACCTATACCTACTTTTCATTGAAAGGGAAAGCCCCTTCCAATGCTGTTTACGTTGAGGTAGGTGCTTATAAATCTTCAGGTGGCTACCAGTATGTGGATGATTTTTGTTTCAAGAAAATTTCACCGCTTGGCGGCACAAGTTTTGACCTTGGTTGTGGTTGCAGTGACAACCTGATACCCAATGGTGGATATGAGGTCACTACCATTACCAATTATCCTTATACGCTGGATGGCAAACCAGCCGCAACCATTGCAAACGGCAATTCTACCAGCCTTTATCCGTGGTCGGCAGGCATTTCATCTCCATATATCTTTTTGGTTAATGATGCAACAAATACCGTTAACAATCCAGAGGGCAGCAAATATGTCTGGTTGCCCAATAGTGGCGACTGTTGGACTTCCAACACCGATTTTTCCAACAACCTTTTGATGGAAGACGGTGAAACTTATACTTTCTGTTTTTATGCAGCTTCCAGGTCGCTTGGATTAAACGGAAGTGGATTGCCCAACGGGTCTGTTCCTGGCCAAGGCTCCGGTATTTTGGCCCTGGAATTCCAATTTGTCAGCGGTTTTAAAGCAGTGAACACTTGGGCTGTTCCGGCCAGCGAAAGCGCCACTGATCTAAGCTGGACCAAATTTGAATACACCTTTACCTACGATATCCTCGATCCTATATCCAATTTTACCTTTACCAACAGCCGTTGGAACGTGGGTATGTACATTGATGCGGTTTCTTTGTCAAAAGTGGATTGCCCGGCTGCCGTTACCTGCGAATCAGGGGGACTTTCCTACGATCGTTGGGGCAGCATTTCTGGTACTTCTGTTGACAACCTGGTTTCCAATCTAAACTATCCCAACAATTACAACGAAACCGGCTTCATTTCTTCTTTCCAAGGTCCGCAAAATTACAGTGACGACTACGGTACAAGGGTTTATGGCTATATCGTGCCTCCTGCCACTGGCAACTATACCTTTAATGTGACAGGCGACGATGGAGTGAAATTATATCTGAGCACCAATGCCAGCACTTTAAATAAATCATTGATTGCCGAAGTGCCTGGTTATTCAGGTGTTACGGAATATACAAAATATGCTTCTCAGACCTCCTCAACTGTCAGCTTGGTTCAAGATGTACCGTATTATGTTGAATTGATCCATAAAGAAGGCACAGGTGGCGACCACTTCCAGGTTTATTGGAAAACACCTGATAATTCTTCCTGGAACATAATCCCTGGCACTGCTTTACGGCCCATTTGCTCCACAGAAGTTTGCGACAACAATCGTGACGACGACTTTGATGGCCTGACAGACTGTGCGGACCCTGATTGTTCCAGCGACATGAGCGGCAGCTACAGCGTTTCGCCAGAGGCATGTGGAGTGGCTAACGGTAGCATCAGCATGATTGCTACTGGCAACAACACGCCTTTTAGTTACCGTTGGTCGGACATGCAGGAAAACGCTTGGTGGACATTTGAAGAAAATACCAACGACGTTTCAGGAAATGGCAACCACAACAATGGCATAACAGGCTACCCAATTTACCTCAGTGATGCAGTGCAGGGCAACCGTTCGCTTTATTTTAATGGAAACACGGCCATCCGTTACAGTTTGGATGGTGGTTTTATGGAAATAGCGGCAACCAGCCTTACGGTATCCTTGTGGATAAAACCGGATAACCTTTCCGGCACTGAAATACTTTTTGAAGAAGGCGGATCGAGCAACAACTCAGGCATAGGGTTGGCCATACAATTAAGCAACAATCAATTGCAGGGCAGGGTTAAAAAGAATGGCTCTGGCAATATCTTTAATGCTGGTTCACATACTTTTCCCAGCGATGGCAATTGGCACCATGTTGCTCTGGTTTTTGATGAAGGTAAAGTAAGGCTTTATCTGGATGGCGTGGCTGGTTCCGAAACGACGGCAAGTTTTACTTCCATTCCCGCCCACAGCAACAATGGCGGTATCGGCGGATCAAATAGTGGTTCCGTTTTTTCCAGCAGCTCAAATTACTATGAAGGAAGGATGGACGATGTGCGCTACTACTTCAATAAAGCGCTCACGGATAATCAAATCGCCGATTTGGCCGCCAATGACGGGGTACGCAATAACCTTTCAGCAGGTAATTATTCCGTAACCGTTTCCAGTGCTTCGGGATGTACTATTTCACAGGACATAGCCGTAACAAGTGGCGGAAACTATACCGATGGCGGCACTATTTCAGGTAATGAATCTGGTTGTGGCTCCAGCTTTGATCCCGCTTTGATCACTAGCGCTGCTGCACCAAGCCCAGGTTCAGGTTCCACTGAATACAAATGGCAATCCAGCACAGATAACGCTAACTGGTCGGACATTTCAAACTCTGACTTTGCGACGTATGACCCGTCCGCTATTTCAGCAACGACCTATTATCGCAGGGCTGCCCGGCTGCTGCCCTGTACGGGTTGGGTATATTCCAATTCTATTTCCAAATCTAAAACTGCAAACTTTACCGGAGGGGGCGCTATTTCTGCCGATGAAACTAAATGCGGTGGTTATGATCCTCTAGTGATAATTGGTACACCACCTACAAGTGGCACTGATGTGACCTGGAAAGTAGATCCGCCCGTCAGTGGAAGCGCCAATGGTGCGGTATATACCATTACCAACCAAGGTGGAGAGCCAATGTTCCTAACTGTAACAGGACAAAATGTGACGAAAGTAACAGTTAAAGGCGGCCCAGTGACGGCCACTTATACCACACCGCCGTTTACCGGATTGACAGCCCCAATTAACCCGAATAACGGTACGCCCTATGGCATCAGCCACTTTGATATTTGGGTGAGCGGTGCCGTGAATGGCACAGCCGAATACAAATGGCAGCAAAGTATAGATGAAGGCACTACCTGGTCTGATATCCCATCCAGCAATGCAGCCAATTATGACCCACCTTTCATCAATGCAACAACCCTGTTCAAGCGTGGGGTAAGGATTGCAGAATGTTCCAGCCTGCCAGGTGGAGGTTGGTTGTTTACAAACAACGTGGCCAAAACAGTAGAATTGAACATTACCGATCCAGGCATCATCGTAGGCGACGAAGAAAACTGCGGTAGTTTTGACCCCGGCATCATTTCAAGCGTGACCACGCCTTCTGGCGGTGCGGGAGGTACCCTTGTGTACCAATGGCAGGTCAGCAATGATGGCGGCTCTACCTGGAACAACGTTTCAGGTGCCACTACAGCCACCCTCGACCCTATTACAATTACCACGACCACACGATACCGCAGGGGGGCAAAGAGAAGCACATGCGGTTCTTTTGTCTATTCCAACGATGTAGTAAAAATGGTATCTTCCAATTTTACTTCTGCGGGTACCATTTCGGGTACAGAATCCTATTGCACTTCCTACAATCCCACAATAATAACGAGTACTTCCTTGCCCAGCGGCGGCATTGACGGCTACACGGCCTACCGTTGGCAAAAAAGTACGGACAATGGCGCTACTTGGATTGACCTGTCTGGAACAGGTGTAGATTATGATCCGGTCAATACCATGACCGAAACCACTTGGTACCGCCGCCAAACACGTAGGGCGCCTTGTTCTGCATGGATCAACTCCAATACGGTTGTAAAAGAAGTAAAGGAGAACCCTGTTTCAAATATTGCTTTTGGCCCAACAACGACCAATGGCTACATCTGTGAAGGTGTCTCCTACCAATTTCAAGCTGAAGATGCGGGCACAGGCACCAATTATTCTTGGAATTTTGGAAGCTATGCCACCCCTTCCACCGCAACGGGCATTGGACCGCACTTGGTAAGTTTTAATGTTCCAAATTCCAACGCTTCTACGTCGGTGGCAGTCCAACTTACTGTTGTAAAGAACAGTTGCCCAGTCGTCAGTACGACCAACTATAGTGTGAGGCCGCCATTCAGTATTAACTCTGTTAGTAGTACCAATCCATCTTCCTGCTCTACGCCGAATGGTACCATAACCGTGAACGCCTCCTCGCCTTCAGGTACAAGCCTGGAAGCTTCCATCAATGGCACCACCTGGGTTTCCTCCATGAACTTTACGGGCCTCGGCCCTGGGAATTACGATATTTGGGTAAGGTACAGCGGTGATGAGTGCATGGCTTACTGGGGAGACAGGATCATCGAAGAGCCTTCGAACCCCAACCCATATTTTAGCTACTACAACACAAGCTCGGCCTGTGTAGGCGCAATATTTACAGTACAAGGATCTGCCAGCAGCGGCAGTTCGGTGACTTGGAATTTTGGCACGGATGCAGTGCCCGCCACGGCCACTGGTCTTGGCCCGCACGGTGTATATTACACTACTGGTGGGGTAAAAACCATGCGTATCACAGCCACCAAAAATGGCTGTACCGGTTTTGAAGAAAGGAATTTCACGGTTATTTCCAACCATACGGATGCTGGTACGATTGGTTTCGACGAAGCCCTTTGTGCCAATGGGGTGCCTACCACGATGAGTACCATCACTCCTCCAACTGGAGGTTATGGTGGTAGCACGACTTATCGTTGGGAGCAGAGCATGTTGTTGGGTAACGTCTGGTCGGCATGGTCAGAAATCAACAGTACAAACAACTCATCCTATTCGCCGGGAAGTATTTCCGTTTCAACCAAATTCCGCCGCAAATGCCGCCGTGGTTCCTGCGGCTCATGGATTTATTCCAACGAGGTTATCAAAACTGTGACGCAGACGCCTCATCCCTCGGACGATACGTTTGAAAATGCTTGTCCAGGCTTTACGCTGGTTGGTTATGTAGGAACCAATGACCTCAGCCTTGACAATCCGATATATTCCGTTGAGACCCAGCCCAACAACGGCTTCCTGGACATGGACGTTGACGGAGAATTTTACTATATTCCGAACACGACCTTCTGCGGCGGGGATCAGTTTACTTATCAGGTGTGCAACAGCACCACAGGATGTTGTGCCACAGCTACGGCCTATATTGATATGTCCGATAGCGATGCACCATCCTTAAACAATATACCTTCGGATCTGGAAGTATCCTGCGACGATGAAATACCGCTGCCACCTGTAGTGGATGCTTTTGAAAACTGCGGCAACGTGTGGCTTTCATTTGATCAGACCGCTACCCAAGGTGCTGACTCCTGCTCTATTTACAGCTATTTGTTGACAAGGGTTTGGACGGCGAGCGACTATTGCGGCAATAGCCAAATTGACCAGCAAGTAATCACAATTTCTGACGAAACTGCTCCTGACATCTACCGCATCTACACCTTGCCCAATGGCAAGCGCATGATTGCAGGTGTGATGGAAAACGTTTCGCACCGTTGGAAGACTATCAGCTTCCCTATACAGTTCAATGCACCTCCAGTGGTGCTGGCGCAGGTAGTAACTAAAGGCGACAATGCTGCTGTAGCTACCCGCTTGCGCAACGTGTCCACTTCGCAGTTCCAACTTAGGCTGCAAGAAGAAGAAGGCGCCGATGGTAGCCACGGAAAAGAAAGCGTGGCCTGGATAGCCATAGAAAAAGGTTCATCCAGCCAAGGGCAGTTGTTTGAAGCGAACACTAAACTGGTTTCCAATGTACCTGTCGCTGCTACTTTTAACCAATCATACCCATCACCGGGATTCATTGGCCAAATCCAGACTTTCAACGAAAACAACCCAGCAACACTGCGCTACAATACTTTGGGCGACAACAGTGCGACCATTTTCTGCCAGGAAGAAACCTCCTTGGATCCTGAAATGAACCACGGTTTTGAAACAGCCGGCTACTTCGCATTCAGCGGGACAGGCGATGTGAAAAACCAGGCTGGTGAAATTATTGGGGAAACTGGCCAAATCTCTGTTGACCACAACGCTTTGACCATTAACCTTACGCATCGCTACCACAACCCGGTTGTGGTATTTGGCGGCCTTTCGACTGTTGATGCTGCACCAGCTACTATCAGGGTGAAAAATTTGACGCTCTCATCTTTCCAAGTGGAAGTGGACGAGTGGGATTACCTGGATGGCACGCACGGTACACAGGCACTCAACTACCTGGTTGTCGAAGGAAGTATTCCATTTGACCAAGTGGTAGAATGCAGTGAAATTCCAGAAAAACCAATCATCGGCGTTGACATTGCAGCTGTTGACAACTGCGATATTTCCACACCTTTGGTCATTACTGACAGCGACTGGAAGTTTGACTGCGTCAATGATACCACCATGGCACGTACCTTTTATGTAAGGGATGAATGTGGCAATTTTACTTCATTGACTCAAACTTTCATCCTTCGGGATACGACGCCGCCTACTTTCACCGTGCCGGCTACCGTGCAGATCTCTTGTGTGCAAAACAAGGACGACCTGGCACTGACGGGCGACGTGACCGACGAGAACGACAATTGCGACAGCGAAGTTGATGCAGTTTATACTGACAACCTGGCCTTCCAATTGGGTTGTTCTGGTTACATTATTCGCCAATGGTCGCTTTCTGACCATTGTGGCAATACGGTCACAAAATTCCAAACTATCAATGTCGTGAGCGATAACGACTCGGACTTTGACGGCATCCCAGATGGCGAGGATTTGGACAGTGACAATGATGGTATTCCGGATCTACTTGAATCCCACACTGACAGCGACGGGGACGGCGTGGAAGATTACCTCGATTTAGACAGCGACAACGACGGTATCCCTGACATCGTGGAAATCGGTTATCCAGACAACAACGGCGATGGCGTAATAGACAACATTTTCCAACCAGGTTGGGACGACGACAACGATGGCCTTGGCCAGGGTTTTGACCAAAATGACAACAACCCTTCCCAATCTGCTTCTGTGATACTTATTTTGGTAAACGTTGACCCAGATGGCGACGGCGTGCCAAACTGCATTGACCTTGACAGCGACAACGACGGCATCCCCGACCTTATCGAGGCAGGCGGTGTTGACACAGACGGCAACGGAAGGGTGGACTACCCAGACGATAATCCGCTGTTGATGGAAGATAGCGATGGCGATGGCCTTATCAGCACCTACGACCCTGATGAGACAGGTTTGTTTACCCCGGATGAAACTGAAAGGCCACTGCTCATTTATGACGGCGATACCTATTATAGCGGCAACCCAAGCTTCAATCCCGATTTCGACGAAGACGGCGTACCAGATTTCCATGATTTGGATTCTGACAATGACGGTATTCCAGATTTGATTGAAGCTGGCGGCATTGATACCAACGGCGATGGCAGGATGGATATCCCTGGTGAATTTGTGGATGCGGACGACGATGGTTTCCACGACAATTATGCTTCTTTGCCGATGGTCATCACCGAGCTTGATGGCGATATCATTGATGGCCGCCCAGAAGATACAAACAATGATGGAACTGTCTATTTGATTGGAGATATGGACAATGACTCAGAGTTGAACTCCAGAGATACCGATGCCGACGGCGATGGAATCTTCGACGTGGTTGAAATTACTTTAGGCGCTTATGTTTCTGGCACGGATGGCATGATCCAGCCATTCATTGACAACAATCACGATGGCTATTATGACAGCTTTGCCTCCATTGGTATCATTACTACTGATTCTGATGGCGATGTTGATGATGGAAGGCCCGAAGATGATGGTGACCCTGGTACCACCTCTTATAATTTCTTCATCACGGACGGCACGACAGGCACCTTTAACGGCAATGCAGACATTGACGACGACGGTGACGGAGCCATCAACTCCCTTGACCTGGACAGCGACAATGATTTGCTGACCGATAATTTGGAGGATGTCAATTTCAACGGTGTATTTGACAATGGCGAAACCAACCCGCTCGATCCTGATTCTGACAATGATGGCTTGCTGGATGGTATCGAAGATACAAACCTGAACGGTTATGTAGATGTGAACGAGACCAGCCCTATCAATATTGACACCGATGGTGACTTGATTTACGATGGTGTGGAAGACATCAACCAAAATGGTTCGATGGAACCCGGTGAAAGCAACCCTGCAGACCCTTGCGATCCAGTATTAAGTACCAACTGCGTGGGTGTTGCCCTACAAGTCAAGGTAAAACTCCAAGGCGCTTTGATCGGCGTTGGCAACGATACACTCATGCGGGATGCACTTCGTGAGCAAGGGTTTTTGCCCAACACGGAACCATATAACGAAATCAACCTCTTCAGGCACGCTGGTGAGGGTGGGAATGAAACAGTGGATAATTCGGCTTTCAACTTGACAGGCAAAGACGCAGTGGTTGACTGGATCATGATAGAACTCAGGCACGAAAGCAAGCCTGATAGTATTGTGGCTACCAAATCTGTCCTCTTGCAACGTGACGGAGACGCGGTCATGCCCAATGGCGACACAGTTGTCCATTTCCATTTGGTGCGCAGCGATGGATATTTTGTCGGCATCCGCCACCGCAACCACCTGGGCGTTATTACCAAAAATACCCAGATGCTGTCCCCTGATCCTGTCCTGGTTGACTTTACTGATCCGAACACAGAAGTGAAAGGTACTTATGCAAGGGCTCAGATGAACGGCGAAATGGCATTGTGGACTGGCGACTTGAACTCCAACAGGAACGTGATTTATCAAGGGCCTTTTAATGACATCATCACCATGTTTATCCATGTGATCATTGATCCCGACAACGTCAACTCACTGGCCAACTTTGTCAGCAAGGGTTATGACTTGACAGACGTGGATTTGGATGGCACCACGGTGTTCCAGGGGCCTGATAATGACCGCAGCAAACTCTTGTTCAACACGACTTTGAGCAACGGCGAGAACCAAAACTATTTCGCCAATTTTGTGCTGAGCGATAAGTTGCCGGAAACTACTTTGCCGGCTGCTGCCCCATCTTGCGGCGATGACAAAACGGTTTCAAGCTGTGACTTCGACGACGATACGGTTATCAATGACCTGGATCCTGACGATGACAACGACGGCGTTCCCGATAACTATGACCTTGACCCGTACAACCCACAGAGCGACAGCGATGCGGACGGCATAAAGGACATTGTCGAGACTAAGGGTGACGGCAGGTACGACCGTGGGATTGATTCCAATCCAATAGAACAAGATACGGATAAGGACGGCATCAAGGATGGCGTTGAAGATGCCAACAAAAATGGCCAGTTTGACGCTAACGAGTCCAGCCCGATTGATATTTGCAGTCCCAACCGGACTTTCGCTCAATGTGATTTTGACGGCGACGGCATCCTCAACATGTTCGATTTGGACGACGACAACGACGGCGTGGCCGACCACAAGGACGTAGCTGATTTTGATGTGAGCAGCGACTCTGATGGCGACGGCATAGCCGACGGCATGGAGACTGGCAACGACGGTGTCTTTAACATTGGCACCGATACTGACCCACTCAACCCATGTGATCCGTTGTCAGCCAACTCTGTTTGTGTACCAGTGGATGCTGATGGCGATGGTTTCTATTCAAATTATCCCATCACGCACCAGCAATTCGACCCGAACGACGAAAATTCCTGTATTCCACAGGCAGTTGGAGGCGTTTGCCCCTGCGAAGACACGGACGGTGACGGCAAAATCTATATTTGCAACAAGCCTGGCACCGACCAGCAGAAAACGATCAAAATCAGTATCTGGCTGTGGCCTTTCTACCAGTCGCAAGGCGACTCCTGTGGGCCTTGCCAGCAGTAAGCCTAATTTCTACTTACTTTGTTGATAATGGTGATAAAAAAAGCCGGGTGGGTTTTCCCACCTGGCTTTTTATATTAAATCCAGTAATAGAACTTTTTAATTTGCCAACAAATCAAAAAGCTCAAAGCCTATTACAGTGCCGTTATTTGATTTTAAAACAGCCAAATAAGTACCTGCTGCATGGCCTGTAAGGTTTAGCTCAACAAATGCACCATTGATAGGTGAGTTTTTGATAAGCCTTCCGTTAAAATCATACACTTCCAATTTGCCTTCTGTTTGTTCTTCCAATTGAAGATAAAGTGCGCCCTTGGATGGGTTTGGGTACAATGTAAACCGAATGGCGGGGGCGGATTCCTTGGTGCCGCTTACAAAATCCTTCAACCAAAGCACCTCGACGTCATTGCCGCTCACGTCAAGCTGGTATTGCACAATGGGGAAAGCCAGGTTGTTTTCGTTGGTCCACCAGTTGTAGTTGATGATGGTATCTGGCCCGCTGCTGGTGATGGGCGTCCAGATCATCGTTGTGTCCTGATAGCCATACACGGAATCAACCACTATATCGGTTTCTGTGAAGCGCAATACTTCGAAAGTACCAAGGCTGGTAGTCAGGGAGCCAAAAGCGTCAATTTCAATTTCCCGATCCGTGATGGTAACGGCACGGAGGCTGTCAAAGGGCGCACCCGGCACAAAGTTGGCCACGGTGATGATTTGGCGGCTCGTTTCAGCAAAACCACCACCAAAATTTGCAGGAAACTGAATGATCGTCTGAGGCGGATTGAGTTCCAGTTTGGTAGTGACAGGGAAGCCCTCGTAGGAAAAAGTGCCGTAGGAGCCAAGCGCCTGCAACTTTTGGTTGTCTTTTAAAAAATACAAAAAGGTATCGCCTAACGAAGCGGCCAAATTGGCCTGGGGGAACAAATTCGCATGTGGGGTACTGCCCGGCGTCAAAAAAGTAAACGTATTGGGTGCTTGATCCTTGAGGGCTGTAAAGTCCCAAGTTTGCATACCGGTGCCTCCTGGCTGAATGCTGGCATCGGGCATGGTATCCCTGGTTTGGTAGGCCACCACACCGAGCGGGTCAATATCGTCGGCGTTGATGGTAATTTGGGCTTGCAAGGTTGAAAGGCTGAAAAGTAGAGCAGTAGTTAAGTTGAAAATTTTTTTCATAGATAAAATTTTTAGCTTGAAGAATTTAGTGCATGAACGGCAGTCAGCTTTGGATGCTGCCTGGATCATCGGTAGATGTTATTCTTTACAAAGTTCTTTATGGATTTTTGTTCGGTTTCAAAAAACATGGGAAAATGCAAGTCATTGCCTAAAATAGCCTTTGGATTTGCTCGCTCAGCCATTAGTTTGGTTCCTAAAAATGCCGCTTCGCCCGTTTTGAAAGCCTGCGCAAACATAGAGGATTTTTAGCCCTTTGTTTCACAAAAGCCCAAAGGGCAGCCAGATTTAGCCAGCGCTTTTTCCTCACTTCCTGCCGAAAGAGTGTGGCATTGTGCTTAAAATTGCCGCTCACAAATACCAATGTCCAACATCCAAGGCACCGATTTTCCACCAACGTTTTACGCCAGGTACCAAGTAGAAACCTTGTCGCCTGAGAAAATTGACGAACTGCTGGCCAATGCTTGGTTCCGCAGCGACATCAACGTGTATGCATCATCGGTGAGGTTTATGGGCAGTGCCTGGCATTCCAGTTTGATGCTTCGCATAGCGCTTTCGGGTTTTACCTGGAAAAAGAACCTGCGGAAATTGATGCGCCGCAACGACGGTATTTTCACCATTAAAATAGGCCCATTTGCCCCAAGCCAGGAAAAAGATGAGCTGTGGCGACTGTTCAAAAGCAGTGTACACCAATGGGTGCTGATACCGGAACTGAACCGCATTTTGTTTAAGGACAGGCCCGCCCATCTCTTCCATACCTGGGAGGTTTGCGTCTATCATGGTCAGCGCCTGGTCGCCTTCAGTGCTTTCGACAAAGGAAAAACAAGCCTCGCCTCGCTCGAAGCAGCCTACGATCCCGCCTACAAGCAATACAGCCTGGGCATTTATACCATGCTCTTGGAAATTGATCACGCCATGAAGGATGGCATGAGCCACTATTATCCTGGCTTTTTGCCGAGGGATGTACCGATGTTTGAATATAAACTGCGGCCTGGCCAGGTCGAATTTTACCGATTGCAGGAAAAAAAATGGCTACCCTGGCAGGCGCTGAATGAACAGGACTGGCTATTGGAAGGAGTGATGGAGCGCCTTCAAAAATTGGAAATGGGTTGCCGGAAGGCCAAGCTGGCCGCACAAATCGCCTTTGGTTTTTTTAACCACATGCCTTCTGGCAAAATGTCCCCGGAAGCATACAACGTCATGCTGGTCGTGCTGCCTCCCAAAGGGTTAGATCATGAAATGCACTTCTTGGCTGCATGGGATCCTGTGCAGGCCCGTTTTTTATTGTTCAATGGCCAGATCGTACAGCCTGCCAATCACGGCATCAAATACCAAGGCAGCAATGTTTTGCACTTGATCAGGATAGTAAACCATGTTTATTTAGGAGAAATGGCCGAGGAAGAAGCGGTGGTGTCGGCCCTGTTGGATGGGGCCGTGTAGGCCAATAGTTGAGTTGAAAAAGTAAGTGAGACGCTGCAAAAAGGTGTAGGAACGTGTGCCTTTGACCGGGAAAAACGTATGCCCTCAGGGCGGATATTTTTTTGTTTTTTGAAAAGGGCGATGGCGGTTCAGCAGCGGATTTGCTGTGCTAAAAGTGTTCAAGTGCTTCATCTGTCCAAGTTTTTGTAATAAAATAATGATACGTGATTTTTAACCTCTGAGAAAAGAACAGCCGCAAAGCGGCAGTGATATTTTGCCTATTGTTAGGTTACTTAGATTGATTTAATAGCAATGGGAAGAAATGAGAAAGGGAAGAAGTTCCTTTAAAAAACCAAGAATTGTACCAAAAAACTCACGCCAAAAGAATGGAATGAAAAAAAATCTAAGCCAACAGCAATTGACATTCATCATCTTCCTACCCATGGTGGCCTCAATATATTTGGCCCTCAAAAAATGGATGGGACAAGCTGCAAAAAGCCAACCGCCAATAACATCTAATGGAACAACCTTCAATCCGCCTCACCAAGCTATTTTCATTTGAAACGGCCCACGCCCTGCTCGGCTACGACGGGCCTTGCCGCAACATTCACGGCCATTCTTACCAATTGCATATTACCTTGATAGGCAAGCCTTTGCACAGCCCCGGCCACCCCAAAGACGGCATGGTGGCGGATTTTAAAGACATCAAAAACCTGGTAAAAGGGAAAGTGGTGGATCGGTACGACCATGCCCTGGTATTAAACGAAAAAACACCTCCGGCGGTGGTCATTGGACTGGAAGGCGTGTATGAAAAAATTATCCTGACACCATACCAGCCTACCTGCGAAAACTTGCTGATTGAAATTGTGGGCGAAATCCAAGCTGGCCTGGCAGACAGCCTTCGCCTTGTGAACGTGAAGTTGTTTGAAACTTCTACTTCTTATGCGGAATGGTGCGAGGGGGATCAGATTTGTTTCACCTGAATAATATTGACTGGGCAAGCCCTGGCCGCTGCTTCGTTGGCCTCCAATGCACCGTCGTCGAGGCGCAGGGTATAGATGCCCCTTTTTTCCTTGGCACCGAGCAAAACGCTTTTGCCGTCCTTTTTCGACATGCGCCAATAGGCATGGGCCAGCTCAACGCAATAATTGCAGCCGATGCACTTTTTCCGGTTTTGAGAAACGACTACCATCAAGCATCCACAATTTTGTAGAGCTTGTCGGAAGCCCTTATTTTTTCAGGCACTTTGATAGAGCAGGAGACGCCCCTTGCTGCGCTTTCCACCACTTGATCGCCCACCCGAATTTCCTCGGCCGTAAACTCAAGCACACCTGTGGTGGGGCCGGTGACGAGCAACGAATCACCCTTGTCGAGCTTGTGGCTTTCTATTTTAAATTCGCCTACTTGTAGCTTTGGGAAAAAATGCACCCCTTTGCCAAGATAGACCTTTTTCGTGCTGGCCTTGGAGCCGTAGCTGTCCGACCATTCGCCGAGTTGTTTTCCCAAATAATAGCCGCCCCAAAATCCCCGGTTATACACTTTTTCAACTTCGGCCATCCAGCCATCTATTTTTTCTTGGGTAAACTGTCCAGACTGCACGGCCACGATGGCTTCTTTGTAAGCTTTGGTAACGGTCTTCACGTATTCAGGTGCCCTGGCCCGGCCTTCTATTTTCAATACGTCTATGCCCGTGTCGAGCAACTGGTCGAGGAAGGGTAGGGTGTTGAGGTCTTTTGGCGACATAATGTACTCGTTTTCAATCTGGAAGGCATGCCCTTCGTCCTTGTCTTTTACCTCGTATTGACGGCGGCAATTTTGGATGCACACACCCCGGTTGGCCGATGAATTGTGCGTGTGGAGGCTCAGGTAGCACTTGCCGGAAATGGCCATGCACAAGGCACCGTGCGCAAACACCTCAATGCGCACCAATTGGCCCGAAGGCCCTTTTATTTGCTCCCGTTCAATGGCCTGCGTGATTTCCTTCATCTGCACCATGCTAAGTTCCCTGGCCAACACCATCACGTCGGCAAAATGGGCGTAAAACTTCACCGTTTCCGTGTTGGAAATATTCACCTGCGTGGAAATATGCACGGGCATTCCTTTTGAAAATGCATAATTGATAACCGCCTGATCGGAAGCTATGACCGCTGAAATACCGTGCTTTTGGGCCTCGTCCACGATTTTTTTCATCAGGCTGAGGTCGTGGTTGTAAAGGATGGTATTGAGCGTGATGCAGGATTTGATGTGGTGCTTGTTGCACAATTTTGAAATGGCACCGAGGTCGCCCAAGGTGAAGTTCATCGTTGCCCTGGCCCGCATGTTCAACTGTTCGATGCCAAAATACACCGCATCGGCACCGCCCTGGATGGCAGCCATCATGCACTCAAAATTGCCGGCGGGGGCCATCAGTTCCACTTGTTTTTTTATCATCATCTAAGTGATTACTTTGTAAATTAAGTTTCTTGACATTTTGTAACGGGGGTTCGGGGGCGATAGCCCCCGGAATCCCCTTCCCCCAGCGGTGGCACCGAAGGTGCCCCCG
>JBGSKQ010000094.1:0-42818 GCA_041741095.1 Saprospiraceae bacterium
TTCATCCCAGGCATTTTGCCCAGTATTGCATCGATGGGTCTTGTACTCATTGGGTGAAAAGTTCTTCGTTCAAGTTGTGGTAAACTCAAACTTAGAATTTTCACCCTTCTTGACCCCTAAAACTTTCACGGACTATTGATAGATACATTGAGGGACAAAAAAATAATTGAGCTACCTCCCCATACCTCACTGCTTGATTTAGAATTGGCAGGATTGCATTATCAGGCTCGGGGTGACCTTAAATTTGAATATTCATCAAAGGAGGAATTTTTACCATTTTGGCAACTAACTTGGGGAAATATATGGCGATCAATTCAAAATAAATTTTCTGAAAAAAGTGATGTAATTATTATAGATGGCTCATCACGGAATTTTGGTGCAAACATAACGCCTGGAAAATACATTGTAAAAGCCACTGCTCTATTGCCAAATTTCCTGCCGAGCCAACAACCTGATATTTGGACAATTATTGCAGAGCCCCACTGGTACCAAACCATCTGGTTCAGCCTCGCCTTGGCGGCATTGGGTATATTCCTTGTCTGGCGATATGTTAAAGCGACCCTAGCCGTTCGCCAACTGGAAAGTACGGCTTCAGAACTGCAATTACAAGCCATCAAAGCCCAAATAAACCCCCATTTTGTCGGCAACAGTATCAATGCCATACAGCAGTTTTTTTATCCGCCCGACCCCCTAAAAGCCAGTCAATATATTTCCATATTTTCCGATTTGCTTAGGCGGACCATTTCGCTTTCAGAGAAAAAATTTATTCCAATTAGGGATGAATTAAGCTATATATTGGACTATTTAGAAATGATCCGCTTGCGCTTCGGAGATAGATTTGTCTATTCGTTAACTGGTACAGAAAACATATCATCTATCCTGCCTTTCCCATCCATGATCCTACAGCCATTGATAGAAAATGCTACTATACACGGCTTTTCCGAACTGGGTACTTCTAAATTGCAAATTGACTTTGATCAACATGGCGGCTTATTGATTTGCACTATCACGGACAATGGAATTGGCATCTATACTTCCCAGGAGCGAAAAAAAGCGCTGGGGATAAAACGGGATTCCAAGGGCTTGGCACTTTTAGACAAAAAAATACAAACACTGAACCGCTTGTATAATATTGAAATGAAAATCGAATATAAAGAACTATCAGTGCAAATAAATGGCACATCAGGTACCCAAGCAAAACTGAGCTTTCTGCCTGGAAAAGTGGACAAAAGCTTACTCGAACTCCAATAATTATACATCAAATGAAAAAAATAACCGCGCTGTTGATAGATGATGAAATCAGCGCTATCAATACCCTGAAAGGTATGTTGGAGCATTACTTCCCGGAAGTTGACATTCTGGGATATGCCCATTCGGTGAACGAGGCAACGGCCAAAGCCCAGGAATTACAGCCAGATGTGGTCTTTTTGGACGTTGAGATGCCGCCTCTCGGCAGTGGTTTCGATTTTTTGGCTCAATGCCACCAACTGGATTTTGGTGTCATATTCGTCACTGCCTATCCCCAGTACGCCATCAAAGCCATCAACGATGTGCAGCCCTGGGCCTACCTTGTCAAGCCCTACAGCGTGTCCGAACTGGAAAAGGGTGTGCGGGCCGCCATAGAAAAGGTGGAGGCAAAAAAACAGCAGGTGCCAATGGACATGCAGCGTCTCATTATCGCCGATGCCCGAAAGGGAAACATCGTTATCAAAGTAATTGATATTCTTTATTGCCAGGCCGATGGCTCTACCACGGATATTTATTTTTTTAAAAATGACGAAATCGTACGCACCGTAGCTTCCCGAACTTTAAAGGACATTGAGGAAAACCTGCCCAATTCGTTTTTTTTCCGTTCGCATTATAGTTACCTGGTAAATTTCATCCATATCACCCGAATCGAGCGGAGGGGCCGCAATGGCGTGGCCGTTCTATCGGAAGGAACAGAGATACCTATTGCCGTCGCACGAGTGGAGGAGTTTGAAAAATGTTTTGATGATTTTGTTCATCTTTCCTAAAAGCTAATTTGTCAAAAAATAGCATTTCTGCACAGTTATTAGCTCAAACAACACAGCTATTGGTTTGGCCATGCTTTTCTGGAAGTTGCCTTTTACATTTGAACGATAAAAAAAATCGCCTACCTCTCACCATTCACGCATATCTGACTTCCAATTCATACATCTCTATATGACGGCGAAAACATGGCTCTCTACCAAATCCGCTCTTCTAATTTTTTTCGACCCCACATCTGGCATAAATATAAAAACCAAAAAGTGGAGCCGTTTCTGCATCGCATTTACGGCTCTTTTTATTGAAAAGGGGCAGCGCATGTAAAGTGCGCAGCCCCTTTTTATTTTGCAAAAAATCAGCTTCTTTTATTTCATCAAACTCCCCGTTTGGCATCAAAAGCCTCCAGGTAATCGGCCACTTTTCGCAGGAACGAACCGCCCAGGAAGCCATCCACCACCCGGTGGTCGTAGCTCATGGAGAGGAACATCATCTGGCGCACGGCTATCAGATCGCCGTATTCCGTTTCCACCACCGCCGGTTTTTTGCGGATGGCACCGGCGGCCATGATGGCCACTTGCGGCTGGTTGATGATAGGCGTTCCCATTACGTTTCCAAAAGTGCCAACATTGGTAAGGGTAAAGGTGCCGTCCTGTATCTCCTCTGGTTTCAACTTGTTGCCCCTGGCCCGGCCAGCCAGGTCGTTGACGGCTTTGGTCAGACCGACGAGGTTCAACTGGTCAGCATTTTTAATAACAGGCACAATCAGATTGCCCGATGGCAAGGCAGTCGCCATGCCTATATTGATGTCTTTTTTGACAATAATCCTCGTTTCGTCCACTGAAACATTTATCATCGGAAAATCCCCAATGGCCTTCGTGATGGCTTCAATGAAAATGGGCGTGTAAGTAATTTTCTCGCCATATTTCTTCTGGAAGGCGTCCTTGTTCTGTTCTCGCCAGTTTACAAGGTTCGTCACGTCCACCTCCACATAGGAAGTAACGTGCGGAGATACCCGCTTCGACATTACCATGTGGTCGGCGATGAGCTTGCGCATCCTGTCCATCTCCACGATTTCAACATTTCCGGAAAGGCTGACAGCAGGCCTTGCAATGGAGGGCTGTGGTATGTTGACTGTGGGCTGCGGACTGCGGACTGCGGACTGATCCCCGCTCCGGTTTTCAACATAAGCCAAAATGTCTTTTTTCGTAACCCTGCCGTGCATACCGCTGCCGGGTATTTGTTCCAATTCGGGCAGGCCGATTTTTTCGGTCTTGGCTATGTTTTTCACCAAAGGCGAGTAAAAACGGCCACTGCCGCCTGTGCTGGATAGGGCCGCTGTTTCCATTACGGGGGCTGGGGCTGGCGCTTCCTCTTTCATGGGTTTGTTGGCCACGCCGTTGGTCTGGCCATTGGAGGCCGGGGCTGCGGGTGCTTCCTTAACGGCGGGCGATGGCTTTGGCGAAACTGCCTCCCCATTGGTGGCGATGACGGCGATGGGATGGCCCACCGGCACTACATCATTTACTTTGTACAAAATTTCGGCAATGACACCTTCCACGGGCGAAGGGACTTCGGAATCCACTTTGTCGGTAGCGATTTCGAGCACAGTTTCGTCCACTTCCACTTTGTCGCCTACTTTTTTGGCCCAATTGAGGATAGTGGCCTCCATGATGCTCTCGCCCATTTTGGGCATGATGAGTTCTACTTGTGCCATGATTGCTATTTGTTGTTCGTTGCTCGTTGTTCGTTGGTGGGGTTGAAGAACAGCGACAACTTGGTTTTGCAAATTGGTTAGGAAAAATTCGGCTGCAAAGGTAGGTAAAATGTGGCCTTGCTACAAAGGCTCAGTGCCTTTCACAAAGGGTACAAAACGAAAATCACCCCAATCTTCTTCCACGTATTCCGCCGCTGTTTTTCGGGTGAAACGCTTCATTTTTTGCGCTTGCCGCCCAACGGGAATCACCAACATACCGCCAATTTTTAATTGATCCAACAGCGGCTGCGGTACTTCTTCCGCCCCGGCAGTTACGAGTATTTTGTCAAAAGGCGCAAATTCGGGCAAGCCCTTCGAGCCGTCACGGAAGTAGCAGCGGATGTTTTGGAAACCCATGTCTGCCAGTAGTTTCTTGGTTTTATGGTATAAATTTTCCTGGCGCTCCACCGTGAAGACCCTGGCGCCCATCGTACCCAAAACTGCCGCCTGGTAGCCAGAACCGGTGCCTATCTCCAGCACTTTGTCCCGCTTTTTCACCTCCAGCAATTGTGTCTGGTATGCCACCGTAAATGGTTGGGAAATGGTCTGCTCCGATTCGATGGGCAGGGCCTTGTCCTGGTAGGCCAATTCGGCAAAAGCGCTGTCCAGGAAAAAATGGCGGGGCAGCACGTCCATCGCCGCCAGCACCTTTTCATCGGTGATGCCTTTTTCCTTTAGCGATTCCACAAGCTTGCGGCGGAGTCCTTTATGTCGGTAGCTGTCTTCCAAGGTGTTTGATATGGTTTATAAGCTTGATGGGGTTGAAATTTATTTAAAATTGATCCTGACGAGAGGGCTTGCAATCATCAAAAATTCCTTCTCCATGAAACCACAATCTAATCTGGCCCCAAATTTAACCTTTCTCAATCCTACTGCTGGTTTTATGTAAGCCCCAAAAAATCTTGTAAGGTAAATGCTATCAATATCGTATCCTGAGCGGTCAAACACTGCATATCGTAATCCTGCATCCACTTCGAACCATCCAAATTTGGGCTTCCACCTGGAAAAGACATGGACAAAAATCAATTGATCAATATCATTCATCCTTTCTGCGTACCTATCTTCTGACCATATTGTATTTTCCTGTGTAAAATTTCTGCCTGCCAGCAGTACCCAATCCAGCTTGTCCGGCAGCAAACCGCCCTCCACGCCAAAATATAGCCCCTTTTTAACTAAACCTGCGTAGTGAAAGGATGTTCCAAGTGCCTGAAAATCAATGCCCATCAAATTATCTTTATAAAAATCTGATTGCGGCCAAAGCGGAGGGACGGCCATGAACCAAAAGAACAATATTTGAGTCAATGTTTTCATGATAACCACCTGTATCAATCATCCAACTCCTCCGCCTCCCCATCCGCAAACGAATCCACCTGCCCTTGCCGTCGCAGGAAATTGCACCAGGGGCAGTTCGGCTCACCGCAGCCCTCGTAGAATTCCTGCCGCATGATTTTGGCATAAGTGTCCGTGATGAGGTTTTTCACAAAAGCGAGATCCACTGCTTCAAAGTTGATGCTCCTGCGGGGGAAGTCGCCCTTTGTATCGGGTTCGAGGTAGGAGATTTCGGCGCTATGTACCCGGCGGGGATTGTTGCGCCAGTTTTCATAGAGGATTTTATAAAAAACCAGTTGCCGCCAATAGTTGCCGCCGAAGTCTTTTTCGGGGGCGTCCTTTTTGCGGCTGGGCTTTCCGCTCAATTGGGCAGGCCGCCGCAGCTTGGCGGGGTCTTGGCTGCCCGTTTTGTAGTCAACCAGGTGTACCTGTTGGTTGGCGAGAAAGTCTATTCGATCAATCACGCCCGTCAGCGGCACGCCCTCTACCGTTACGTTTTTAAATTCCTGCTCCACCTGCACTTTTTGGGGCCAGTGCGGCAGGTTGCTTTCGCAGTAAGCCTTCAAATATTCATGGCCTTGGGCCAAGCGGCGCTCGTATTCCTTGCGGTTGAAAAAACCTTGCAGCTTGAACATTTCCCTTTCAAAAAACTGAACAAACTCATCAGGCACGGGGAAAATCTTCTCCTCCGAATTCGACATTTTTTCAAAACCCCTGCAAAGCGCATTGTGCAGGGCGATGCCAAAACTGGCCGCCTCGCTCTGCACGGCTGGCACGTTCAGGATG
Organism: Saprospiraceae bacterium; assembly: GCA_041741095.1. Taxonomy (GTDB): domain Bacteria; phylum Bacteroidota; class Bacteroidia; order Chitinophagales; family Saprospiraceae; genus UBA6168. Next base: position 5,876 of record JBGSKQ010000094.1, read on the forward strand.
TTTTCATAATAAAAACTCAGCGGGCAGCGGAGGTACTTGTTCAGCGACGACACGCTGAGGGTAAAATTCTCCAACAATTCAGCAATGGCCGCTTTGTCGAGGGACAAGAGGGCAGGTTTGGCTTCCATCAACAGCGCAGCTTGCGCATCTATCATTTGGCTCATCGGCACTTCGTTGTATTCAACATCCACGCCCGTTTCGCCCAAAATTTCATCCAAAAAAATGGCCCGGTGCAGTTCCTTTCCCTCGTCGTCTTGGGCGGCATAGGAAATCTGCAACAGTTCCTTCGCCCTCGTCATGGCCACATAAAACAAGCGTCGGCGGGCCTCTTCGGCGTCCTCCTCCCCGCTCAGCGTGAGTGTATCGGGAAACGAAAAACTGAAATTACTGCCTTTGCTGCCCGGTTCCCAATGGTCGCCCGTACAGTCCAATATGAAGACTTTTTGGAACTCCAAGCCCTTCGCCCCATGTGCCGTCATCAAGTTCACGGCATCTTCCTGCCCGCCCGCTGCCGCACTGCCCACTGCCAATTGGATGCGGTTGGCGTCCATGCTCCGCAATATTTCGAGCAGGCGGGCCAGGCCCAGGCGGGGGGTGCGCTCCGCTTCGTTTTTGATAAAACTCATCAAAGTAAACAGCACCTGCAACTGCCAATCTTTTTCCGTTTGGGTCAAAACGTGGCGCAACAGTCCGCTGCGGTTGATGAGCCGTTCCACAAAGGCGGGCACGGAGAGGTTGGCATATTCGCCCAGCATAAATTCCAGGAAATCAGAAAGTTGCGTTATGGCGGACAAGCTGCCGTCAGGCCCTGTCTTCTTTACATTATTAATAGGGTCGCCCAATTGGGCCAGCAGATTTTCATTGGCAATGGCATCCCGCCATTTGGGGTAGTTGCCGTTTTTGTTGTGGGCCGCCAATGCCGTCGCCAGCCTCGCCAAATCGTGCGGACGGATGCCGAAAAACTCGAAGTGCATGATTTGGAACAAAAGGTACTCGCCGCTGTAGGGTTTGTGAAATTCGAGGTTGAGGTACTCAAGCAGGGTGCGGATGTTTTGCACGAGCGGCAGGTCGAGGATGTTCACCGGGCGGCGGGTGCGGTAGGGGATGCCCTTTTTCTCCAATAGTTCCATCAGGCGGCGGGCCTGGCGGTGTTTGGCATAAATGACAGCGACCTCATTGAGGGGAAAACCGCCCAATCTCAATGCTTCTATTTGTTGGATGATCGCCACTTCCTCTTGCAGGCGGTTGGGGTACTCTACGATTTGGGGCAAAGCGGGCAGGGCGGCAAAGGCTTCGTTCTTGGCAGTGAGGATTTTTTCAATGCCCAGTTCGTGGAGGTGGCGCACGATGCGGATGTTATTTTTTCCGATGAGCGCCCTTGATGTGTCCAGGATAAGCTGGGAGGAGCGGTAGTTTTCTTTTAAAATAACGAGCCGAAGGTCGTGGCGGTAGTTGCTGTAGAAGTCCGTCAGGTTTTTCAGCCGGGCCCCTTGAAACTCGTAAATGCTCTGGTCGTCGTCGCCCACGATGAAGATGTTCGGGCTGTCCCAATATTCGATGAGGCGGTGGAGGATTCCGTTTTGGGCACCGTTCGTGTCCTGGTATTCGTCCACGAGGAAGTAGAGGTACTGCTCCTGGTAATTGCGCAGCAGTGCGGGGTATTTTTCAAAAGCGCCCAGCACCCACAGTATCATGTCTTCGTAGTCGTAGCGGTGGTATTCCCGCAGCAGTTCGTTGTAGCGGGGAAACAGGCTGGCCGCCGAGCGCAGCTTTTCCATGCGCAACTGCTCGTCTTCCAGTTTGGCGGTTTTCAGGTCGCCTTTTTTAAAATTGCCACGGCTCACTTTATAGATAAACTCGTCCTTGGTGGGCAGGCTTGTGAGGTATTCGTCAATTTTTTGGTGGACAAAATCCACTGCCCAGTTTTCCGCTTTCAACTGGCGGAAGAGGTTTTGCAGGTGTTTTTCATAAAAAAACATATCTGCACGGCCCCGTTTCAGCGGGTGGTCGAGCGGCAACTCTTCCAGTATTTTGCGGATGATTTCTATGCGCTCCAGTTCGCTCAGCGGTTCGAGGTCACGCCTGCCGAAAAGTTCGAGGTTGTCCTGTATGACTGTGTTGCAAAAAGAATGGAAAGTAAAAATATGTACCCTGTGCGCCTCCGGGCCGATGAGTTCGAGCAGGCGGCGGCGCATGGCCTGCACGCCCGAATCAGTAAAAGTGAGGCAGAGGATGTTGTGCGGCTGGGCATCGGTTTCCATCAGTATGCGCCCGATGCGGGCGGCGAGGATGTGCGTCTTGCCAGTGCCCGGCCCTGCGATGACCAACACGGGGCCTTCGATTTGCTCCACGGCCTCCCGCTGCGCCGGGTTGAGGCGGCCAAGCTCTCGAAGGAATTTTTCGTTGTGGGTCATGCAGTTCGGTTGATGATGGACGACGGAAAGTTAAAGGGGAAAATGGGATCGTGAAGGTAGGGGAAAAATGGATTTTCAGCTTTCCGACAATGATAGGTACGCCGACTTGCGGGGGATAAGGCTTTTTTTAAAAAATCAAAAATAACCTAGGCCCATGTTGATGTTATTGAAATTGGCCGGTCCTCTTGGCCGGTTTTTGGCGTTATTTTCCAGCAAGCTCGACCGTTTTTATAAGCGACTGATAGTCTGCATTTCCTTCCTTCAGCGCATCGTAGGTGTCCACGATGACACCATTTTCATCCACTAAAAAACTGGCCGGGTAGCCGAAGGGGTTTTGAAAAACCTCATCGGCGAGGGCTTCGCTGTCGGGAAAGATGGTGTAGGGCAGGGGCGTTTTTTGCAGGAATTCCGCCACTTTTTCTTTTTCATTTCTACAAATGCCGATGATTTCAAAACGCTCGCTGCCCCAGCGCTGGCTCAGGGCGACGAGGTCGGGCAGTTCCTCGATGCAGGGTTTGCACTCCACAAACCAAAAATTGAGCAAGTACCATTTTCCTTTTAAATCGTGGTTGGAATATGCCTTGCCGCCCATATCGGCTGAAGCAAACTCCGGCAGGGCGGCCCCGTTCAGGCAGGTGGCATCAAAAATAGTGCGGCCCTCCGTCACCACCGGTTCGCACTTTTTCAAGGCTTCGGTGTATGGGATGCCTTGTGGAACAGGGGCTTGGCTACACGCCGCCAACAAAATAGGAAATGCAAATAGCAAAAGGTTTTTCATAAGGGAAAATACGTCAGCAAAAAGGGTTCCCTTTCAAAATATGGATGAGCAGGGTGATCAAAATCAACAAGAGATAAAGTCCCATGATTTGTCAATTTTTAAGAAACACCTGCAAAAAGAAAGGGCGGCAAAGTTGGGCCACCCATTTCTATTTGCACGGTGAAAAATGTTACAATCGGGTGAATTCTATGAACGGCAGCGCCGCCGCCAAGTATTGAGCCGTGAGTTATTGTGTGAAAAACCTGAGTTGTAAAAAATTGATTCTAAACACATTCTCTCTCCCGATAGCTATCGGGACTCATTTCTCTCATTCTCTCACTTCTCTCTATCAAAAACTTTGGTCGTCGGCGCTTGGGCCGTAGCTGCCTGGGATGGGAACATCGAGCAGCCGCAGATATACGCCCAACTGTGCCCGGTGATGTATAATTTGGCTCAAGGCCATTCGCACCATTCCCCAACGGTCGGCCTGCCAAAGGATGGTGTCTGCGTGTCGCAACGTCCACTGCTCGCCCAGTCGGGGCGCATTTTCTTCCACTAATTGCGAGCGGCCATCCACCAGGCTTTTTTCAAAAATTTCAAGGATGTCTTCAGTGTTGTTTACCGCTGGCGGTGAATAGGGGCTGGTGGCAAAGTCCAATTCGTCCGTATTGAAGGCCAAAGCGATCCAATTGGGCAGATCGGCGATGTGGACGGCGAGGCTGCGCAATACCATGCTTTTTGGGTGGGGTTGCCAGTCCAGTTTGTCAGTGGGAATTCGGGACAACATTTTGCGGGCAGTGAGGGCTTCTTCTTCCAACTCTCTGAGAAACAATGAAATAATGGTCATAATTTTTTTTCTTTTAATGAATTATGACGCAAAGAAAAAGGTGGATACTGACAGCCCTATGTCAGTGGGTGGCTGGTATTTTCCGCAATTATTTTTTGCAAATCCTGTAGATAATCGTTCAGGCTGATGTGGTCTTTTTTGGTAAATGATTTCATCGTCACTTTTAGATGTTGTATGCGGGAAGTTCGGAAATCACGGTACTCCTGCCGTAGGTGGCACCAGGCTATCAAGTGCCAGTTGAGCGAATAAAAAGTCAGCCCGATAGGCTCCACTTCACGGGCGCTCAATTCGTCTTTCTGGTTCAAATAGTCAATGCGGACGATGTTTTTGCCGATGATTGCATTTTGCAGCGGTGCTAAATAATCGGTGGAGGGCATCAAATGGGCGTAACTGTCGGGGATGAAATGGGCCGCCTGCTCCTGCGAGCGCTCCATGCTCTCCCGTTGAGATCGGCCCAGCACCATTTTTATTTTTGACAAAGCGGTGCTAAAATGTTGCTGGATAGATTTATCGGCAAATCGAAGCACCAGCGGCTCGGCCAGCGACAGCGCATTGGCTTCCTCGACTGAAAGCGAAACGGGCGGCAAAAAGAACCCGCCGCTTACGGAATAGCCTTTTTCCGGCTCGAATTGGACGGGTACGCCAATTTCGCCGATGGCCCTCAAATCCCGGAACACCGTCCGATCGCTGATGCCAAAATGTCCGGCGATCTGCGGCACGGTCAGTTGTTTTTTGGATTGCAACAGGGTAATGATGCCCATGAGGCGGTCAATGCGGTTCATTTTTCTATTTTTTCAAAACGCTGACATAGCGTTGTCAGTGCCGGGTGTTTTATTTGCAAGCGACAAAACAATGCAACAAGCTGGATTTGACAAAACTATACAAGGCATATTATTCTGCCAAAACGAAACCTGTAATCGCCGGATACGAACTTGTTTTTAAATATAATGAGCAATGAAATTGAATCATACCGAAATAAGCAAACTCCGCCTGGCCAACCAGCAATTGCTGGGCAGTAGCTTCAAAACTGCGACGGAAATGGTCGGCTGGTTTGGCGCAGTGCAGGGGCAGGAATATAACTACACCAAATGGGGGCTTGGCCTCCGCCTGCCGCACCTGAACGACGCGGACATTGAACGGGAATTGGAAAAAGGAAAACTGCTCCGCACTCATATTTTGCGACCTACCTGGCATTTGGTGGCAGCCGAGGATATCCGTTGGATGATGATGCTTTCTGCACCAAGGGTTCATCAGGTGAACAGCTTCATGTACCGCCAAACCGGCTGGGATCAGGCTTTACTCCATCGCTCCATAGATATTATTATAAAATCTTTGGAGGGCAATCACTACTTGACACGCACTGAGCTTCAAGCGGCACTCGCCCATCATGGCATACAGGCTGAAGGCCCCCGCTTGGCCTATATTATGATGAATGCAGAACTGGAGGCTATTATTTGCAACGGACCAAAGCGGGGCAACCAACACACTTACGCCCTGATAGAAGAAAAGGTATCTGCTGTCCCCTCCAAAACACGGGAAGAGGCGTTGGCAGAACTTACCCGGCGCTATTTTTTGAGCAGGGGACCTGCGACAGTGAAGGACTTTGCTACTTGGTCGGGCCTGACGGTGGCAGATTGCAAAAAAGGGATTGAGATGTTCGGGCCATCCTTGTGCGAGGAAAAATTGGAAAGTACAGCTTATTTTTATTTTACAGAAAGTCCCAAAGCGGCAGTAAAACCAGGTGAGCAGCTGTATTTGCTACCTATTTATGATGAATTCATTATGGGTTACAAGGACCGGAGCGCCTATACGGAAAAGGTGTCCAATATTGAACCTAAGCCCAATTTTGTTTTTTTAAATACCATTATGCTCAATGGCCAGATTGTGGGAACCTGGAAACGGGTTTTCCAAAATAAATCCATTGACTTTGAATATGAATTCTTTCAGCCGCTTGCGCAGGAGCAACAGCTTTTGTTTAATCAATCCGTTGAGCGCTTTGGAAGGTTTCACAAATTGCCAGTGAATTATGAACAAAGCTTTTAAGCCGGAAGGCTACAACTCGGTCTCACCTTATTTTATCGTAGAGGATGCCCAGCGCATGGTGGATTTGCTTAAAGAAATTTTTGACGCAAAGGAACTTCGGCGCTACGAACGTCCGGACGGCTCTATTATGCATCTTGAAATGCAATTGGACGACTCCGTTATGATGCTTTCAGCGGCCACCGATCAATATCCCGCCAACCAATTCCTCTTGCACGTTTATGTGCCGGATGCCACGAAAACCTATCAAAAAGCACTTGAATTGGGCTGCAAGGGACTGGAAGAACCCAAACAAAAAGAGGGCGATCCCGACAAACGAGGGATGTTTCAAGATTTTGGCGGAAATGTTTGGGCCGTGGGAACGCAGGTCAGCGACAGTAAGTAGTCGCACCGCAGTTGAAAGTCAAGCTTTCAATGTGCTAAACCCTTTCCAAAATCAGCGCCGAGGCGCCGCCGCCGCCATTGCAAATAGCCGCCAGGCCATATTTTCCGTTCCGCTGTTGCAGTACGTTGTTCAAGGTCGTCACGATGCGGGCACCGGAGGCGCCGAGCGGGTGGCCAAGCGATACCGCCCCGCCGAATACGTTCGTTTGGTCGTGGCCAATTTCCATGATTTTTTCAAAAGCCAGCGCTACTACGGAGAAGGCTTCGTTCACTTCAAAAAAATCAATGTCCTCTTTTTTCAGGCCGGCCCTTTTTAGTGCTTTGGGCGCAGCAATGGTAGGCGTAGTGGTAAACCAGGCAGGTTCCTGTTCGGCATCAGCGAAGGAGACGATGCGGGCAAGTGGTTTCAGGTTGAGTTCTTTCACCATTTTGCCACTTACCAGCACCAGGGCCGATGCGCCGTCGTTGATGGTAGAAGCATTGGCGGCGGTTACGCTGCCGTCTTTTGTGAAGGCAGGGCGCAGGCCGGGTATTTTGTCGAACATCACTTTTTTATACTCCTCGTCTTCGGCGATGATGATGGGGCCGCCTTTTTTTTGCGGGATTTCCACGCCCACGATTTCCGATTTGAACCAACCTGACTCCGTAGAGGCCGCCGAACGCTTGTAGCTATCAATGGCAAAAGCATCTTGCTCTTCCCGGCTGATGTTGTATTGAGCGCCCGTTCTGTCGGCAAAAACGCCCATAGCACACTGGTCGTAAACATCTGTGAGGCCATCTTTGGCCAGGCCGTCCACCAAGGTGGCATCGCCATATTTGTAGCCCCAGCGGGCATTGGGCACATAATAAGGAATCTGCGACATGTTCTCCATGCCGCCTGCCAGTACGATGTCGTTGTGGCCGAGCATGATGGACTGTGCGCCAAACATGATGGATTTCATGCCAGAGGCGCAGACCTTATTGATGGTGGTACATGGCACGGTATCAGGGATGCCAGCGGCACGGGCTGCCTGGCGGGCAGGTGCCTGGCCCAGGTTGGCGGACACCACGTTGCCCATCAAAACTTCTTCTATTTGTTCGGCTGAAACGCCCGCACGGGCAAGCGCCCCTTTAATGGCCGTAGCCCCCAAATCGGTGGCAGAAATGCCGGAAAACGAGCCGCCAAAGCTCCCTATCGGGGTGCGGACGGCAGATACGATGAATACTTCTTGCATGGTTTTATTTTGAAATTTTAGAATCAAGTTTTGCGAGGAAACACGCTATTACGAAAGAGGGTTGACGAGGTTGATATGGTTGATGAAGTTTAATGCAGGACTTATCAACCTCATCAACTTTATCAACTCGTTTCATCCTACCGAAAACTGCCTCACCAGCAGCCCGCTCCGAATCCTCGGCTCGAACCAGGTGGACTTCGGCGGCAGCACCCCGCCCAAGTCGGACACATCGAGGAAGTCCTCCATTTTGACCGGGAAGAGGCAGAAGGCCAGTCTTTCTTCGTTTTTTAGGGTTTTTTCTTTTAAAATATCCAAGCCCTTGGGGCCTTCCAGATATTTCACCCTGGCATCGGTGCGCACGTCGCTGATGCCCAAAACGCCTTTCAGCACATGGGTATTCAGCAGATTCACATCCAGCACGACCGGCTCTTTTTTATAGGTGGTCAACAGTTCTTTTTTCCAACTGAGCTTGAACCATTCCCGATCCAGGTACATGGTCAGCTCGTGTTTTTTTTCTGGTTTTTGCGGTTTTTTTAAAACCTCAATGTCAAACAGACGGGAAAGCTGCGCCATAAAAACCGAAGGCTTCAGGTCGTTCAAGCCCTCCACCACCCGGTTGAAGTCGTGGATTTCCAGTTCTGGTGTGGCGTAAAAGGCGCAGGGCAGCCAACGAAAGGGATTTTCGCCCTTCCTTTTGCCAAAACGCTTGTACAACAGGGCGGCAGAAGAGGTGCGGTGGTGGCCGTCGGCGATGTAAGTATCCGGCACTTTTTCCTGAAAAATTGTTTGCAGGCGCTGGATGATGTGCCCCTCTTTTACTTCCCAAAAGCGGTGCAGTTCGTCCATTTCATCAAAATGCACTTCCAGGAAATGGGCGTTCGCTTCTGCATAACTATTTAAGATTCCGTCTATGGCATCCACTTTCCGGTAGGTCAGCATCACAGGCTTTACCTGTGCAGAACGGCGGAGCAACAGGTGCGTTTGTTCCTGCTCGGCTGCCGCTAAGGTGTTCTCGTGCCTTTTCACATGGCCGTCCAGATAGTCCTGCACATCAATGCAGGCAACCATGCCCGTGAACAGGCGTTTCGGCGTTTGTATGCGATGGATATATAAGCCTTCCTGCGGCAGTTTTTTGAAAAAACCGCTTTCCCAATAGTCGTTAAACTTCTCTTTGACGGAGGAGAAAAAATGATCGGCAGAGGAAATAAGCCCCGTGTCGGGATAGACCGCTTGGAAGGGTTGGATGTGCATGAAGTGGGTTTGGTTAAGGCGTGGCAAAGTACGGCATTGGGAATGGAATTGCCAATTTTCAGTCTGTAGTCTTCAGTCCACAGTTGGCAGTCAAGGGGGCATTTAGGGGGCTTTATTTTTAAACTTACCGCCGGACTGTACTTTTGCCTTTAAAATTTAAACTTTTTCCTTCCCGCCCATGCCCGTTTATTGGCTTCCCACAGGTACTGCCATTTTCCCCAACCCAGAGCTGGCCAACAGCGATGGCGTACTGGCCGTGGGCGGCGACCTGTCGGCAGAGCGGCTGTTGCTGGCTTACCGGACGGGCATTTTCCCTTGGTTCAACCCCGGCGAGCAGATTATTTGGTGGTCGCCCGACCCCCGTTTTGTTTTGTTTCCTGAAAAGTTGAAGGTGTCGAAAAGCATGAAGCCATATTTCAACCAGGGAAAATTCACGGTGACTTTTGATCAGCATTTTGAAGCGGTCATGCGCAACTGCCAGGCGCCCAGGCAAGGCCAGTATTTTGGCACCTGGATCACGGAAGAAATGATTGAGGCATACTGCAAATTGTTCGACATGGGGTACTGCCATTCCGTCGAAGTCTGGCAGGATGGCGAACTGGTGGGCGGCCTGTACGGCCTCTCTTTGGGCAAGGTGTTTTTCGGTGAAAGCATGTTTTCAAAAGTGCCCAATGCATCCAAGTTCGGCTTTATAATTTTGGTAAAAAAACTGGCCTCGCTCGGTTTTTGGCTCATTGACTGCCAACAGGAAACCAAGCATCTGGAAAGCCTGGGCGCCGAAGCCATCCCACGCAAGAAGTTTTTGGCCATTTTGCAAAAAAACGAAGCGGAGCAAACGTCGAAAGGGGATTGGCAAAAGATGTTGGGCAAGCCCCTGTGATCCAGAATTTACTTTTGAGTATTTTGATATGCCAGGAACATACTTCCAGCCTTTCGAGCCATCACAGAACAATGCAAGCGTTGGCTTTTTAAACGCTAACTTTTTGATTTTCTGCATTTTAAAAACAAATCACCACATTGGTAAAAAAAGTAAAAACCACTTTTTGAAAAAAAGCCGGATTAGCTACCTTTGCGCGGCTTTTGAAAAAAGGCCCTGATTTCCATAAAAAGTAATTCAGATGCGTAGATATATCCTGGGTTTTATTTGTCTTTTCTGTTTTTCCATATTTTCAATAGCCCAAGAGCATGGCAACGAGCAACCAACCGAAGGCACGCAACATGCCCAAGAGGATGGCTGCGGCCCTGCGGAGCATGGCGAGTTCAATCCTGGAGCTACTGCTTTCCACCACATCGCCGACCAAAATATATACAGCATCGGCCCTTTCCACCTGCCGCTCCCGTGTTTCTTGTATGCCCCAACAGAAGGCTGGTCCATTTTTTCCTCTGGCAAGTTTCATGCAGATGCACATGGTAATGGCCATGTTGCTGTTGATCGTTACGTACTGGTGGAAGGCATGGTGATGCGTGTTTCGGATTCCAGTTTCCCGGCTGGCGAGGTGGAAATTGGTCATCATCCTCATTTTCAAAAAATAGCGCAAGAAAAAGGCAAGGAAAAAGAAGTGCCTTTCATCTGCTACAACAACCAACTCTATCAAACCGATGCCCGCAGCACTGCCGATGGTGGCTTGTTTGGGGGCGGTATCACTTCTTTCTACGATTTTTCATTGACCAAAAATGTGGTCTCCATGATAATCATCCTGGCCTTGTTTGCCTGGATGTTCCTCTCTGTTGCGAATGCCTACAAAAAGCGGGAAGGCGCTGCACCCAAAGGTTTGCAGGGCTTCATTGAGCCAATTTTCCTATTTATCCAAGATGAGGTTGCAAAGCCATTCCTTGGCCACAAATGGGAAAAATTCCTGCCCTTCCTGATGTCGCTGTTCTTCTTTATTTTGGGTTTGAACCTATTTGGTCAAATCCCATTCCTGGGGGGCAGCAACGTGACGGGCAACTTGGCAGTGACAATGGTTTTGGCACTTATCACTTTCCTGGTAGTGAATTTCAACGGCAATAAACACTACTGGGAGCACATCCTTTGGATGCCCGGCGTGCCAGCTTGGGTGAAAACCATTTTGACCCCGGTTGAAATCCTGGGCGTGTTCATCAAGCCGATGACCTTGATGCTCCGTCTTTTTGCCAACATCACCGCTGGCCACATGGTGGTTGTGATTTTCATCGGGCTTATTTTCCTCTTCGGCAAGGGCCAATGGGGGCCGAGCCTCGGCGCATCCATCGGCTCTATTTTGCTGACCGTGTTTATGATGACCATCGAATTGTTGGTGGCCTTCATCCAGGCATTCGTGTTCACTATCCTCACGGCGTCTTATATAGGAGCGGCCACTGAGGAGGCACATCATTGATAATCAACGTGTTGGTGGAACGGCAAGCCGTTCATCGCACATTTTATAGTTCATCATTAAATATTTGAAATTATGGGTGGTTCAATTGCCGCATTAGGTATGGGCCTGGCTGTAATCGGTGCCGGCATCGGTATCGGCCAAATTGGTGGCAAAGCGATGGAAGCTATTGCCCGCCAGCCAGAAGCAGTAGGCGACATTCGTGCAAACATGATCCTCACCGCAGCCCTCGTAGAAGGTGCAGCGCTGATTGCTATCGTGGTTAGCTTCTTGGTTGCCTAATCCAAGCCTAGAAAAACAAGGGCTGCCTTCGGGACGGTTGGTCGCCGGGGCAGCCCTTCCTTAAATTTTTGTCAATCCACAATCTGAAAATATCAACATGATTTTCCTGATAGATTTTACGCCAATCAAACCTGATTTTGGCCTCCTTTTCTGGACGACCATCATCTTCCTGCTTTTCTGGTTCATCATCGGAAAATTTGCCTTCCGCCCCATCGCAGAGGCTTTAAAAAGGCGGGAATCCGACATCCAAAACTCCCTCGATGAAGCCAAGCGGGTGCGCCAGGAAATGGCCAACCTCAAAGCTGAAAACGAAGAACTTTTGATCCTGGCCCGTGAGGAACGTGCCAAGATTTTGAAAGAAGCTAAAGATGCTGGTATCAACCTCGTGGAAGAGGCAAAAGCAAAAGCCAAGGTGGAGGCCCAAAAAATAGTGGCCAACGCCAAGGAACAGATCGAGCACCAAAAAATGGCCGCCATCACCGAACTGAAAAATCAGGTCGGCGCAATGGCCCTCGAAATTGCCGAAAAAGTCCTCCGCAAAGAGCTCAGAGGCGACACCGCCCAGGAAGCTTATGTGAATGATTTGGTGAAAGATATTAAGCTTAATTAAATGATAAACGATAAATGATGAACGGCAAACTTCGGCTCGTTCATCATTCATTATTCATCATTCAGCATTATTAAAGATGAGTGTTCAAAGAATAGCCACGAGATATGCCAAATCCCTGATTGACCTTGCCAATGAAAGGGGCAATCTCGAAAAGGTATTGGAAGATGTGAAGTCATTCCGTGATGTTGCCAAAAACAGGGACTTCATGCTGATGCTGAAAAGCCCGGTGGTGAAAAGCGATGTGAAGCAGAAAATTTTCAATAAACTGTTTCAGGGGAAATACGACGAACTGACCATGGCATTTTTGACCATTTTGCTGAAAAAAGGCAGGGAGGCTCAGTTAACGGAAATTGCCAATGAATTCGTCTTGCAGTATAAAATTATCAAGCATATTTCCACAGTGAGGTTAACGACCGCCAGCCAGTTGAGCCCCGAAGCCGTTGAGGCTATCCACCAAAAGTTATTGGCCAGCACAGCTACTGATGACAATGTTGAATTGGTCACCGTAGTTGACCCCAGTTTGATAGGTGGTTTCGTCGTGGAATTTGAAGACAAATTGTACGACGCCAGCGCTGCCCATAAGCTCTCCCTGATGAAAAAAGAATTTAAGGACAATCTTTATATCTCGCAAATCATTGCGCATTAAGCGGGGTGTTTAAGTGTTTTTGTGTTTGTGTTTTTTTAGCAGCATGGCTGTGGAAAGCATAAACCCCAAAACACATAAACACACAAATACACAAATACACAAATACAATTTACCATGATAGATGTAAAACCTGATGAAATATCGGCGATACTCAAACAACAACTTAGCGGCTTCAACACGGCTACCGAACTCGAAGAGGTAGGCTCGGTGTTGCAGGTCGGCGACGGTATCGCCCGTGTATATGGTCTTAACAAAGCACAAGCTGGTGAACTGGTGGAATTTGAAACTGGCGTTCAGGCTGTGGTCCTTAACCTCGAAGAAGACAACGTGGGTGTCGTATTGATGGGTCCGGCTGACCACATCAGAGAAGGCTCCACTGTGCGCCGCACAGGCCGCATCGCTTCCATCCAAGTGGGCGAGGAAATGGTTGGCCGTGTGGTGAACCCGCTTGGACAGCCCATTGACGGTAAAGGTCCCATCGGTGGCAAAAAGTATGAAATGCCATTGGAGCGCAAGGCCCCTGGCGTTATCTACCGCCAACCGGTGAACGAACCGCTGCAAACTGGTATCAAGGCTATTGACTCCATGATCCCTATTGGCCGTGGCCAACGGGAACTCATCATCGGTGACCGCCAGACTGGCAAAACCGCCATCGCCATTGACACCATCATCAACCAAAAAGAATTTTACCAAAGGGGCGAACCGGTGTTCTGCATCTATGTGGCCTCTGGCCAAAAGTCTTCCACCGTTGCCAACGTGGCAAAAACCCTGGAGGAAAATGGCGCTATGGATTACACGGTTATCGTGTCAGCTTCAGCTGCCGATCCAGCCCCATTGGTGTTCTTTGCACCTTATGCAGGTGCTTCCATCGGGGAATACTTCCGTGACACAGGCCGCCCAGCGCTCATCGTTTACGATGACTTGTCGAAACAGGCCGTGGCCTACCGTGAGGTGTCATTGTTGCTTCGTCGCCCTCCGGGACGTGAGGCTTACCCCGGCGACATTTTCTACCTGCACTCCCGTTTGTTGGAACGTGCGGCAAAGGTGATCAACAACGATGGCATTGCCCAAAGCATGAACGACCTGCCGGCCAGCCTCAAGGATGCTGGTATCGTAAAAGGCGGCGGCTCATTGACGGCATTGCCCATCATCGAAACGCAGGCTGGTGACGTATCAGCTTACATCCCAACCAACGTGATCTCCATCACCGACGGCCAGATATTCCTCGAATCCAACCTCTTCAACGCTGGTATCCGCCCTGCCATCAACGTAGGTATCTCGGTAAGCCGGGTGGGTGGAAATGCCCAGATCAAGTCCATGAAGAAGGTATCGGGTACGCTGAAAATTGACCAGGCGCAGTACCGTGAGTTGGAGGCTTTTTCAAAATTTGGCTCCGACCTCGACGCTGCCACCGTGGCGGTGCTGGAAAAAGGAAAGCGCAATGTGGAAATCCTCAAGCAACCACAGTATTCCCCGCTGACGGTAGAGAAGCAAATCGCCATCATCTACTTGGGTACAAAAGGTTTGTTGAAAGAGGTGCCTGTAAACAAAGTGCAGGAGTTTGAAGAAATTTTCCTCCTTAAACTGGAGCAGTTTCATCCAGAGGCACTCAAGGATTTCAAAGCTGGTAAATTGTCCGACGAATCGCTGGCCACTGTTGAGAAACTGGCGGGCGAATTGGTTCAGCAGTATAAGAAATGATGAATTATGAATGATGAACGATGAACGGTGGATCAAGAGATTCATCGTTCATCGTTCATCGTTCATCATTAAGATAAAATGGCTAATCTCAAATTAGTAAGGGACCGCATCAAGTCCGTTCAAAATACGCAGCAGATCACCAAAGCAATGAAGATGGTGTCTGCGGCAAAACTGCGGAGGGCGCAACAGGCCATCCAGCAGATGCGCCCCTATGCGGAAAAACTGAACGGGATGCTCCGCAATATTTTGTCCAATCTGGGCGGCCAGGCCAATACTACTTTCGGCACCGAAAGGTCCGTCAAAAAAGCCTGTATCGTGGTGGTAACTTCCAACCGGGGCCTGGCTGGCGCTTTCAATACAAATGTGGTGAAATCGGCCATTGCCACCATTGAAGAGAAATATGCCGATGTACGCCGGGAAGGCAACCTGACCATTTTGCCCATTGGCAAAAAGGGCTATGATGTGTTCCGCAAGCGCTATACGGACTGCACCATCATCAGGGATTATGTTGAGGCATTCAACGATCTGAGCTTTGACAGCATCGCCATCATTTCACAGCGCCTCATGGATGCCTTCAAGGCAGGTGAATTCGATGCAGTAGAAGTGTCTTATGGCCGTTTTAAAAATGCGGCCACCCAGTTTCCACAAACAGAGCAATGGTTGCCTGTACCTAAAATAGAAGCAGACGCAGAAAACAAGACGAAGGCTTGGTACATTTTCGAACCTGATATGGAAAGCCTGCTGGAAACACTGGTGCCGAGCATTTTGCAAACCACTTTCCAAAAGTACTTGCTGGACACCCACGCTTCCGAGCATGGTGCCCGTATGACGGCCATGGACAAGGCTACGGAGAATGCCAATGATTTATTGAAAGACCTGAAACTCTCTTACAACAAAGCCCGCCAGGAAGCCATTACCGGGGAAATCCTGGAAATCGTGGGTGGTGCGGCAGCGCTGGAGAGTGCTTGATAAACAGGCTTTTAGAAGTCGAAAAGGCGTACCTGCAATTTGGCAAGTACGCCTTTTTTATTTGATACAGCCAAGACCTTTTGACTTTTAAACTGAAACCCTTGAAATTGATGCCTTGTTATTTTCCAAAAAAAAGTCTATGAAAAGTCCTTTTAAAAAAACAGCATTTCTTCTGCTCGCTTTGCTTTCCGTTGGCCTTTGGTTGGCTGCCCGCACTGAAAAAAACGAAGCCTTGAAGACAGTAAAAATTTCAGGGCCCCAGCCGGAAGAGCTTGGAAAAGTGCAATGGTTGCGCAGTATGGCCGATGCCCAAGCCCAATCACGAAAAGAAAATAAGCCCATATTAATCCTATTTCAAGAAGTGCCGGGCTGTGCCACCTGCCAACGCTACGGCAACGTCACGCTTAGCCATCCTCTCATTGTAGAGGCCATCGAAACGCTGTTCGTGCCTTTGGCCATTTACAACAATAAACAAGGCGACGATGCCAAAACGCTGCAATTTTTCAATGAGCCAGCCTGGAACAACCCGGTGGTGCGCATCGTCAATGCAGAAAAAAATGACTTGACGCCCCGCTTGTCAGGTGATTATTCTCCTTTTGGCCTGGTGACGGCCATGCTGAATGCGCTCAATATCAGCAACCGTGTTGCACCAAAATATTTGGGAATTTTGGGGGAAGAACTGGCGGCACAAAGGAACGGCACCGAAAAAGCTACGCTGGCCATGTACTGTTTTTGGACAGGCGAAAAGGAACTTGGCAAGCTGCCTGGCGTTGTTTCTACTGAGGCAGGTTTTATGGGAGGGAAAGAAGTGGTGCAGGTGGAATATAACCCTGCCATTATTTCTTATGAAAAACTTTTAAAAGCAGCCGAAAAGTCAAGCTGTGCCGGGCACGTTTTTACAGAAAACAATGAGCAACAACAGATTGCAAATGAAATAGTAGGCAAATCCGCTGTTTCAACCAAAGAAAATTACCGCCCCGACAAAGAGCCGAAATACTATCTCTCCCGCACCTACTGGAAGTACCTGCCAATGACAGAACTGCAAGCCGCCCGTGCCAATAGCTTGGTGGGTCAAGGCTTGGCTCCTAATGAAGTCCTTTCGCCACGGCAACTGGAGCTGGCCAGATTTATTGAAAAAAACCAAAAAACGGAATGGGAAGACAGGATAGGGCAAGACTTTAGCATTGCGTGGTGGGATGTTTTTCAACAATATTCAAGCTCTAAAAATCCTTGAAAGGGTAGATGCCCATCGCTTTCAGTCAGGGCGGCCCTTGATTTGCCGCCACAATTTTCCCAGACCTTCCGCCGACACCCGATGGTAAGCCCGTTTTTGCCGGGCGGCCAGATTTCCATTCCTGTCCGTTAAAATAAAGCGAAAGACGTATTTTTCTTCATCGGTAAAATTCTCCTCTGTGCTGCCGTAGCGCAGGTCATTGAGTTGGTATTTCTTATTGCCCAGCGGCAGTACACTGTAATAGCCACGGGTAAACCATTGTAGCACCTGCACCGTCCGGCCATCTTCATAGGCATTGAGCAGTTCTTGGTTTTTTGACAAAACATGAAACTGGCCTATATGTGGTTTTTCATCCAAAAATGTAAAGGAACTTTGGTAAAAGGCGCTATCGCCCTCTGCCACGCCTTGCCAGAGGAAGTTGTTGAGCAAGGTGGGCGAGGTGGTAAAACGATGGTAATCAATACCCTTTTCATCCAGCGCTTGTTGAAAAATTTGATCAGCCTGATTTTTATGAAAAAGGGTAAAAACCAAATAGGCACTACTCGCCAACAAGCCCGACCATACCAATACCTTTCTGGAAGATTTGTGCTTGCCGACAGCGGCTGCGGCGAGAATGCAAATTGTAAATGGCAATGTATAAAGGGGATCAACAACGGAAATGCTGTTGAAAGAAACCGGATAATCCGAAAAGGGCTGGAAAAGCTGAGTGCCATAAGATGTGAAACAATCCAGCAATGAATGTGAAAGTATCGTCCACCAAAACAAGCCAAACCACTCCCGTCGGGTGGCGCTGATCATTTGCCAGTCCACGCGCATATATTTTCGCCACAACAACCACGTAAGCCAAATGCCCGAAGCAAGCGTAGTAGCCAGTACTTGCAGGTTGATGCCGCTCTTATCAGAAAATGCTAAATAATTGGCACTCGCCAGCACGACAACGAGCAAAAAAATGACCATGCAAAAAATGGTCATTTTGTACCACCTGCGCTGAAAATGGCCTTTGGTGTAAAGCCATTCTGTCAGCCAGCTCAGCCCTGCCGCTGCCAACAAAATAAACAACAATGAATGCATAGGGCCTCGATGGAAGGCCAATGCATTGATTTCATTGGTAAACAAATTGGCCGCCACATCCAAATCGGGAAGCAGGCCCCCAAAAGCGCCCCACATCATGGCTTTATTGCCGATCTTTTTGCCAAGAACGACATCGCCGATGGCGGCACCAAGGGTGATATGGGTCAGGGTATCCATTTTATTGTGATCTGTTTTTGCTTAAATCGGCTTACAAGCCATTTGCTGGTTAAACGGGATGCATGGCACCTTGTTTAACAATCTGGCAATACAGAATCCACCAATAAATCAGCCCTTCCTAATTGATTGCCTTGGAATCAGGATGATCTATGTAGAGAGAGTGAAACCAAGCATTTAATTGCCAACAAAATCGGTTTTGGCTAAACACGTAGCTAAAGCAAAATGGGAAAGGCAAAGATTTCGTCATTGCAGGCAATGTTCAATTTTATATAGAACATAAAATAAACGCTGTCTGCTAAAGGGTTTCAGTCACCGAAGCAAATAGGGATAGGGGAGGAGGTAGTTGGGAAACCTGCCGCAATGGCAAGCCCCAACGACCTGGCACAACCCTAGTGTTTGTATTGGCGAAACCTTTCGCTTCTTTTTTTCAATAGTATTAGTTAAACTCAATCACCGTGTTCGGCAGCATGGCCTTGATTTCAGCCATTTTTTGTTTGCCCAGCGGGTTGCCCGACAGCACCAGCAGGCGCAGGTTGCCTTTCAAGTTGGCCATGCTGGCTGGCAGTAGCTGAATGTGATTGTTGTCAATGCGCAACATTTTCAAGTTCGTCAATTGACCGATTTCTTCTGGCAAAGTGGTAAGCTGGTTGTCGGTCAGAGTCAGCATTTCCAGGTTTTTCAATTGGCCAATGGATGCAGGCAGTGAACGCAACATATTGTGCTGTACGCTGAGGCTGCGCAGGCTCTTCATGCCGGCTATTTCTGCGGGCAAGCTGGCCAGGTAGTTCAGGTCAATAGTAAGGCGGTTCAGGCCGACCAAACGTGCAATGCTGCCGGGCAGATGCTCCAGTTGGTTTTTGGTCAAATCCATGGACTCCAGGTTGACGAGTTCGCCAATGGCTACTGGCAGTTCGGCCAGGCGGTTGTTGGCGAGTGAAAGGGTGCGGCATTCCGACCAGCGGGCGATGGAAGCTGGCAGTTTTTCAAAAAAGTTACCATCTAAGCGTACAGTTTGGAAGTGGCTTTGTCCCACGGCATCTTCGGGCAGCGAGAGCAGACCTTCGTTCAATAAAGATAGGGTGAGCGCTTCCGATTCGTTGCCTTCAGGCTCGGCGATTGGCTTCACCGTCTTGCGTGTTTTGTTTGAAAAATCGTTGTTGGAAGGAAGGTTGGCCAGGGCGAGTTCCTGAGCAAAAAGGTTCGTGATATTGAAAACGATAGCAATGACGAGGGAGAAAATTGTATTTTTCATGATGTACAAGTTAGTTTTGATTAAAAAATGATAATATATCCCCTGTTCCGCATGGCTGATTTTTATGCACGGGAAAAAGGGGGTCTCGACCAACTTGTAGCGCTACACGAAGGAGAAGGCACAAAGTGCTTGCCCGGTATAAGCCCGGGATGACTATACACTAAATCGGATCGGTTTGGGAAATTTTAAGCACGTTAGGAATGGTAGATGCACCAAAAAATGTGGTGACGGGAGATGTCAGATACTTTAATAGCTTTCTGATAGAAGGACAAATGTAGATAATTTTCCAATGTTGGGATGAATACTACATAGACTAGGTAGGCCTTTTGTTCAACATGCTGGCTTTTGGTTGGTTTAATGAAAAGACTAAACAACATGGCAATTGTTTTTCAAAACGGTTTTATGAAAAAAAGAAAACTCTTATTCCTCCTGATTTCCGCCCTGTTCATAAAGCACTTAGATGCCCAGGATCTTTACGCACTCGACCACCTCACCAAAATCGAATTGTCCTTTGCCGAGCAGGATTGGCAATACCCCCTCCACTACCTTCATGCCCAAAATGAAGGTGGCCGCAACAGGGGCAATGCCATCCTAAACGGGCAGGTATTCGACAGCGTCGGCGTCCGTTTCAAAGGTTTTAGCTCCTACCGCCGCCAGCAGGCCAAGAACCCGCTGAACATCAAACTGGACTACGTAGCCAAACAAGCCAACTATCAAGGCTACGAAAACCTGAAACTTTCCAATGGCAACCTCGACCCATCCTGGCTGCGGGAGGTGCTGGCCTATCAAATGGCCAGGAAATACATGGTGGCCCCACAATCCAACTACGCCCAAGTGTTTGTGAATGGAGCCTACCACGGCCTTTTTGGCAATACTGAAAACGTGGACGGTAAATTTGCTAAACGGCATTTTGCTGCCGACAAAAACAACGTGGTCATAAAAGGAAATTCGCCGTTGGGGCCTTTCGCCGGCGAGCGATCTTCTTTGGTGTTTTTGGGAAATGACTCTACTGCTTACAAAAAAGCCTACGAATTGGAAAGCGACTATGGCTGGAAAGCCCTGGTGGAACTGACCCGCATTTTGAAACAAAACCCCGAAAAAATAGAAACCGTGCTGGACATGGATGCCGCCATCTGGATGCTTGCTTTCAACAATGTGCTGGTGAACCTAGACAGCTACTCCGATTTTCAGCAAAACTATTATCTCATACAAGACGACAATGGGCGTTTTCACTTCGTGCTTTGGGATGTCAATTTGGCCTTTGATGGTTTGGGCAAAACAAATGGAGCTACCATGCAGCCCAACTACAGCCCATTGGCCCACGAGAACGAAGACAATTTCCCTTTGATAAAATTGGTGTTGAAAAACCCATTTTACCGCAAAGTTTATTTCGCCCACTGCCGCACTATTTTGAATGAAAACTTCGCCAATGGCTGGTACAAAACCGAAGCTGAAAAGCACCGCAATCTGATAGCCGAGGCGGTGCGCCAGGACACAAACTGGAATTTTGACTACAGTGCATTTGAGCAGAATTTCCACCGCACGTATGTCAAGCAAAAACCTGCGCCCTTTCCCTATCCGGGCATTACGGAACTGATGGAGGCGAGAGTTGATTTTTTAAAAAAACACCCGGAATACCGAAAAACAGCGCCCAGCATTTCTGGCATAATTGCCGGAGCAGCGGACAAAAATCCCAATCAGGTTGCCATTACCGCCACTATCAAAAATGCTCAAAAAGCCACCCTCATGCACCGAAGCTCGCCGTTCGGCATTTTTAAAAAAACCACCCTACAGGATGACAGCCAGCATGGTGACGGTGCGGCCGCCGATGGCGTTTTTGGTGCTTTTGTGCCGATGGAAGGTGAGGAAATACAGTATTACATAGTAGCAGAAAACAAAGAAGCTGTGCAGTTTTCGCCCGAAGCGGCGGAGCATGTTTTTTATACTTTTAAAAGGTAAGCCGTTTTATTTTCCATTCTGATCCTTCAAAAAATCAGGCAACTGCCGCAGCGCCGCCAACTCCCGCTGCCTCACCCTGATGTCGGTCGCCGGGATGCCGAAGTAAGATTTTTTTCCTTCCAAATCTTTTGAAACGCCCGACTTGGCGCTCACCACCGCCCCTTCGCCGATACGCACCCGCTGCGACACGCCCACCTGGCCGTACAGCACCACATTGTCTTCGATAATGGCCTTGCCGCCGATGCCTACCTGACCGGCAATGAGGCAGTTTTTGCCAATGACGGCACCATGCCCCACATGAACCTGGCAATCGAGCTTTGTGCCCGCCCCGATGATGGTATCGCCCGAAACGCCCCGGTT
The DNA here is from genome assembly GCA_041741095.1 of Saprospiraceae bacterium. Lineage (GTDB taxonomy): Bacteria > Bacteroidota > Bacteroidia > Chitinophagales > Saprospiraceae > UBA6168. The sequence goes on from JBGSKQ010000094.1 coordinate 27,398, forward strand.
GATGGTGCAGCCCGCCCCGATGTCCACCTGATCTTCGATGACGACCCGGCCACCGGAGCGCCATTTTTTTAGGCCATTTTTAGTTTTTTGAAAATAAAAAGCATCCGTGCCGATGATGGCCCCGGCCTGTATGGTCACATGGTTGCCGATGAAGGTATGATCGCCGATGTAGGCGTTTGCCTGGATGTAACAGTGCTTGCCAATCACCACTTGGTGGCCGACCACCGCTCCCGGTTCGATGATGCTGGAAGGGTGGATGTTGGCACTTTCGCTGATGCGTTCGCTCAAAGGGCGGAAGGGCCGATGTTCCCGCGCGATGGAGTCGTAGGCTTCAAAAGGGTTGTCGCACAACAGCAGTGCCTTGCCCGGCGGGCAATCGGTTTTTTCATTTAAAATAATAATCGTAGCGGCTGAGGCCAGCGACTTTTTGAAATACTTGGGGGCATCGCAAAAAGTGATGTCGCCTGGTTCCACTTTGTGTATTTCGTTGATGCCAGTGGCCATGAGGGAAGCGTCGCCAATTATGGTGGCATTTATCTTTTTTGCAATCAATAGAATAGAAATGGGCTGTGGGAATTTCATGGCCAAAAGCTTTGGGTTTTTGGTGAATAGATAGGACGGATACCTTAAAACACGTAAATACCTAAACACACAAACACCTGATCATTGAGGGAAACTTTCGATAAGTTTGCGGTGTTGGGGGAAGCAAAATTACCTTTCCCCTTTGCGGGAGCATCTTTTTTCATTAAAAACTTTTGAAACATGACTTTGGAAGAACGCATCATGCAAGACCTCAAAGAGGCGATGAAAGCAAAAGACCAAGCCTCCATGCGGGGCATCCGTGCCATCAAGGCCGCTATTTTGTTGATCAAAACTGACGGCAGCGGCGAAGGATTGAACGAAGAGCGGGAGATCAAGCTGTTGCAAAAACTGGTCAAACAGCGCAGGGACTCGCTGGATATTTATGAAACACAAGGCCGTGAAGACCTCGCTTCTGTGGAACGGGATGAAATAGAAGTCATTGAGCGCTATTTGCCCAAACAGATGGACGAGGCCGAACTGGAAGCTTATATCCAAAACCTCATCGAAACCACCGGCGCTTCTGGCATGAAGGACATGGGCCGGGTCATGGGCGCTGCCTCCAAAGAACTCGCTGGCCGTGCCGATGGCAAGATGATTTCTGGCGTGGTCAAAAAATTGTTGACCGCTTGATATTGTTTTAAGTTGTTAGAAGTAGCTGGTTTGAGGATCCATATTGCGGAGCAAAGCTGCTTCTAACAACATTCCAACCATTTTGATTTTTGACCTTTCCTCCTCCAACTTTCCCATCTATTAACAAGCCTATAACCCTGTATTGTCGTCTTTCCACCAACGATACCGTACTTTTGCGTTTTGCAAAATCTTACTTTTGAACTTGCGTTTGGATAACTCGCCGCTGTCTTTTCAATCAAAATATCTAAGCAATGAAAAAACTTTGCTTCCTATGCTTGTTTTTAGCCCCTTTGTTTTTTGCAAATACGCTTTTGGCGCAGCCCGCCAATGACGATTGCAACAATGCTATGGCACTGAACGACGTGTCGAACTGGTGTTCGGCCAAAGCGGCTTTTTCCCTTGTCGGTGCCACAGAAAGCCAGCCGGGCAATCCCTTTTGTTTTCCCCAAAGTACCGATGTGCATGATATATGGTTTTCCTTTGTAGCAGAGGCTACGACGGTAAAAATTACGGTTTTAGGAAATACGACCACCAATCAAACTCCTGGCGGCTCCCTTTCAAACCCACAATTCGCCCTCTATTCCGGTACCTGCCCCAATGGGCTGGTGGAAGAAGCCTGCGCCTCCGATGCCTTTGGGACCAATATCGCCGAGTCCTTTGCCAGTCCGCTCATCGTTGGCCAGACCTACTATATACGGGTGGACGCCCGTAACGGCAACACAGGTACTTTCCAGCTTTGCATCAACAACTACAACGCCGTGCCGGAGCCTGGCGGCGACTGCAATACTGGGACAATCCTTTGCGACAAATCTTCTTTTTCTGTTGATTTCATCAGCGGGACTGGCAACAACCCAAACGAAATTGACAACGCCGGCTGCAACAGCATCACCTGCGACATCCAGGAATCCAGTTCGGTTTGGTACAAATGGACCTGCAAGGATCCTGGCACTTTGTCTTTTAGTTTGACACCTTCCAACTCTACCGACGACCTCGACTTCCTGGTTTATGAACTCCCAAACGGCGTGGACGATTGTTCCGACAAAATAGAGCTGCGCTGCATGGCTTCTGGTGAGAATGTGGGCGACCCGCTTCCGCAATGGGAAAACTGCACCGGGCCGACCGGCTTAAGCCTTACTGATACAGATTTTAGTGAAACCTGCGGCTGCCAAGCTGGCGACAACAACTTTGTGGCCGCCATTGACATGATAGCCGGAAAAAGCTATGCCCTTGTCATCAATAACTTCAGTGAAACCGGTTACGGCTTTTCCATAGAATTTGGTGGAACTGGCACTTTCCTGGGGCCAAATGCCGATTTTGATTTTGCCCCCAGTACAATTTGCACCGAACAACCGATCACTTTCATGGATGCTTCCAGTTCCGTGGACGGTATCACGAATTGGCAATGGAGTTTTGGCCCCGGTTCTTCTCCTGCAACCGCTACAGGCGATGGCCCGCATGATGTTACATTCAGCACACCAGGTACAAAAGCAATTGTGTTGACAGTCACCAGCGGCGATGGCTGCATCGTGACTTTTATCCAAAATATCACCGTACTGCCTTCGCCCAATGTTGACCCGGAAATCATTTCGGATTATTGCGGCCCCGATGACGCAACGGGGGGCATCACCCTGGAGCCCATCGGCAATGCGTTGCCTTATACCTACAATTGGCAAGGCTCCGGCACTTTTTCCCCAGACAATACGCTTGAAAACCTGAATACTGGCCCTTATAATGTGACGGTGCAGGATGCCAACGGCTGCCAGGAGGCGTTCAATTTCGTGGTGCCGGAAGGCTTGAGCCTGGCGGCTGGCTGGGATCCGGTTGACCCGCCTACCTGCAATGGCGACTCCGACGGCAGCATTTCCATTTCCATTGATATTGCCAATTATCCCATCACTTACGATTTTGGAAACGGCCCGCAATCTGACAGCGTTTTGTCCAACATTCCCGCAGGTACTTATACCGTGCAGGTGGTGGACAATGCAGGCTGCGAAGGATTTTTTACTATCGAAGTGGATGATTTCCCGCCGCTTTTGTTGGGCATCAACCCGCTGGACATCAGTTGTTTTGGAGAACAGGATGGCAGCATCACGGCAGAACCAACAGGCGGTGCGGGCGGCTATGCCTACCAATGGACCAACGGCGATACCACAGGCACGATTGACAGCCTTTTGGAAGGAACTTACACAGTGACGGTAACCGATGAAAATGGTTGCACCGTCGTCAATACCGCCGATATTGTGCAGCCGCCGGAACTGTTTTTTGACTTTCAGGTAATGGATGTGATATGCCACGGCGATGCCACAGGTGTCATTCTTTTTAATGCATCCGGCGGCACACCGCCCTTTGAATACAGCGCAGATGGAGTTAATTTTCAATCTGATCCCAATCTGGGGGGGCTCCTGGCGGGTGACTATACGGCTACCGTCAGGGACAGCCGGGGCTGCTTGTTTGAACTGCAAGCTTCCATCAGTGAGCCGCCGCCGCTTATTGTAGAAGCAGGGCCGGATCAAACTATAGACCTGGGCTACACGGCAGACATCCGGGCGATAATCACACCTCTTTTTAGGCCCGTCACCATTGAATGGAACCCCTTCAACACCTTGGATTGTAATGATTGCACTGATCCTACGGCCATGCCAGTCGGCACAACCACTTACTACATTATAATAACGGATGAAACGGATTGCCAAGCCTTGGATTCCGTGACCATCAACGTGTTGCTCAATCGGCCTATTTACATCCCGAATGCATTTACGCCCAATGGCGACGGTATCAATGACTATTTCACGGTGTATGGAGGGCCTGCCGTCAAGGGCATCAGGACTTTAAAAATATTTGCCCGCTGGGGCAACCTGGTCTTCGACGGCTACAACTTGGCCATCAACAACGAACCGATGGGCTGGGACGGGACATTTAACGGAAAAACAATGAACCCTGCCGTTTTCGCCTACCTGGCCGAAGTCGAATTCATTGACGGGGTAGTGGTGCAGTACGAAGGGGATGTGACGATTGTAAGGTGAGGATATTGGAAATGGTTGAAATTTTTAAATAGGCAGAACGGCTGGCTGAAACCCTGTTTTCGCATTTTCCAAAAACTGCCTGCCAGTTTCTTCAATCGTCTGTTGGATCGGCGTGTAGGCAAACTGGGGGAATGCCTTCAATGATTTTTGGTTTTCGTAAAAGAAAGTGCGGGCGGAGGCCCTTGCGGTTTGTTTGGTGACAAATGGCTGTTTGCCCGTCAATTTTGACAAAAGCCAAGTGGCCCGCCAAGCCGCTTCACGTATGAAAGGATTCACTTCAATGGATGGTTTTTTGACCCCAAGCGTTTTGGCAATTTCAAACAAAACCGTCTTAAAGGGCAAATTTTCCCCATTAACAATATAGCGCTCGCCAATCTTTTCGCTTTCCATCAATAGGATCATAAAACGGGCGACATCCCGCACGTCCACGAAGCCGCTGCTGCCACGAGGGTAAAAAGGCATTCCCTTCCATATTTTTGAAAAAAACTGGCCTGTTCCAGTCCTTCCTTCCCAAAAGCCGCTTCCAAGTACATTGGATGGGTTGACGATTGCGGCATTAAGGCCCTCGGCTATGCCCCTCCATACTTCCATTTCCGCCAAATGTTTGCTCACGGCGTAAGGTGTATTCCAATTGTCGTCCTGCCAATGGTTTTTTTCATCAATGTGCAGCTCGTTTTTGCTCCTGCCAATAGCAGCAATGGAACTTACGTGGACGAGTTTTTCAATGCCTTCATCCAGGGCAATGTTTACGATATTGGCCGTACCTGTCCGATTGGCGTGTATCATTTGGCGGGCATCCTTGGCATTGAAAGAAACAATGCCGGCGCAATGGTAGATTTTTGACACTCCACGCATTGCCTGCTCAAGAGATGGCAGGTCGAGCATGTCGCCTTCTACCCATTCTACCTTATCTTTTATTGTTTCCACCAAATGCATAGGGCTGCCAGGCCTGTGCAGCACACGGAGGTTCTCGTAGCCTTGTTTCACAAGCATCCGCAAAAGATAGGAACCGATAAAGCCGGTGCCGCCAGTGACGAGAGTTTTGTTGGAATCCAAATAAAAAATTGTAAAGTGTGAAGTGAAATTGCAGTCAGCGGCCAAAAGAACAAATTATAAGGCAAAAAGTCGGCAGAAATCGAGGAAAGTTAAAAGGTAGCATAGATTGCTTGGCCTTTTTTAAAATGGCAGCAAGCCATAAAATCTGTTGAGGTAAAAATGGATGGAAAGGAAGATCAACAGGACAGCTAATAAAATATTGGGTGTTCTCAAAAAGGGTTAAGCCTGGCAGCTTGCTCAATACCACTTTTTCGAGCTGCGTTGGGTGGTTAAATTAGAAATGAGGATAATTCCGCCTCCAATGATAAATGCTCCGGTCGCAATGTAAAGTAACAGCATGAGTTTTCGGTTTGTATTTTACGTTAACGTTTCCTCGTATGGAGATGCGTTCAATTGGTTTTTGCCTAAAATGGGCAGCAAAATTAACAGAAATTCTAAGCTTAGTGGATTTGGAGATTGGATAAAATATGGGATAGGATGCTCTCTAAGAGTAAGACGGGGGCTAAGTTGGGTCAAATTTTTTTTCTGCCCAAAAAATATCGGAAAAAAATAAAAATTCAATTTTCGGCGGGCTGAAAAAGCGAATAAGCTTTCAGGTTTTAGGAGCCAATTGCGGCGCCTCGTTCATCACTTTCGACTGGTGGTTGATAGACTCCTGGTGGATGGCTTTCATCAAATGGCCGATGCATTCTTCGCTCAGGCCTAGTTCATTGCCTTTACGCAGTCCGTTTTCCAAAATATCCCGCCAGCGCTGGGGCTGGTAAATAGCGATGTTGTTTTCCCGTTTGTACTCACCGATTTTTTCCGAAACCGCCATACGCTGCGCCAAAAGTTCTATGATTTTTTCGTCAATGCCGTCAATTTCACGGCGGAGCGACCTGAGCTTGTGCAGCAATTCCTGGTCAGTGGCTACGGGCCGCCTGACAACCAACTCCTGCACCAATTCGTGGTAATCGAAGGGCTTCAATTGTTGCTCGGCATCGCTCCAGGCGGCATCTGGGTTGGGGTGTACCTCCGTCATCAGGCCGTCGTAGTTGAGGTCGAGCGCACGCTGTGCCACTTCGAGCAGCATGTCCCGATTGCCGCAGATGTGGCTGTGGTCGCAGATGATTTGCAGGTCGGGAAATAGGATTTTGAGTTCTATGGGCAATTCCCATTGTGGTATGTTGCGGTATTTTACTTCGCCATATTTTGAAAAACCCCTGTGTACGGCCGCTATGCGGCTTATGCCCGCCCGGTGGATGCGTTCAATGGCGCCAATCCAAAGTTTCAGATCGGCATTGACAGGGTTTTTGATCAAAACAGGGATTTCAATACCCCGTAGGGCATCGGCCAATTCCTGTACAGAAAATGGGTTGACCGTTGTGCGGGCACCTATCCACAGCACATCTATGCCATATTGCATGGCCATTTGTACATGCTGGGCGGTAGCGACCTCCGTCGTTACTTTTAGGCCCGTCTCCTCCTTTGCTTTTTTGAGCCATGCCAAACCTTTTTCCCCAACACCCTCGAAAGCGCCGGGCCGGGTACGGGGCTTCCATATACCCGAACGGAAAAGATCAATGCCCTCGCCCGCCAGGGCATGGGCCGTGTCCAGTACCTGTTTTTCTGTTTCGGCGCTGCAAGGACCGGCAATCAGGATGGGCCGTTTGCTTGTTTCAAAAACTGGATGGAATTGCATGTCTGTATTAGCAGTTTTGTGTTGCAATGTTGATAAATTTCAGGGAAAACAGTAGCACTTTCATTAGGTTTGTCGAATTACGTTAAAATTGCACCAAGCATATTTGACTATAAAATTCTATCATGCAAACGACCATCACCCGCCACCTTTCGCAAGATCCTCTTTTAAAAAACGTCATAGACAAAGCGCCATTCCGCTGGCTTTCCGTCAACTCAAAAGGCGTGTACGAAGACTTGCTCGGCTCCATTATTAGCCAGCAACTGTCCACCAAAGTAGCTGCCGTTATCGAAAACAGATTCCTTTCCCTCTTTGAAGACAATACTCCGCACCCCAGCAAGCTGTTGGCGCTCGATATAGAAACCCTCCGAGGCGTCGGTCTCTCCCGCCAAAAAGCTGCTTACCTGCAAAACGTAGCTGCTTTTTTTCAACAAGAAAAGCTGGAACAAAAGGATTGGCGCGGCATGGACGACGAAGCCATTATCCAATATTTGACCCAGATAAAAGGCGTCGGCAAATGGACGGTGGAAATGATCCTCATGTTCAGTCTCGAACGCCCAGATGTTCTTCCGCTTGACGACTTCGGCATCAGTTCGGCCATCATCCAGCTTTATGGTTTGGCCGAAATGGGCAAGCCATTACGCCAACGCATGTTCGAGGTGGCCGAGCCATGGCGGCCATACCGCTCATACGCCTGCTGGTACTTGTGGCGGTTCAAAGAAATGCGCTAGTTTGCCACAATTCTTATACGCAATAGATTCTATAATTAAAACAAATATTTTACAATCAAAAACATAATGCCTACATTGTGCAGGAAAACCCGAAGTTGGCAGTAGGCGAGTAGGTATTTCGAGAATTTCAGTGCTTTAAGTTTGGTTTAAAAACCCGCTGACAACCCCTTTGGGAAAAACCACTTTCACCAAAAAACACAAGCCATGATCAATTGGCGGGAAATCCCCTTTTTCCGTTTGCTGGTGCCGCTCTGCGCAGGCATCCTGCTGGCAATATTTTTCAATTACCATCCAAGGCCCATTCTCTATGTATTGGCATCGGTGCCCCTTTTGTTTTTGGCAGCCGCCAAAATAAGGGGCTTGTATCGGTACCGTTGGGTACATGGCGGCTTGTTGAACATTGGCCTGGTATTACTAGGCTATGTGCTGTCGTGGTACAGGCTCGAAACCAACTGGACAAGCCATTTCAGCCATTTCGATTTTTCGGATGAAAGGATGGTGATAGGCAGGATTGCGGATGCACCTATTAAAAAGGGGGAATGGGTGAAGTTGGAACTGGCTGCCGAAGCGATGGGCAACGCAGCGGACAGCCTCCGCCCGGTCTCAGGCAACATACTCGTTTATGTGGCCAAGGACAGCGCTGCCGCCTCGCTCCGATATGGCGATGAGCTATTTTTTAAAAGCAAAATAACAAAGGTCGAGGCCCCGAAAAACCCGGACGCTTTTGACTATGGCCGCTACCTCCATTTTCAAAACATCCACCATCAGGCCTTCGTGCGGGAGAGCGATTGGTTGTTGCACCATAAGCGGAGGTCGTTTTCACTGTATGGTTCGGCCATCGGTTTGCAGGAAAAATTTGTTGGCACGCTGCGCCGGCACCTTCCCACCGAAAATGAATTCACGGTTGGTTCAGCGCTTATACTGGGTTTCAGGGACGAGGTGCCGGAGGATTTGTTGACCGCCTATTCCGAAACTGGGGCCATGCACGTTTTGGCAGTTTCCGGGCTGCATGTGGGGGTGGTGTTCGTCATTTTAAATTTCCTTTTTGGCCGGGTGAAAATTTACAGCCCACTTTGGACAGTAGCGAAAATGCTGCTGATATTGGCGGGAATATGGGCATTTGCATTGGTCACCGGAGCAACGCCCTCCGTGCTCCGTGCAGCCGTCATGTTTTCCTTTGTCAACGTGGGTATGGCCATGAAAAGGAACAACAACATTTATAACACGCTGGCGTCCAGTGCTTTTTTGCTTTTGATAATAAACCCTTTTTGGATAGCAAGTGTCAGTTTCCAACTTTCTTATTTGGCCGTTTTGGGCATCGTTTTTTTTCAGTCGAAAATCGCCAAATTATGGGTCGTCGAAAACAAATGGCTCGACAAAATCTGGCAACTTATTGCAGTCTCTATCGCGGCACAGATAATGACGCTGCCGCTTACCTTGTTTTATTTCAACCAATTTCCCACCTGGTTTTGGCTGAGCAGCCTTGTCTTAGTGCCGCTTTCGGGCTTTGAATTGGGGGCGGGATTGTTGCTTTTCCTGGTGGATGCCATTTGGGAAACTGGGGCAATTTGGATAGGCAAAGCCTTGTGGGCCATGCTGTGGTTGGGCAACGAGACGGTTTATTTTATTCAAAAACTGCCGCTTGCCATCATCAATGGTATATGGATAGGCTCCTTGATCGCTGTCTTGCTTTATTTGGTCTTAGCCAGTACCATGTTGGCCATTGGCTCCCAAAAGTTCAAGTGGGTACTTTCTGCACTTGGGCTGCTGTTGGTAGTAAGTATCAGCACGGCATTTACTTCGTGGCGTTGGCATTCCAACCGCCAGATTGTGGTTTACAACGTTTACAAGCACACGGCCATTGATTTTTTTGATGGTAAAAAAACATGCAGTCTCCTCAGTGCAGACATAGAGAAAAAAGCATTAAAATTCGCTGTGGAAGGCCACCGTTTGGTAATGGGCGCTGGCGAAATCGAAACAGTAGAAATTAGCGATACGGCTGTATTTTATTCAGATCGCTGTTTTTATGAAAATGGCCTGGTGCAGTTTTTTGATAAAAAGATAGCCATTGTTGACCACCTGCTCGAACCCGTGGCTGAAAAAATAAAAGTGGATTATTTGCTGCTGCGAAATTCCCCAAAAGTCGAAATGGCGGATTTGATGGAGATTTTTGACTGCCAACTGATCATTTTCGACGCTTCGAACAAAAGGTGGAGATTGGAAAAATGGAAGGAAGCCTGTGAGGAATTGGGCGTAGAATTTTACGACATCAATGAAAAAGGGGCGTGGGTGCTAGACTTGAAAGGCATTGAACAATAAAGGGAAAACCACAAATTGCCCACTTTTAATGGTGTCAATTTGTGGCTTTCCTTGCTTTTTTAAAACTCGCTGCTGCGGGGTGCCCCGAGCAGTTCACGGATGCTGTCGGCAATTTGTTTTGCTCGGTTGCGCAGTTCCGCTTTTTTCTCAATGATATTGCCTTTGTTCACTTCAAACGTGTGCATTTGGATATGGAAACGCAGTGCATTCCCTGTGCCCGAAGGCCGCACGGTGAGGTGGTTGTATTCATCGCCAAAATAAAAGCGAATGCCTTCGTCCGGGAAAATCCAGTCAGGTGTGGGCGGATAGACGTGATCGTATTTTCCGGTACGGTACATGGCCACGCCGCTTACTGGTGTATTGCCAATGGAAAAACCACCTGCCAACGCAATCTGGTAATAGCCCAGCGCCCTGCGCAGAATAGCTTTTTTTAAACGGTCGCCTTCTATACCGGGGTATTCGCCATCAATTGGATCAGGTTCGTAGTGGTTGTAAAATAGGCCGATCTCATTGTCCAGATAAATGTTGTCAATCAATTCAAAAATGGTGGTATCGTTGTCTTTTGCCCATTGAGCTATTTCTGCCAGCAAAATCGCTGCGAAAGTGCCGTCTTTGTCCCTCACGTGGCCCTTTTCACCCAAAGAAAACAAATCCTTCGGCGGATATCCCAACAGGGCGTAACCATTGCTTTGCTCAAAAGCCCCCAAGTTGTAGCTGCGGCCTTTGCCCATGCCCAAGGTCTCCATCACCACCATGTCTGTCAGTGGCTGGTTGGGATCTTTTTTGCCTTCATTCAGGCCTTCCACCAGTTCGCCGTTCCAGCTATCCCGCACGGCGGCGCTCAGTGCAGCGAAGCCTACCCATGTTTTGATGACGCCAATGCCATTTTTCCTGGCCAAAAGCGTCAGCGCATCTGTAGTAGTGTGCGACAAAACGATGAAGGCTTTATCTTTTTCAATACTTTTGTCGAGGTGGAGCCTGTACCAAAGCAGCACAGCCCACGCCTCGTCGGCTGGTAGCAATGCATAATCGCCTCCGTAGATAGCACGTTGATTTTCAGGTACTTTTACAGTCAATGCGCATCGGTCTGCATCGGGGTCGGTGCCAATGAGTACATCTGTGCTGTCCCATTTTGCTTGGCCATATTCCTGCAAAAAAGCATCTACGGCCACTTTGGCGGCACGGCGGTCGCCTGGGTCGGGCTGTTGCTCCATGCCTGGGTCGCTGTTGAAACTGGGAAAGAGTCCATTGAGGTCGTACAGCCCATTTTCATGGATGATGTTTACATTTTCAAAACCAATATCCATCAAAAGTTTAGGCACCAATTTCCTCCCCGCCCCGTGATAAGCACAATATGCAAGGCTGAGGTCTTTTTTTGTCGTAGTGTCCTGAAGCAAAAATTCTTTGACCTGGTTGCCGTAAGCATTGTGGATATTGAGCAATTGCTCATGGCCATAATAGTTGACGCCTGGCAGGCGCTCCGATCCGCCGAGCCAAATCACCTTGCCTTTTGGGGCTTCTTCCAACGAGGTTGTCTTAATGTCGTCGGATGTCACTTTCACGATGTAATTGTTGTACATGTCGGTGCGCTCCTCCGGGTCGAACTGGGAACCGTTGCCGCAGCAAAGTTTATAGCCGTTGTATCGGTAGTCGTTGTGGCTGGCCGAGAGCAGGATGCCCATTTGGGCTTTTACGTAGGGAATGGCGAAAGTCACTTCCGGGAAAGGACAGGCTTCGTCAAAAAGATATACTGTAAAGCCATAGGCCAGAAACTCCTCGGCAATGGCCTTGGCGAAGTCGCCGCCCCGCACACGGCTATCATAGCCGATAACTATTTTGTCAAAACCCTTTTCCTGGCCGAACTTGGCCACGCCTGCGCTGGTAAGCAGCAACACCACATTGTTGATGGTGTTGGGGCCTTTCAAAATTGGGGCGTCCAATCCCTCTTTTTCCATGCGCACGATGCTGTCCCGGTCGTTGGCCATGAAGCCCCTGATGCCTCCGGTGCCGAAGCTCATTTTTTTGCGGAAGGTATTCACGATGTCTTCCCACCTGCCAGCCTCCACAGCAGAGAGAATGCCTTGGCGAACATGGGGCGATATCCGTATGAAATTATCATCGGTGAGCCAATGGCGCAAGAAGGTCATTGTATTCTTCTTGGCCATGTCATAACTCTGTTGGTCTATTTTTTCTTCTTGAAGGGCGGCGTCGAGGTAGCCGTTTACCCCATTTTCAATTTTGTTAAAGTCAATGTTACTCATGGTGCAAAATTTCGATTTGGGTATTTAAAAAATGCTTCCCGCAGGTCTTCCTGCCAGTCGGCAGATTTATCGAGCAATGGTAAAAAATATGATGTTTCGATTTTCAGCGGAGTTCTATTACAAAAAATCGTATTGCGGCGAAGATAAACGAATTGAGATTTCCCCCAAAAAGGGATTATGTGAATTTATCGTTATCGAATGCTTTTATGAAAAAGGGCCTTCTATCTTACCATCGGGAAATGTGGTATGCCGTCCTCCAGATATTCATCGCCAGAAACTACGAAGCCAAAACCTTCATAAAAGGCTCTCAGGTAAGTCTGCGCACTTATTTTGACGTTTTCACCTGGAAAAAGCTGTTCCATCAAGTCCATTACATTTTTCATCAAAGCTTTTCCTGCGCCAGTCCTGCGTACCGAAAGCGCCGTTACGACCCTGCCGATAGACGGGAAATTGTCGTAGGAAACCCCTTTGGGCAGCAGGCGGGCATAAGTCACTAATTTGCCATCATCATCGTAGCCCATCACGTGCCAACCTTTAAAGTCCTTGCCGTCTGCATCCATATAAGGACAATTTTGCTCCACTATAAAAACTTCTTGGCGAAGGGCCATAACAGCATAAAGCTGCGTAGCAGTCAGCTCGTGGAAAGGCTTGCAGCGAAAGTTGATCATGGCTTTATTTGTTTGAAAATCAACAATATACCAGAAGTGTAACTATACGGGTACGAACTGGCATAAATCATGGCCGATTGTATGGGCATAGATTGAACGAGTTCATAGCCTTCATGTTCTTTTTCCAAAATGGCTGCGTCCACATCCCTGGCCAATTGATCGCCGTTGGCATCTTGTATGGTCATGCCCCAGGTTGCCTTTGATTTGACGGTGGGTGTGTCTATGAATAGTGTTTTATAACTCATTGGCTATTAAATTTTTACGACTACTTTTCCTGTTGTTTTTCCAGATTGCAACAGTCGCACGGCCTTTGGCAGTTCATCAAAACTGAATACATGTCCTACCCTTGGCTTGCCGATATCCAGCTTTTTTATTTCTTCTAAATAGCTGTGCATCAGGTGTATTTTTTCGTATAAATAAATAAGGTTAAAGCCCAAGATGCCACGGTTGCCATCGGTCAATTTCATTGGGTCAATCATTGGGCGGTGGAGGTATTTCCACAAGATTTTCAGGTAGTTGGGCCTGCTGCCATGCGTGATGAAATCAGCGGCACTGTAAACGATACTGCGTCCTTCAGGAGCAAGTCGTTTGAAAAGCTCCATCAGCATTTTGCCTCCCTGAGTTTCCATAATGAGATTTAACTCCCTGTTTTCCAGTATCTTATCCAGGTTTTTATAAAAATTTTCGTCCCGGACAATTGGTATATCAACACCTTCTTCCCTCAATAAGTCCAATTTGGCTGGGCTTCCAACTGTGCCAATGGTAAATGCACCCATCTTTTTAGCAATCCGGTTAGCCAAAATACCCACGCCACCTGCTGCGCTATGAACCAATACGGTCATTCCTGGTTGAAGGTTGCCGAGCGGTACCAAGGCATAATAGGCTGTCAGTACTTGTACCAAATAGGAAGCGCCTTCTTCAAAAGTCCAGTTACTTGGAATTGGTACCAGGTATCTCGCATCAGTATTTATATGTGTTGTATATGCCCCGAAACGTGAAATGCCCATTACTCGGTCGCCCACCTTAAGGGATACTACGTTTTTTCCGACTGCTTTTACTACGCCTGCGTATTCAAGCCCAGGAGTGAATTCCCCTTTTGGTGTGGCACTGTACAATCCCAAAATCACGGAAACGTCGGCAAAATTTAATCCTATGGTTTTTATTTCCACACATGCTTCCTCAGTGTTGGGTTCGGGTAGGTTCTCAGTCACCAATCGAAGCTTATTGATGTTCCCAGCTTTTAGGCGGTAGGCTTTGCGTTGCATAGTTTTGATATAAGGTATGGGCAAAAGTAAAAAGCAGTTTGGCAAATGGGGCAGAAGAGGAAAATCTTTTGTGATTTGGCTTTTTTACATTTGCTGTATGAAATTGTATCCTTCCAAATTGCTCTTATTTGGTGAACATACGGTAAATATTGGTTCATCCGCCCTAGCTATACCATTGCCTATGTTTTCAGGCTATTGGGATTACTTGTCTGGGGTGAACAAATCCATACTAGAAAAGGAGCAGATGCAGTTGCCAAATTTTGCAGGATTTTTGTTCAAGTTGAAGCAAAATGGAGAATTGCTGCTCCCAATAGATTCGGTTAGTTTTAAAGAAGAATTGCAAAATGGACTTATTTTCAAATCAAATATTCCCACAGGTTATGGTGTCGGAAGTTCAGGTGCCTTAGTGGCTGCAATTGCTGACCGATGGGGCGGAGGGAACCAGGAAGAAAATAATGGAGACTTACTACAATTGAAACAAGGACTTGCGCAAATGGAAAGCTTTTTTCACGGAACTAGCAGCGGCACAGATCCGCTGATATGTTTTCTGCAAAAACCATTATTGCTGGGAAAAGAGGGGATCCAGCAAGTGGGAATTAAAAAGGAAGAACTTGGGCTGTTCTTAATTGACACAGGTATTGAAAGAAAGGCAACACCTTATATTGAGTATTTTTTGACTAAAATGGAAAGCGCTGAATTTGCAAACCGTTGTGAATCAGAGTATATTCCTTTTGTTGAAAGTGCTATCGGAGCAAGCCTCTCTGGCAAAGTAAATGAGCTATTTGAAGCAATGAACCACATCAGCGAATTTCAATTTCAGCATTTAGAAAAAATGATTCCTGATTCGTTCAAGCAAATTTGGCGGGAGGGTATGGAAGGGAATGTATTTAAACTAAAAATATGCGGAGCGGGGGGTGGGGGATTTATCTTAGGGGTAACTAAAAATTTTGAAAAATTTTTAGCCCAATTTCCAAACCATAAAATAATAGGATTATAAAAGTACGGTTGACCTAAAAAAAATAGGCCATACGTAAGTATGAGCCTATTTTATAGTATAATAAAAAAAGGTTGGCGGCGACCTACTCTCCCAGCCTTTGGGGCCAGTACCATCGGCGCAGAGGGGCTTAACTGCCCTGTTCGGAATGGGAAGGGGTGGGCCCCCTCGCTGTGGCCGCCAACGTGCCTTTGCGCATTTCGGGGTAACGAGA